>JBHEMG010000079.1:0-3680 GCA_046262715.1 Gemmatimonadales bacterium
CGCCGCCACCTGGCGGCGGAACGTCGCAACCTCGATCACTTTTTGTCCGAACTTCACATGGGCGAGGCGAAAGCGCCGGCCGATGATCCAGCAGTTCCGGAACAGCCGCTTGACCTGGTACGGATGGGCGGACGTGCCGATGTCGAAATCCTTCGGCCGCCGTCCGAGCAGCAGATCGCGGACGCTCCCGCCGACGAGATACGCGGTGTAGTTGTTCTGGTGTAGCCGGTACAGCACCTTCAGCGCGTCGGGATCGATCTGGCTGCGCGAGATCGGGTGCTCGGCGCGCGGCACGATAACCGGGTCGCCCATCGCCTGGCATTGTACAAGGAGACGAATCCCGAATCGCGTCCCCCGGCTCTCGCTCGGGACGGCCCGACCCTTCACAGGGCGCCGGGTCATCCCGAGCCCGGTCTGGCGATGAGCATCGTCCTAGAGAGCTGATCACGCAAATGCCCGGCTGCGGAGCGGCAGGGATCGACTACGGGATCGGCGTGTGATCTGATGGGCGCATGCCCACACCGATTCGCTGGCAGGTCCCGACGGAGTTGAGCGCGGCCGAAGCGCGCGTGGCGCAGAAGCTGCGGCGCATCGGCAAGTTCTACGTGTTTTTGCGCGAGATCCGCGCCGAGTTGTTCGACGAGGCGTTCGAGGCGGAGTTAGCGGCCGCGTATCATCCGCGTGGTGTGGCGCCCCTGCCGCCGGCCTTGCTGGCGATGGTGACCTTGCTGCAAGCCTACGATCAGGTTGGGGATGCGGAAGCGGTGGTCGCCGCGGCCCTGGACCCGCGCTGGCAGATGCCGCTCGGCTGTCTGGGTGAGACCGACGCCCCCTTCTCGCAAGGGGCATTGGTGAAATTTCGCGAACGGATGATCGCGCACGATCTCGATCAGAAGTTGTTGGACCGCACGGTGGCGTTGGCCAAACAGACGGGCCACTTCGGCTGGCAGGCATTGCGCGCCGCCCTCGATTCCTCGCCGCTGGTGGGTGCCGGCCGTGTCGAAGACACCTGGAATCTGATCGGCCGCGCCCTGCGGACGGTCGCGACGTGCGCCGCCAAGACGCTGAAGGTGTCCCGCGCCCAGGTCCTGCACGACGCCGGGATCACCCTGCTGGGCCCCGCGAGCCTCAAGGCAACCCTGGACATCGACTGGGGCGATCCCGCCGCCCAGGCCGACGCACTCGCGCGGTTGTTAGACGAGGTCGATCGATTGGAGCAGTGGGTGGCGAGCCACCTACCCGTGGCGGAGACCCCGCCCGTGCAGGCAGCGTTAGCGGCGCTGCGCCACGTGTTAACGCAAGATCTGGAACCCGATCCGACGACCGGACAGCGTCGCATTCGACGGGGCGTGGCCTCCGAGCGCATGCCGTCCCTGGGTGATCCGGAGATGCGCCATGGCCGCAAGACCCGCACCCGGCGCTTCACCGGCTACAAGCGCCACGTGCTCAAACTCGTGGACGCCGATCTCATCGTCGGCGCGGTGGTCCGCCCCGCCAACGAACCGGAGCACGAGGCCCTCGCCCTGCTGACGCCAGACCTGGCCCCGCACGGACCCCTCGCTGAATTACTGATCGATCGCGGCTACTTAGGCAGTGCAGACATTGGCCCTCTCCACGCGCGCGGAGTCGCGATTCGCGCCAAAGCCTGGACGAGCACCAATCGGGGCCGCTTTCCGAAATCCGCGTTTGTGATCCAGCTCGCCGAGGCGCGCGTCACCTGTCCCGCGCAACAGACCGCGCGGATCGTCGCCGGCGCGCCCACCGTGCATTTCGCCGCCACCGTCTGCCAGCCCTGCGCCCTGCGCGCGGCGTGCACGACGGCCCGCGGTGGCCGCTCGATTGCCATGCACCCCCAGGAACCGTTGCTCCAATCGCTCCGCGCGCATCAGCAGCAGCCGGAGGGCCGGACACGGCTTCGTCAGCGGACGACCATCGAACACTCGCTCGCCCGCATCGATCATATCCAAGGGCCAAAGGCCCGCTACAAAGGGATCCGCAAGAACACCCTCGATGTCCGACGCGTCGCCGTCGTCGCGAATCTCCAACGAATTGCCCGCCTCCCCAAGGCCGCGTGAATTTACGTGCTCAGCTCTCTAGGCCGCACTGGACGATGTCCGCAACTGGCTGAGCGAACAGTTGTGGGAATCCAGTTGTGGGAATCACCGTCAGCTCTCAGGCTGGCCGAGTATCAAGAACTGCCAGACGGAGGACGCTCTGAGCGTCCATACACGTCGACCGGCACTTTCATGCCGAGGCCTTGATGGGGCCGCTCCCGGTTGTACTCATCGATGAACGCGTCAGTGAACGCCACCCGAGAGGGATGATTCTCCGCGAGTCGGATTGTGGCCAACGTTCGCATCAGCATCCGGCGTTCGTGCGTGGCTGCCGGTGAGCGCTCCGTCGGAACCAGGCTGCGGCGGCACGTCGTTCGAAAGCGGTCGGACTGATCTGGTCGAGTGTCGAATGTCGGCGACCGCGTGTGTTGACGAAAGAGACTCGGCTATTCATTTTGTTCTTGTGTTCAGTATGGATACTAATATAGTATCTAGATGTGGCTTCCGTAAACACTCAATTTTCGATCGCCGTCCACGTACTGGCGGCAATCGCACATTACGAGAGAGCCTTCACGTCGGAAATTCTCGCAGGTAGCGTGAATGCGAACCCGGTGTTCGTGAAGAGAATCCTTGTTAAACTCTCCAAGGCGCAGCTGGTCAAGAGCACCGTTGGCAAATCCGGTGGCTATGACCTGGCGAGAAGCCCAAAGAGTATTTCCCTCTTAGACATCTACTCTGCGGTCAACCCTCCAAATGCTTTCGCCATCCATACCTATCCCAAAAGCAAGGGGTGTGTCGTGAGCTGTAACATTAAGGAAGTCATGAGCGACGTGCTGGTTGGCGCTCAGAAGGCCGTCGATAGTGATCTGAGGCGCACGACATTGGCGGACGTGGTGTCACAAATCAGGAGCAGGTCCCGCTAGCTATTTTTTTGCTAAAAATAGATACTTTAATAGTACCTCAATTCACTTCACTACAACCCAACGAAGGACGCACGACATGACTAGACTCAATGGAAAGACCGCTGTGATCACCGGTGGCGCTACCGGCATCGGCTTCGCCGCGGCAAAGCGCTTCATCGAGGAGGGCGCCTTCGTCTTCATCTTCGGCCGCCGGCAGGACGCGCTCGACGCCGCTGTGGCCGAGCTCGGGCCCAATGCCCGCGCGGTGAAGGGCTCGGTCTCGGATGAGGCCGACCTCGACCGACTCTATGCGGCGGTGAAGGCCGAGCGCGGAACCCTTGACATCGTCTTCGCCAATGCCGGGGTGGGAAGCCAGCTTCGGCTCGGCGAGATCACCGCCAAGCACATTGACGAAACCTTTGACGTCAATGTGAAGGGTACGATCTTCACGGTCCAGAAGGCGCTGCCGCTGATGGGCAAGGGCGGTTCGATCATCCTGACCGGATCGAGCGCCGGGACCACGGGCGCTCCGGCATTCACCGCCTACAGCGCGAGCAAGGCGGCAGTGCGCAACCTCGCGCGGACCTGGGCGGAGGACTTGAAAGGCACCGGCATCCGGGTAAACGTGCTGTCGCCGGGGGCGACGGCGACCGAACTCGCTAAGCAGGCGCTAGGCGAAGAGGGCCAGAAGGCGTACGGCGCGATGACGCCGCTCCAGCGTATG
>JBHEMG010000080.1:0-5262 GCA_046262715.1 Gemmatimonadales bacterium
GATCTCGATCGCCAACGCGCCGAAGCTCTATCGATCGATTCTCGACGGCATCGAGTACCGCGGCACCGCGTTCCTGCAGTGCTTCACGACGTGTCAGCCCGAACATGGCGTGCCGGATGACATGGCGCTCATCCAGGCGCAGCGCGTGCGCGATTCGCGCGGCGCGCCGGAATTCGTCTTCAACCCGCGGCTCGGCGAGAGCTATCACGATGCGCTCGACGTCAAAGGCAACCCGTCGATCGACATGGACTGGTACGAGACCAAGTTCAAGGCGACCAACGAGCCGTACCGCTACACGGTGGCGCACTGGTGCGCGACCGAGGCGCGCTTCAGGAATCACCTGAAGAAGGTCAAGCTCGAAGACGCCGCCACGCTGATCCCGCTGGAGAACATGCTCGTCCGCATCACGCAGCAGGACGTTGTCTACCGGCGCTACCTCGTGAAGGATCACCGGTCCTACGTGCCGGACTTCGGCGTCTACATCAAGGTGCAGGGGCCGGACGGCAGGGTGGAATTCCGCGCACTGTCGCGTCAGCTCGTGCTCTTCTGTGTGGAGCGCCGCAAGGCGTGGCGCATGCTGCAGAGCAAGGCGGGCATCGTCAACCGCGAGTACCAGGCGCAGAAGGCGATCCTCGCGGAAGTCGACGCCGGCAAGATCACCAAAGACCAGCTGTTCGCCGGAGCCGAGGAGCTGATGAAGCAGCGTCTGGGCAAACACGCCGCTCACGCGGCCGTAGCGGCGCCGCCAAAAGTGTCACCGGCGATTCCACCCTCGCCCACGGCGAGCGCCGTGGCCGGCGACGCAGCAGCGACATAACGTGACAGAAACGGGCGGGACGGTATAGCCGTTCCGCCCGCATCACACCTGCAGTACTGCATCTGCGCGGCACGCGCAATGCAACATCCGCCGTAGGTTCGGCGCCCCCGGCGCAGCCCCGCACAATTCATGACTGACGGACCTTACGCGAAGAGTGTCGATATAGCTTCGTGGCGCATCCCCGCTGACCTTGCGGTCGGCGACGGCCGCCGCGGCGACCGTGTGAACCCGCGATTCCTCCGATCGCGCCAGATGGCGGACTGCCTCCGTCGCGAGCGTGTGTATTCGGAGAAACGGCCGCGCGATCTGCTGTTTGCCGCAATCGAGCGCCTGGTCGAGGAACGGCGCGCCACGCCCGTGATCGTGTCGCGGCTCACCCGCGAGGCGGCGGCCCGTGCCCGCCAGCAAGCCGACGCGTCCGGTTTCACGTTCCTTCACTGGGACACGGTGAGCAGGGCCGTTGTCAAGGCGATGCTGGGCGCCGGGGCGCTGCTGACCGCCGACGGCCGCCCGATCGCGCCGGGAATCACCGCGCAGGCGAACGTCGTGGCGGGAGTCGATGAACGCTTTCGCGACCTGACCGAAGCGTTCCTGCTGGAAGTCGTCATTACACGGCTGATGGATGTCACGATGCGCGACCACACCGCGCTCGCGCATGCGCTGTTCCGGCAGTTCGATCGCTCGGTTCCCATCGAGGAATTGGAAGACCGCGTCGTCGTTCTCATGGCGCAGCTCGCGGACCGCATCGAGCTGCGCGGCGATTGGTATTGTGCGCGCGATTTCGCGCGTACCCGGGGCGACTCGTAGCGCATCACGCCGCCTCGCCCGTTCCGCCGTACCGCTTTTCTTCCGCCGTTCCGCACGCTCCCGCGCTGCCGCTGTCAAGGCGTTGCCGCCATCCGCGTAAGCGTTTCCCGCTCGCGTCGTTGTACGAGTGCCGGTACCGCGAGCCGCACCAAGGAGAATCGAAATGGCCACGAAGAAGATCGTCTCGACCAGTCCAATTGCTTTTCTTGCTCTCCTGCTGCTTCCCCTGCCGGTACAGGCACAGGACGCGGCGACCGACAGCGGGCGGCCGGCGCTTCGCGTGACGAGCGGCCACGTGTCCGTGCTCTGCCCGCTGACGATCGGCGGCAGCTTCGAGGCCCACACCAAGGCGTTGACCGGCGATGTCGGGATCGTTGGCGATACGTCCCGGCCCCTCGACGCCGAGATGCTCGTCGATCTGCAGACGCTGGAAACGGGGATCGGCCTGCGCGATCAACACCTGCGGAAGACGTACCTGGAGGTGGAGCGCGGGCCGGAGTACGCGCAGGCGCACCTGCGCAACATCCGCGTCGATCGGCTGTCGGGCAAGACGCCGTTTCGCGCGGTGCTGATGCTGCACGGCCAGAGCCGCGAGGTGAGCGGCACCGCGGACATCAAGCCCGAGGGCGACGGTTACCGCCTCGCCGCCAGCTTTCCCGTGCGCGTATCCGAGTTCGGCATTCCCGCGCCGACGTATCTGGGCGTCGGCGTGAAGGACGAAGTGCTCGTTCGCGTCAACCTCAATGCTGCACCCGCGGCGGTCGCCACCAGCGGCCGCACCCGCTAGGAGGCCTGTCATGTTGAAGGTAATGCTTTCCTTCCTCATCCTCCTCGCCGCGACGCAGCCTGCCGCCGCGTATCCCAACATGATTCGTCTGGGGTATGCGGTGTGCGCCACGTGCCACGTCTCGCCACAGGGCGGGGGCGTGCTGACGCCGTACGGCAAGGGCATCGATTACGCGCAGACCCTCCGCGCCGGCGAGCCGCCCGACGCCGAACGTTCGAGCGACGCGCTCACGCGGTTTCTCTACGATGTGCGCCTGCAGATGGCCGTCGATCATCAACAGGGGAGCACCGCGGAATACAGTTTCAATACGAACTTCCGCTCCGCCGTCGCGGTGAACGCGCAAAACCGGCTCGTCTATGCCTTCGGTGTGCGCAGTCCGGCGCTGTCTCTGAACCGGCGAATGGGCGCGGCCAGCCTCGGCATGTCGCGGCTGTACTGGATGTACCAGCCGCGCCAGGGCATGGCGCTCGTCGTCGGGCGCGACGAGCTGCCCACCGGGCTCGGGCTGCCCGGCGCCAGCTCCTTTTACAGGAGCGTCAACAACCCGAACGTGAGCAGCACACCCACGCAGGCGAAGATGTTCTGGTGGAACAACCGCTGGCAGCTTGCCGGCTACGGCTACGGGCCCGACGGCAACGAAGCGCAGCCGCAATTCGAGGCGCGCGGCGCTGGCGCGATGGCTGGGCTCAACGTCTGGAAAGACCGCGCCGTCATCGGCCTGACCACGAGAGTGTCCAAGGCGGACGCGTTCGATCGCCGGAACGCAGGGGTGTTTGCGCGCGTCGGCTTCAACGAGCACCTCGGCGTGCTGGCCGAACACGATGTCACGGAACGCGAGTTGGCGACGGGAAGCCGTCTGACGCATCTCGCGGGCCACGCCGAGGTGTTCTTCGTGCCGGCCAACTGGCTGCAGACGAGCCTCGCGGTCGAACATCTCAACACCGTGAGTGGCGCGTCGACCTACCGGCTCTCGCCGAGCGCGGAACTTCGCCTGACGCCGAACTTCAGGCTGCAGTTCAGCACGCGCAACGTGTACGCGGCGACGGACTCGAGAACGTACTCGATTCAGCTGCAGGTGAAGGCGGAGTAGCGGGAAAGTCGTTCGTTGGTAATTGGTAGGTGGTTGGTGGTTGGCCAACCACCAACCACCGTCTCGAGCGCTGCTAACCTCGTGAGGCTTCGGCGACACGAGGTGACAGTACGACCTGCCACATACCAATCGTGCGCGGCATGCGCAATGCAAGTTTTCTCCTTGTACGAGGCTCCCGAGCGCCCCGTGCACTCGCTCCATGACTGATGGACCTTATGTGAAAAGCGCCGGTGCAGGCTCGTGTCTGGTGCCTGCTGAGCGTCCGGTTGACGATGGTCGCCGCGGCGAGCGTGGCAACCCGCGATTCCTCCGTTCCCGGCAGATGGCCGACTGCCTCCGCGGTCAGCTGCTGTATTCCGAGAAGCGGCCCCGCGATGTGCTGTTCCGGGCGGTCGAGCAGCTCGTCGCGGAGCGAAGCGCCGACCCGATGATCGTCTCGCGGCTCACCCGCGAGGCCGCGGCCCGCGCCCGCGAACAGGCGGACGCATCGGGATTCGCGTTCCGGCACTGGGACACGGCAAGCAAGGCGGTCATCAAGGCGATGCTGTGCGCCGGCGTGCTGCTGACCGTCGAAGGCAGCGCGATAGTGCCGGGCATCACCGCCCAGGCCACGACGGTGGCCGCGCTCAAGGAGCACTTCCGCGACATCACCGAGTCATTCCTGCTGGAGATGCTGATCACGCGTCTTCTCGACGTCACGACGCGCGATCACACGGCGCTGGCGCACGCGTTGTTCCGGCAGTTCGACCCCGCCGTGCCGATCGAGGAACTGGAGGATCGCGTCGTGATTCTCGTCGCGCGGCTGGCGGACCGCATCGAGCTGCGCGGCGACTTGTACCGCACTCGTGAGCTCCCGGCGTCGCCGGGCGCTTTGTAGCCGCAATCGTTCCGTGGGGCTATAATCCGCCCCACTATGAGGTGGATCTACAGCGCGCTGATCGTCGTCGTCGTAGCCGCCGCGAACCCGATCGCCCAGGACGTCTACCTCAAGATTCCCGCCGATCCGCCGACGAAAAACCCGCTGGAGGGTAACGCCGACGCGATTACCTCCGGCATGGGCGCCTATCGCGTACGCTGCGCCGACTGCCATGGCATGGACGCGCGCGGCATTCGCGGACCGGACATCACGCAGGTCTGGGCGCGCGGGCGCACGGATGCGGCGCTGTTTCGCACCATCCGAAACGGCGTGCCCGATACCGAGATGCCCGCGCATCCGGCGCCTCGGACCTCCGACATGGACATCTGGCGCATCCTGGCCTACCTGAAGACCATCTCGCCGGCGAGCGGCACCGGACCCGGGCCCGGCAGCGCCGCGACCGGTGAGCACGTGTTCGCGACCAATTGCATCGGCTGCCACCGCATCGGCGATCGCGGCGGCAATCTCGGTCCCGACCTCTCGCGCATCGGCGCCGCGCGGGCGCGCGCCGCGATGGCGCGCCAGATTCGCGGCACGATGGGCAGCTTCAGGACCGGTTACGAGCCCGTGACGCTGACGACGCCGAACGGCCAGGAAATTCGCGGCGTCAAGAAGAACGAAGATTTGTTCTCGGTGCAGGTGATGGACACGCGCGAGCGCATCCAGGGCTACCTGCGCGAAGACATGCGCTCGGTGAGCGACGAAAAGAAATCGGCGATGCCGATCTTCGGCGCCGACAAGTTGTCGGACGCCCAGCTCGACGATCTGCTCGCCTACCTGGAAAGCCTGCAGGGCACAAACGCCGCGCCATCGGGCGCGCGCTGAGGAGCCTCTATGTTTCGAAC
>JBHEMG010000081.1:0-4371 GCA_046262715.1 Gemmatimonadales bacterium
GGTGATCGCGGGGTTGCTCGCGGCCGGCGCGGTCGGGGCCTGTGCCCTCGCCATGGTGATCCCGCTGGGCGGCGGCGCCGCGGTGGCGCTCTTCTTCTGTATGGCGGTTGCGGGCGCCGTCGCACCGGAGCGCCTCGTCGCCCTGGCCAGGCCAGGTGTGATTCGTGTGGCGGCCGCGAGCGCTCTCGAGCTGGGGCCCGCGCTCTGGCACTATCGGGACATCGCGCAAGGCGAGGCGAGCGGCGCGGTGCTGCATGCCCTCGCCTGGACGGGCCTCGGAATCATCCTGGCGGGTGGATTCGTGGCCCGCGCCAAAACGCAATGACCGACTTCGCGCTGACGTTGCTGGACGTCGCAACGCGGGCCCTGCGGGGCGTGTCGCTCGCGCTGTTGCCCGGAGAAATCGCCGGCGTGGTGGGTCCGGCGGGGACCGGGAAAACGACGTTGCTGCAGGTGGCCGCTGGTCATCTGCGTCCGCACGTAGGCGAAGCGCGCGTATGCGGAGTGCGCGTTACCGATCCATCCGCTCGCCGCCTCGCGGGCTTTGCGGCTGACCATGCGGTCTTCCCGCCCGCGATTACCGCGCGCGAGCTCCTGACCTACTACGCCCGGCTCCACTGCGCCACGAATCGAGAGCGCACGTCCGTGGGACTGGTGCGTGAGGCGCTGGAGCTGGCCGGTCTCGGGGCTGCTGCGGATCGGTGCGGGGAAGAGCTGAGTCGCGCGGAGGCGCAACGACTGGCCCTGGCACAGGCAGCACTGGGCGGGCGGCGCGTATTGCTGCTCGACGAAATCTTTTCGGGTCTTGATACCCTGGCGCGACGCGATCTGCGCGGTCGTATCGCGCGGCTGGCCGCGGGCGGGATGGCGGTGCTGATGACGGCGCGCGACCCGACGGTGCTCGAACGCCTGGCGGCGCGGGTGCTGGTGTTGCGGGAGGGACGGATTGTTCGGGCGGGCCCGCTCGCCACGCTCTTGGGGGAGCGCGTCCTGGAGGTCATTCTGGACGCGCCCCCCGCCGAGCCGCCTCCCGGGTTTCGCGTTACCGCATCCGGGATCGAAGCCCCGCTCGCCGGGAGGACCGTCGAGGCCGCGCTCGCCCTATGTCACGCCCACCGGCTCCCGGTCCGCGCGTCCCGCGTGCGCGTGAAGTCGCTCGAGGAGATCGTGCTGGAAACACACGAGGCGCGTTAGTACGTTTCGCCGCAATGACGGCGACCCCCGTTTCGCTTTTCAATACGCTGACCCGCCGCGTCGAGCCGCTCCAGCCGCTCGCGCCGCCCCGCGTGACGCTCTACACGTGCGGCCCGACGGTGTGGAATTACGCGCACATCGGCAATTTCCGCACATTTCTTTTTGAAGATCTGCTGCGCCGCTGGTTAGAGGATCGCGGCTATCAGGTATTTCACGTCATGAACCTGACCGACGTGGACGACCGCACGATCAAGGCGGCGCGCGCAGCGGGGAAGCGCCTGACCGAGCACACCGAGCCGTTCACGCGGGTGTTTTTCGAGGACCGCGATTATCTGCGCATCAGGCCAGCGCACGTGTACACCCCGGCGACGCGCTATATGCCGCAAATGATCGCGCTGGTGTCGCGGCTGTTGGAGCGCGGCGTGGCCTATAAAGGAGAGGACGGGTCGGTCTATTTCGCCATCGCGAAATTCCCGACGTACGGGCGCCTGTCGCAGCTCGATAAGCGGGAGATCAAGGTGGGCGCGCGCGTCGCGAGCGACGAATACGCCAAAGGCGACCCGAGCGACTTTGCGCTCTGGAAAAAAGCGGACGAGGAAGACGAAGCGGTCGGGGCGGCGTGGGACGCGCCGTTCGGCCGCGGCCGACCCGGCTGGCATCTGGAATGCTCGGCGATGGCGTTGGACGAGATCCAGAAACATTGTGGCGTCGAGACGCTCGACATTCACGCGGGCGGCATCGATCTGATTTTCCCCCATCATGAAAACGAAATTGCCCAGTCCGAAGGCGCGACCGGGCAGCCGTTCGCGCGCCACTGGGTGCACGGCGAATTCCTCAACGTGCGCGGCACCAAGATGTCAAAGCGCCACGGAAACTTTCTCACCGCGCGCGATCTGCGCGAGCAGGGAGTCGATGCGGCTGCGGTGCGACTGCTGTTTTTCCAAACGCACTATCGCCAACCGGTCGACTTCACCGATGAAGCGCTCGAGGCGGCGAAAGAAGGAGTGCGGCGCCTGGGAGAGTTTCACGCGCGACTGCAACGCGCAGCGGGACGAGGAACGGGGGACGGAGAGATCGCGGAGCTCGCGAAAACGCTTGAAGCGGATGTGGCCACCGCATTGAACGATGACCTCAACGCGCCGCGTGCGGTGGCGACATTGTTCGATTTCGTGCGCGCTGCGAATCGCGCGCTGGACAATTCCACGGAGGCCGGGGGTGCGGCGCGCGCGGCGTTCGAGCGTGTGACGACGGTCCTGGACCTCTTGCCGAGTGCGCGCGCCGTCGATCCAACGCTCGCGAGCTGGGTGGCGGAGCGCATCACTGCCCGGGCCCAGGCCCGTAAGTCCAAGGATTTCAAGGCTGCGGACGCCATCCGGGCGGAGCTGGCCGCGCGCGGGGTGGAGATCGAAGACACGCCCCAGGGCACCAAGTGGCGCGTCGCCTGACGCGGCCTAAGTCGTTCGAAGTCCGTCCCTTGCCATAGTCACACAGCCCGTCTAAGATACGAGTCTGTCAGATTCAGCTTCGACCAGCTGACGTAGCTCAACTGGTAGAGCAGCTGATTTGTAATCAGCAGGTTAAGGGTTCGAGTCCCTTCGTCAGCTCAAACCCGAACTGGGAAACAACAAACCCCGCGCGCAACGAAACGCGGGGTCTGTTGTCAGTGGGAGCGAAGGGCGCGGTCGAGGTTGGGGGACGGCGGGCCAGGTGGGGTGCCCGAGTGGCCAAAGGGAGCAGACTGTAAATCTGCCGGCGTCAGCCTACGAAGGTTCGAATCCTTCCCCCACCACTGGTGGCGCGCGGGTGTAGCTCAGTTGGTAGAGCATCAGCCTTCCAAGCTGAGGGTCGCGGGTTCGAGCCCCGTCGCCCGCTCTGACGAACGCTCGCGTAGCTCAGTCGGTAGAGCGCGTCCTTGGTAAGGACGAGGTCACCGGTTCAATCCCGGTCGCGAGCTCTGGGAACGACGAATTGTTAAAAGAAGAGAACACTCACCAAGGAATCGGAAGCAATGGCAAAGGCGAAATTTGAGCGCAACAAGCCGCACGTGAACGTTGGGACGATCGGGCACGTGGACCACGGCAAGACGACGTTGACGGCGGCGCTGACGAAGGTCTCGGCCGACAAGGGGCTGGGGACCTACATCCCCTACGACCAGGTGGCGAAGGCGAGCGAGAGCCAGGGGCGGCGCGATGCGACGAAGATCCTGACGATCGCGACGAGCCACGTGGAGTACTCGACGACCGAGCGCCACTATGCGCACGTCGACTGCCCGGGCCATGCCGATTATGTGAAGAACATGATCACGGGCGCGGCGCAGATGGACGGGGCGATCCTGGTGGTGTCGGCGGTGGATGGGCCGATGCCGCAGACGCGCGAGCACATCCTGCTCGCCCGGCAGGTGAACGTGCCGGCGATCGTGGTGTTCTTGAACAAGTGCGATTTGGTGGATGACTCCGAGCTGCTCGACCTGGTGGAGCTCGAGGTGCGGGAGCTGCTGAGCAAGTATCAATTCCCGGGCGATGATACGCCGGTGATCCGCGGCGCGGCCTTGAAGGCGATCGAGGGCGACAAGCAGTGGGTGGCGAAGATCGAGGAGCTGCTGGCGGCGCTCGATACGAACATTCCGGTGCCCAAGCGCGAGGTCGACAAGCCCTTCCAGATGCCGGTCGAGGACGTGTTTTCGATCACGGGGCGGGGCACGGTGGCGACGGGGCGGATTGATCGGGGCAAGATCAAGGTCGGGGAAGAGGTCGAGATGGTGGGCTTCGGGACCGACAAGAAGACGGTGGTTACGGGCGTCGAGATGTTCCGCAAGCTGCTGGACGACGGGCAGGCGGGCGACAACGTGGGGCTGTTGCTGCGGGGGGTGGAGAAGCACGAGGTGGAGCGGGGCATGGTGCTCGCGAAGCCGGGCTCGATCAAGCCGCACACGCAGTTTGAGGCCGAAGTGTACGTGCTCACCAAAGAGGAAGGGGGCCGGCATACGCCCTTTTTCAAGGGGTATCGGCCGCAGTTTTACTTCCGGACGACGGATGTGACGGGCTCGGTGGAGCTGCCGGCGGGGGTGGAGATGGTGATGCCGGGGGACAACACGAAGATGACGATCGAGCTGATCACGCCGATCGCGATGGAAGAGCAGCTGCGGTTTGCGATCCGCGAAGGTGGACGGACGGTCGG
>JBHEMG010000082.1:0-3791 GCA_046262715.1 Gemmatimonadales bacterium
GCCGAACCGCCTGCCGGGAGGACGGATCCCCCGCTTCGACAACTGGCTCGTCGATGCGGGGCTCGGTGTCGATTGGGGCGGACTCGGCGTATACATCGCGAAGGCGGTAACCACCGGCGAACGACTGCGGCTCACGGTCCGGCTCGATCATCGGTTCTAGGGTGCGACGCTCGCTCTGGTGTGCGGCCGCACTGCTGGCCCTCACACCACACGTGGGTGCGGCGCAATCGCCCACGCTCACGGTCACCTTCCAGGGCAACACGCCGCGCGTGCGCAGCGCGGGGCTGCTCGGCGACGGGAAATTCGTCGGCCTGATGCGCTCGGGCTTCCCGCTGCGGCTGCACTACCACCTCGAGTTGTGGAAGGTGCGCGCGTCGTGGTTCGATCAATTCGTGCGCCAAGTGTCCTGGGACGCCGTGGCCCGCAACGATCCTCTCGCCGACGACTTCGTGCTCATCCGCCAGGGCGGCGCCGTAACGCGCTACGCCACACCGGAAGAGCTCGCCGCGGCACTCGACATTCCGTACACCGTGACACTGCGGCCGAACGGCGGCTCCTCGGGGCGCTATTACTTCTCGGCGCGGCTCGAGGTCACGACGCTCAACGACACGGATCTACAGGAATTGTCGCGCTGGCTGTCGGGAGACGTCGGGCCCGTGGTATCAGGGGAGGGGAATTTCGGCGAAGCGTTGGCGCGTGGCGCGCAGCGAATACTGGTCCGGCTTGCGGGGCTGCCGCGTCAGCGGCTCGAAGCGCGCAGTACTACGATCCGAATTGACGGTCGATAGCGGCGCGACTCTCCGTCAGCGATTTTCCCTGCCCCGCCATACTGCTCGCCATCATCGACTCGCCCATGCAGATATCGCACCATGCGCCATGATCCGTTTCGAAACAGGTGAGCAGCGAACGGTGCCCGGCGTGCTTGGAGCAGTCGCAGTGACAATAGACGCCGTCGAGCGCCACGGCCGCCCGCCGCGCGGCGGCGTACGCGTCGAGCGCGCCCGCGTTGCGCGGGATCGCGAAGTCGGGAAGCACCTTGGCGGCCGTTATGCCGGGCCGGGGCGTGGGATGGATCGACCCAGTCGCCGGCTTCGTGATGAAGAGGACGCCCACGAGCGCAATCGCGCCGGCGCCAGCCACCAACCAGGGCGTCTTGGTCATTACAGCGCTTCGAGGGTGGCCAGCATGTCCGCACCATAAAAGAGCCGGATGTACTTGGCCTGGGTCCGCGTGAGCCGCCGGACGGCCCACGAGAGATGCACGAAGTGCGGCTCGTGCGGCGCATGCAGCGGATGCATGCCGACTTCCTCAGGCAGCAAATTGCCCTTGCGCGTATTGCAGCTCGAGCAGGCGGTGAGGACGTTGTTCCAGGCGTTCGTCCCTCCACGCGACAGGGGGACCAGATGGTCGCGCGTCAGGCACTCACGCTGCCGCAGCTCCTGCTGCGACCGGCCGCAGAACTGGCAGCGGTAGTTGTCGCGAGCAAAGAGGAAAGTGTTGGTGACTTGGCGGCGGAAGCGGCGGGGGACGTGGACGAAGCGGACCAGCCGAATGACAGCGGGACGTGGTACCGCCATTCGCTCCGAGTGGACCGGCGTGCCTTCAGCCTCCACCACCTCCGCCTTGCCATCGATGACCAGTCGCAGGGCGCGGCGCACCGGCACCATCGTGAGGGGCTCGAACGAGGCGTTGAGTGCTAGGCAGCGCATGGGATATGCTAATACCGACGGGCAACTTACAGCAAGTGAGATGCTTACGAGCTCGCTACGGGCTGGAACAGGCGGCGTAACTCTTCGACTTGCGACTCGATAGACGCCCGGGACGCACCTCCAGGCGTGGCACGGCTTTCGACACTCTGCTCCCAGCTGCCGAGCTGTGTGAGCGCCGTTCCCAACGCCGGATGAATCTCGGTGGCGATCTGCGCCGACACTTTGTCGAGCGAAACGCCCGCCTGCTCGGCGGCGCGCACCAGTCTGCCGATCAATCCGTGACTCTCGCGAAAGGGGACTCCTGCTTCCACGAGCAGGTCTGCGAGATCTGTGGCGCGCATCGCGGGATCGAGCGCGGCGGCCATGCGGTCGGCATTGACGGAGAGCGTGTCGATCGCGCCTGTGACCGCGGGTAAGACCGTCGCAAGCGTATCGCAGGCGTCGAACAGCAGCGCCTTGTCCTCCTGCAAGTCTTTCTGATAGCCGGCAGGAATTCCCTTCAACGTCGTCAGCAGCGCCACGAGGTCGCCGAGCAAGCGTCCGGACTTCCCGCGCGCCAGCTCGAACACATCAGGATTGCGCTTTTGTGGCATCAGGCTCGAGCCGGTGCTGAAGTTGTCGGCGAGCGTGATGAATCCGAACTCCCCACTGGCGTATGTAATCAGCTCCGCCCCCAGCCGCGACAAATGCGTGCCGATCAGCGCGATCGCGAACAGCACGTCGGCGACGAAATCGCGATCGCCGGTCGCGTCGAGTGCATTGGCCGAGACGGCCCGGAAGCCGAGCGCTTCCTTGAGGAGGACGCGGTCCACCGGAAATCGGGAGCCGGCAAGCGCGCCGGAGCCGAGCGGCAGCTCCGCCGTGCGGCGGCGCGCGTCGGCGAGACGCTGCCGGTCACGCACCAGCGGCCACGCGTGCGCCAGCATCACGTAGGCCCAACGGACCGGCTGCGCGCGTTGGCCGTGCGTGTACCCCGGCAGCAGCGCGTCGACGCCATCCTTCGCTCTTGCGACGAGGGCGCGACCAAGTGCGGCGACAGCGGCGTCCAGCTCGTCGATCGCGTCCAGCGTCCAGAGACGCAGGTCGGTCGCGACTTGATCGTTGCGGGAGCGGCCGGTGTGCAGCTTCCCCGCCACGGCACCGATCTCGGCGTAGAGGAGACGCTCGACCAGGGTGTGCACGTCTTCGTCCGGCGCCCCGACCGCCGCGCCGTCGGCGAGCTTGTCGGCCACGCGATCGAGGCCGCCGAGCAGTCGCGCTTCTTCATCGGGGGTGAGAACGCCGGCCTGACAAAGGGCGTGGACCCACGCTTTGCTCGCGGCGACGTCTTGTGGCCAGAGACGGTGATCGACGGGGAGGCTGCGGTTCAGCGCGTCGAGCGCCTCGCTCGGCCCGAGAGCGAAGCGCCCGCCCCACATGTGATGCGTGTCAGCTTGCTGGGACATCCGTCCGTTCGGCGTTCAGACCTGCGGCGATGCGGCTCGCGAGTCCATACAGGCGGATGAAGCCCTCGGCGTCCTTCTGATTGTAGACGTTGTCCTTGCCGAATGTCGCGTACGAGGGCTGATACAGCGCAAACGGACTCTCGCGCCCCGCTACGATCACGTTGCCCTTGAAGAGCTTCAGTCTGACAGTGCCCGTGACGTGCTTCTGCGTCGCGGTGACGAGCGCGTCGAGCGACTCGCGTTCCGGCGTCCACCAACGGCCGTCGTACACCAGGTCGGCGTAGCGCAGCGCCAACTCGTCCTTCAATCGCAGCGTGCGGCGGTCGAGGACCATCTGCTCGAGCTCGCGGTGCGCGGCATAGAGCAGCGTGCCACCCGGCGTTTCGTATACGCCGCGCGACTTCATGCCGACGAGCCGGTCTTCCACCACGTCGGCGCGGCCCACGCCGTGCTCGCCGGCGACGTCGTTCAATTGTTCGAGGAGCTCGACGGGGCCCAGCGGCACCGCGTCGACGCTGACGGGATTGCCTTCTTCGAACCCGATCGTGACGACTACCGGCTCATCCGGCGCGTTGAGCGGATTTCTCGTCATCACGAAGATGTGCTCGGGCGCTTCCTGCGACGGGTCCTCGAGAAT
>JBHEMG010000083.1:0-5359 GCA_046262715.1 Gemmatimonadales bacterium
GACCGAAGCGGACGCGGCTATGCGACTGGTGCAGCTTCCAGTCGCTCTGCCCGGAGTTCGGTGGCACGCCGCCTGCGTTGCCGGTCATCCCCGTGCCGCGCGTTCCGCGCGCGGGTGAGAGCGCGGCCGTCGCCTGACGTCCTCCGCGCTGCACATTCGAACGTCTATCGAGGACCAAGCCAACCGTCGAGACGCTGGCGCCTGGGTCAACGGTGCGAAGCCGAGACGTCGCGGTTTAGGCGCCAGTGCCACGTTCCGTGCCGCGGCAGATAGCGGCCACGCGGCATGGAGCCCACGCCGCGCCGGCACGCCACGCGGGCGAGCGTTCGACGAATATCACACGCCGAGGAGGGGAGCGCTGCGCGACGGGGAGGTGGCGCGCCACCTCGCCAGCGCCCAGCGGCATCCGGCGGGCTCGAGTCGCAGCTGCGCACGGCTCCCGCCACCTGCTGGCACACGAGCGGGCACGGGTTCCACTTCGGCTGTCCCGCAGCGAGGCTCGACGCCGCCGACGATGCGGAGCGTCGATCACCCTCTTGTGCAAACAGCCTCTACAGGCATGTGAATGGGCTGCCCGGTCACGAAGTGCGCTCGACAAACGGGCCTTCACGCAAGCCGCATGAAAGTACCAAAGCGAACCCGTCGACCCGCCCCAGCGGGATCGTCCCGTTAGAGACCCTAATCGTCCTAGACCTCGCCCGTCCGCAGTCGGACTGTTGCCACCAGCGCACGAGCGCGGTCCCACCAGGGGCCAAGCTGCTGACTGGCTCGTCACCGGCAATGTCCCGATCCGTGCGCACATGTATCGAGGCACCTGTACTCGTGAAGATGCGCGCGTACTCCACGAGGCCACATACACGATCGCCCCGATTCCGCACAGTGACTTCCTGCGCGGAGCGACCCGCGAGCCCCGCGACGTCGCTCATCGTCAATTCCACCGCGCTCGCGGTGCACTTCGCGAAGTCCGTGCTGTGCTGACTCGGCGAGGCCGCGCCACCAGACGCCGATGCACGTGCGGATGGTGTAGCCGAGGCACTCGCGCTCGGACGCGTTTGAGGCTCTCGGTCGCATCCGCTGACCGCGAACAACACAACGCAGAAAGCGATTGTCCCCGGGCCGCGCCGCTTCGCGGTGCTTACCCAGGCCCCGACCGCACCCATGGGTGCCGGGGTTCGGCGGTGGCTGGGCCAGACTGTTGCGTGCACGTCTGCCTCCGATTTCTGAAATTGACAATACCTCGGTAGGGATGACAACAGGCGATCCTTCTCTTGACTATGCGCCCCAACGTTCCTACGGTGCTCGCGGTCGGAGGGGGGCACTGATGGCCGGTCTCACGAGACGCGATCTCTTAAGGGCCGCTGCAGTTGGCGGCGTCGTGGCGGCGACACGAGCCGGAGGGCGACTCGGCGCTAGCGCGGCCCCTCCCGCTGGCGCGAACGTTGCGTTTGGATTGTTCTTCGGTGACGCCAACGCCGCGTACTACCTCTCAGGGCTGCCGTCACCCGGATCAAAAATCGCCATGCAGGGTTGGCCCGCGCCGGTGAGCGACGGCGTCGTGGGCGCAGGGCTGGACGGATTCCGTCGCCCCGTCGTGACGCACTATCCACTGAATGGCGAACCCCGCTCCGTTGTAGCCGATACGCGCCCGGTGGCTGCCTCAACCACGGTCGTACCAACTGTTGTCGCAGCGACGAATGCCACCGCGAGTTGGCTGTTGCTCGAGGCATATGAGGCAGTGCCGGGGCCGCTGAAGAACGGCGTTGCGACTCAATCCCAACGCCGTAGCTCGACTAGTCTCTACCGTGTCAGCCTTGATGATGGCGCGACACAGCGCACGGACCTCTCGGCGATGCTTTCGGAGCCATACCCCCCGCAACTTTGGTGTGACGGCTCCGCGACGGCCGCGCTGATTGTTCAGCGGACTGTCGGCGGACCATCAAGGGTTATTACGTGCAGAGATGAAACCGTCGTTGACGGCGTCACGAGCGACATCGACAGTCACGTCGTCGGAGCGCGCGTGGATGCCTCCGCTAACGAGGCGCGGTTGGTCCTCGCAAATGGACCTGTGATTGCGCTCGAGCTGAACGATCCGACGCAAGTGTCGCGTGTGAACTCAGTTCCCATCGTGGACGAGTTCGGCGCGTCGTTCTTATCGACGCCTTACGGCATTGTGGTTCATAGTCGTCGGACCGGAGAGGTCCGTCTGTTCGCAACCTCGACTAATCCGCCACGACGCGCGGCTCCAGACCCGGCTCCGTCGCGAGCCGATGCTGCCGCGATGTCACGCAGCGTTGCGCTACTTCCGGACGCGGCTGCGATGGTCGTGGCGGGCAGTACTCCAGGGCAGAGTGGTCTTTACCGTGTGGATCTACCAGACATGGCGATCGGGAACCACGTGTGTCCGGGAATCCGCTTCAGTGATGTGGTCAGCCTTAGCGACGGCGGCGTGTTGGCGCACAGTCGATCCGAGGGCGTCCTTGCACAAGTTTCGCAACGAGGTGAGCTCGTGCGCCTGATGCGCGCGCCGGAGTCCCTATGTTCTTTGTCTGGGGTGCGGGCCGATGGCTGAATATCACGGATTTGACAGCGTTCCGCCCGCAACGTTCGTGCAGCCAAACGGGCAGACGCTAGCCGTGTACGCCTACAACTTCTTTCACAATCGCAATGCAGCGGCCGCCCCGTCTTTCTGGGCACGCTATTTCAGTCCATCGTTCATCGCCCAGACGATTGACACAGGAAGTCAAGCGTCGAGCGAGCAGAACGAGATGAACGGCGTAGGCATCACGAGAATCGTGCCGCTACAAGCGCCCGGAAAGGCGCGCCAGGAGACCGCGGGGTCCACGGGTAACAGCTACGGTGCTGCGGACGGCGAGGGATTCTGCCACAGCATAGACCACGTACTCGCACCGGGCGGCATCGTTGGCGGCTACGGCGTGAGTCTCTCCACGTCGAACATGGTGCATTGCTACCTCGACATCGAGATTGGTACGAGAATCACTCAGGCTTACTGGGACGGATGGGCGAACGCCGTCTACAACCACGTCACATCGTTCGGCGCGGGCGCGCCCTATTACCCTGCAGCCTATTGCAACCCGGCGAGCGGAGTAGGCATCAGCGCGACTGGCGCGCTAGTCAATGTGTGCCAAGTGCTCGCCTACCGCGCGGCCGGGTCTTCGATGGCGTGCTACCGCGTCTGGTCGAATCAACCGGAGCAACTCTCGCCTTGCACGACGTGGTGTCTGCTTCCAGGCCCTACCTGGGGGCCGCGCACCTGCAGCGGTCTCGGCACATCTCTGTGGCAGTTCGCTGAGCAGAACCCGTGCACGGATAGCTGCTATTCAAAAAATCCCACCTTCCCCCCCGTTGACCTCGATAAGGGGTATCCCAGCGAAGACCACCGCGTGTACATGCTCGCATGCTAGACGGGCTTGCGAGGGGTGCCAGTGGTTGTTTGGCGATCCTCCTGCTGGCATCCGCAGCGCAGAAAGCGGCGTCCGGAGATGACTCTCTCCGTCAGCGATTGCGAGCCGGCGGCATCGGAGGTCGCCGGATTCCCGTCGCGCCGGTCATAGTCGGCGCAGAAGTCGTCGCCGCCGTTCTCGTGATGTTCGGACCGCCGCTAATTGGGTCTGGGGTCGCCCTGACGATTGCTCTGGGCAACCAACTACTTCCATTAGCACCCGACGGTGGCTGTGGCTGTTTTCCTGCGGAGCCCACGCACCGGGACGTGCGGTTCGCGCATTCGTCTTACTTGGTCGGTATCGCGGTCCTGGCTGCTGCCGGCGGCGTGAAGACCGGGAGCGTCGAGCCCTGGCATGCCTTCGCGACGGCCGTCCTCCTGATGCTTCTGTTCGCACGGTTGTCTCCTGGGTTTCGGCGCACGCTGCTGTCTGCTTGGGTTGTGCTCCGCTGGGCGGTGTTCAGGGCTGTGCATTCCGCTCGCTGGCGTGCTGTCAGGGAGAGTTGCGAATGGCTCGAATTCCGCGGGGAGGTCCAGAGCTGGCGACCGAGTGATTTTTTTTCCGATCGACTTGGGCATGTGGTTGCTTTCAGCGACGCCCGCATGCCGAACAGGCGCGTCGTCGTGCTCTTGGGGCGAGAGCAGAAGGCTAGTCGCGTTGCTGTATGTGAGGCCCTAGAGCAACCCGCGCACCATCCCGTGCACGCAAAAACTGGCAACCCCTGCCCCAGCCGTACCTGGATCAAATAGTGGCTGCTACCACCTGGGTCGGTTGCGGGTGGCCTCCAGCCAGCGCGATCTCCCGTGCGACGAAGACGTCGGTGACAGCGAGAATCGTCACGTGCGTGAGACCCCCGAGTTGCTCATCGCCGACATCGCGGCGTGGCGCACATGGCTCGCCGGCAACCATGCAACGTCGTCCGGCGTAGGGCTGGTGCTCGCGAAGAAGGGTGTGACCGAGCCGACGCGGCTGACCTACGACGACGCGTTGCCCGAGGCGCTCTGCTACGGCTGGATCGACGGCCAGCTCACCCGACGCGACGATGCCACCTACCGCGTCCGGTTCACGCCGCGGCGCGCGCGCAGCGCCTGGTCCAAGCGCAACACCGAGACGGTCGACCGCCTGATCGCCGACGGGCGGATGCAACCGGCCGGTCTCGCCGAGGTCGAGCGAGCCAGGGCGGACGGACGGTGGGGCAGGGCGTACGCCGGGTCGGCGTCGATCGACGTCCCAGACGACCTGCGCGATGCGCTCGTCGCGTCTCCACGTGCGCAGGCGATGTGGGACGTGCTGACGCGACGGAACAGGTACGCGGTGCTCTACCGGGTGCACGAGGCCAAGCGCGCTGCGACCCGTGCCCGCCGGATAGCGCAGTACGTCGAGATGCTCGCGCGCGGCGACACGCCGTATCCCCAACAGGCGAAGCCAGAGCAAGCCTAGGCACGGCATGGTCGTGACACCCGAAGCAGCCTTTCGGGTGGTGGGGCACACTGAGGTGTCCCGAGGAGGCGTTCGACATGGCACAGACCTTGACGTCGTTCCAGGACTTCTTCCCCTTCTACGTCGGGCAGCACAGCAAGCCGGCGACCCGCTGGATCCACCTCATCGGCAGCCTCGGTGGCATCGTGCTCGCAGCGGTGCTCATCCCGAACGTTGGCTGGTGGGGCATCTTCGGGTGGCCGCTCATGGGCTACACGTTCGCGTGGACGAGCCACTTTGCGATCGAGAAGAACAAGCCGGCGAGCTTCGGCCACCCGCTCTGGTCGATGCGCGGTGACTGGAAGATGATCGGCATGATGCTGGCCGGCCGCGACCGCGAGCTCACGCAGATCGCGCGCACCGCGCTCGCGCTCGCCGGGCCCGAGCCCGCGCTCAAGGTCTAGTTCGCCGTGGCCCTT
>JBHEMG010000084.1:0-5984 GCA_046262715.1 Gemmatimonadales bacterium
CGGCGGGTGTGAAGATCAACGATCCCGTCTACATCGAAGACGGGGTGACGCTCAAGGACTGCACGATCGGGCCCAACGTCGCGGTCGAGTCCGGCAGCAGCATCGAGGGCAGCACCGTTGCGAACAGCATCCTCGGCGCCGGCGTAAAGGTAAAAAAAGCGACGGTGCAGGGCTCAGTCATCGGCGACAAACAGGTGATCGAAGGGCGACAGGTGAAAGACTCCGTCATGGATGCGGGAGAGATTGCCGCCGCCACCTGAGTGAACGAATTCCTCGAGCTGTTCGCGTACAATGCCTGGGCGAATCGCGTGTTGTTCGACGCGCTCGCCCAGCTTCCCGAAGAGCAGCACTTCCGCGACCTGCACAGCAGCTACGGCGGCGTGCACGGCACCCTCGCGCATATCGTCTGGGCCGAGCAGCTGTGGCTACATCGCTGGCTCGCCCGGCCCAATCCGGCCGTGCCGCAGGGAAAGGACCTGCACTCGCTGGCCGATGTGCGGCAACGCTGGGAGGCGATCGAGGCAGAGCGGGGGAGCTTCCTGGGCGGGATGGTGGACGCGAGGCTGGAGGAGACGCGAATCGTAAAGCCTTCCAGCGGCGGCGAATACGTGCACAGCTTCCGTCAGATGTTTCGCCACCTCATCAACCATTCGTCTTATCACCGCGGCCAGATCGTGACGTTCATGCGGCAACTCGGCGCGGCGCCGCCGAGCACCGATCTCATTTTGTTCTATCGCCTGAGGGGTTGACGCCGCCGGGCAACCGAAGTTACTTACTGACCGTTCAGTTAGTAACTTCATCCTGAGCGCCGCAGGCGCGAAGGATCCCAGGAATCCTGAGCGCCGCAGGCGCGAAGGATCCGGGACCTCACGGAGCGATATGCCGAGTTCTACCGCACGTCAAAAGCCCCGTTGGCGGCGCCGCAAGGATGCCCGCCCCGAAGAAATCCTCACCGCCGCGCTCGACGTGTTCTCCGATCGCGGCTTTGCTGCGACGAAACTCGAGGACATCGCCCGCCGCGCCGGCGTCACCAAAGGCACGATCTACCTCTATTTCCAGAGCAAAGAAGCGCTGTTCAAGGCGCTCATTCGCGAAACGATCGTTCCCGTCATCGCGCAGGGCGAGGCGATCGCACAGTCGTTTACCGGCACCGCGCGCGATCTGTTCGAGCGTCTGGTGCGCGAATACTGGCGCCTGGTTGGGGAAACGTCGCTCGCCGGGATCCCGCGGCTGATGATCGCCGAAGCGGGAAATTTCCCCGCGCTCGCCCGCTTCTATTACGAGGAGGTGGTCACCCGCGGTCACCGCCTCATGGCCGGCGTGTTGGAGCGGGGTATAAAGGCCGGCGAATTCCGGCCGGACAACGTCGCCGTTGCGACGAAGCTCGCCATGTCGCCGCTCATGCACGCGGTCGTGGCGCGCAAAGCGTTTGCCGCGTGCATGCCGGAAGGCTTTGACGTCGGCAAGTACCTGGACACGCACATCGACCTCTACCTCCATGGGATCGCCACTGATCACCCTGCTCCTCGCGCTCGTTAGCGCTCAGACGCCCGTTCCGGTGCGGCTCTCGTTCGCGGAAGCGGTGCGGCAAGCGAACGGCCAAACCGCCTCCGCGCCGCCCTCCGTCACCATCGCCGGTTTCCGCGCCGATGCGGCCAATGCGCGCGTGCGTCAGGCTCGCTCCGGATTGCTCCCGAGTCTGGCGCTGTCGGGCTCGTGGGCCAATCGCAACTTCAACTCGAAGGCCCAGGGCATCTCGTTCCCGGGCGTGCCCACGATCATCGGGCCCTTCAACGCCTACGACGGCCGAGTGCGGCTCACGCAGACGGTGTTCGACTTCGCGAACCTCAGTCGGGTGAGCGCGGCGAAGAGCCAGCGCAGCGCGGCAGGGGCCGAGCGCGCAGCGATCGTCGAGAACAGCGCGCAGAACGTCGCGCTCGCGTACGCGCGCGCCAGCCGGGCGCTCTCGGTGGTGACCGCGCGGCGCGCCGACTCGTCCCTCGCCGCCGAGCTCGTCACGCTCGCCGTGGCGCAGCAGCAAGCGGGGGTCAGCGCCTCGATCGATGTCACGCGCGCCCGCACCCGGCTCGCCGAGGCCGTCGGCCGGCTCATCGTTGCCGCCAACCAGCGTGACCGCGCCACGATCGATCTCGCCCGCGCGCTCGGGCTCGACCCGACAACGCCGATCGTGCTGACCGACACGTTGAACGCCAAGCTGGGCAGCGCCGACGTGCCGGCCGATCGGAATACTGCCGTGAGCCAGGCCGTTGCGGCCCGTCCCGATGTCGCTGCCGAGGTGGCGCACGCCGCGGCTGCGCGGACGTCGGCATCGGCAATTTCGGCGGAGCGGCTGCCCCGGCTCGAGCTCGAGGCCGACTACGGCCTCAGCGGCGTCCGCATGCCGGACGCCATGGGCACGCGGCAGGTGGCGGTGCAGGTGACGCTCCCGATCCTCGATGGATTCCGCCGGGAAGGCCGCATGGCCGAGCAGCAGGCAGTGGTGCAAGAATCGGAGGTCCGGCTGCGCGATCTGCGGTTGCAGGTAGCCGCGGACGTCGACGGCGCCCTGCTCGATCTGCAGTCGGCGGGCGCGCAGCAGCAGGTCGCGACAGAGCGGCTGCAGCTCGCCGCGGAGGAAGTCTCGCAGGCACGCCAGCGCTTCAAGGCCGGCGTCGTCGGCAATATCGAAGTGATCACCGCGCAGGAGTCGTTGCTGCGCGCCCGCGATGCGGACATCGACGCGCGCTTCGCGGCGGTGACGGCTCGGATTGCGCTGGCCCGGTCGGTGGGCAGCGCGCGCACGTTGCACTAATCGAGGAAACAGGAACATGGCGACGACGATGGAACCTGATACCGAAGCTCGGCCCCGCCCCGCGGCGGTACAGCCCACGCCCAAGCGGTCCAAACGCACCGTCTTCATCATCATGGGCGTCATACTGCTCGCGATGGTGATCTTCGGTGCGCGCAGGTGGTGGTTCGGCCGCTCGCACGTGTCGACCGACAACGCGCAGGTGGACGGGCATATCATCCCCGTGCTGCCCAAAGTCGGCGGGTACGTCGCCGAGGTCCGGGTCACCGAAAACCAGTCGGTAAAGGCGGGGGATACCCTGGTGGTGCTGGACGACCGCGACTTCCGCTCCCGCCTGGCGCAAACAGAGGCCGATCTTTCCGCGCTGCTCGCGACGGTGAGCTCGCGCACGCGTGTGGGCCAGGCCGACGCCGCGGTGGCGCAGGCGCAGGCCAACGCGCTCAAGGCGAACGCCGACCTCGCGCGCGTCGAGCCGCTCGCGATTCAGAACGTCGTCAGTCAGCAGCAGCTCGACGCGGCCCGCGCCGCCGCGAGCGCGGCGGGCGCACAGCTCGCATCGGCCCAGGCCGCGCTCGCCGGGGCGGACGCCCGCGTCGCCGCGGCACGCGCGTCGCGCGATCAGGCGGCGCTGCAGCTCTCCTACGCGCGCATCCTCGCCCCCTCCGACGGCGTCGTGTCCAAGAAGTCCGTCGAGATCGGCCAGCTGGTGCAGCCCGGCCAGCCGTTGATGACCGTCGTGCCGCTCACCGACGTCTGGGTCACCGCCAATCTCAAAGAAACCGAAACGGCCGAGGTAACTCCCGGTGATTCCGCTGAGGTCACGGTCGACGCGTACAAGGGCGTGACCTTCCGCGGCCACGTCGAGAGCCTCTCGCCCGCGACCGGTGCGAAGTTCTCGCTGCTGCCGCCGGACAACGCGACGGGCAACTTCACGAAGGTGGTGCAGCGCATTCCGGTGCGGATTCGCCTGGACGGCCGCATGGATCCCGCACATCCCCTGCGGCCCGGCATGAGCGCGGTCGCCACGATCAAGACGCACTAATGGTCGCGGCGGCGCTGCCGGTTGCTCCAGACCGGTATCGATTCAAGTACCTGATTGCGATCACGGTATCGCTGGCCTCCGTGCTGGAGCTGCTCGATACCAGCATCGTGAACGTCGCGATCCCGCACATGATGGGAAACCTGGGCGCCACGCTCGATCAGATCGCGTGGGTCTCCACCGGCTACATCGTCGCCAACGTGATCGTGCTGCCGATCACCGGATGGCTGTCGGCCTACTTTGGCCGGCGCCGCTATTTCGCCGGCTCGATCGCGCTGTTCACCATCGCGTCATTCATGTGCGGTAACGCCCACTCGCTCAGCGCGCTGGTCTTTTGGCGCATCATTCAGGGACTGGGCGGCGGCGCGCTGTTGTCCACCTCGCAAGCGATCCTGTACGAAGAATTCCCACGCGAAGAGTACGGCACCGCCATGGCCATCTTTGGCGTCGGTGTCATGGTCGGACCGACGCTCGGGCCGACGGTGGGCGGGTGGATCACCGATATGTACGGCTGGCCGTGGATTTTCTACATCAACATCCCCTTCGGCATGCTGGCGCTCGCGCTCACGATGTCGTTCATCACCGATTCGCGGCATCAGGCGCGCTCCACGCGGGTGGACTTTATCGGGTTGGGGCTGCTGGCGGTGGGGATTGGCGCGCTGCAGACGATGCTCGAGCGCGGCGAGCGGCTTGACTGGTTCGCGTCAGGATCGGTGCGCCTGCTCGGCATCACCAGCGTCGTCTCATTGATCACGTTCGTCTGGCACGGGCTGCGCACCGACCATCCCGTCGTAGATCTGCGCATTCTGAAGAGCCGGCAGCTCGCAGTCGGAGTCGTCTTTGGACTGGTGCTCGGCGTGTGCCTATACGCGACCGTGTTCGTGTTACCGGTCTATTTGCAAAACGTCCGAAACTTCACCGCCAATCAGACGGGTCTCGTGATTCTGCCCGGCGCACTCGCCAGTGCGTTCACCATGGCCTCCATGGGACGTCTGACGGGGAAATTCGACGCACGATTGTCGATCGCGGCGGGTGTCGGAATTTTCGCGCTCTCCATGTGGAAGCACGCGCATTTCACGACCGAAAGCGGGATGCACGATTTCTTCTGGCCACTCATTTTCCGCGGCGTGGGGCTCGGGCTGATCTTCGTGCCGCTCACCAATCTCGCGCTCGCGGACTTGCCGATGTCGAAGATCCCGAACGGCACCGGACTGTTCAATCTGATGCGGCAGCTGGGCGGCAGCGTGGGCATCGCGCTGTCGGCAACGCTGCTGCAGCGCTTCACGGCGATCCATCGCGCCGATCTCGCGGCGAACGTGACTCCGTACGCGGAGGCTACGCGCGAGCGGCTCGGCGCGATCGCGCAGGCGCTCATCGCGCGAGGCGAGCTGCCCGCAATCGCGCAGACCAAAGCGATCGGTTTCTTGAACGGGATCGTGACACGGCAGGCGATGATGCTGTCGTTCGACCAGCTGTTTCTGCTCTTTGGATCGGCGTTCGTGCTCTCATTGCCGCTGTTGCTCCTGATGCACCGCAGCCGGGCGCTTCCCGGCGGCGGCGCGGCGGCGCACTAAACGGGCTTCCCAACCCCGGCCATCGCCGCGGTCACGAACAGGGCGCGCACGATACCGAGCGCGCCTTTGTCGTTGTCATACCACTCGCTCGGGAGATGGGCATCGCCGGCTCGCCCGCCCGCGCCCAGGGCTACCGCCGGGACGCCGAGGGCGATCGGCACGTTGGCATCCGTGGAGGCGCAGGCGAGCTGGTGGTCGTGGCCCAGTGCCCGCGTCGCCTCGACGGCGCTCTGCACCAGCGGGTGCGTGCGCGGCGTGATGCCGGACGGCCGCTCGCCGATACGCTGCACCTCGAGCGTCAGCGGGGCGGTTCCCGCAGTCCGCTGACGATTCTCGTCCTGGAGCGCGCGGGTCAGGCGTGCCTGCACCAGGGCATCGAGCGCGCTGAGCTCGCTCGGGTCCTCTGCGCGAATGTCGAGATCGAACCAGGCCTGCTGAGGGATCGTATTCAGGCTGGTTCCACCGCCGAGTCGTACCACCGCGTGCGTGGTGCGTGGAGCGTTGTGGGTGCGGTGCTCGGCGAGCCAGGCGACCGCCCGGCCGACGGCATTCGCGGGGTTGG
>JBHEMG010000085.1:0-13462 GCA_046262715.1 Gemmatimonadales bacterium
GGCCGGTGCGGCGCAGTTGGCGCAACGGCGTCGGCGCGTCAGGCCGAATCTCATGGTCGATGAATACCGTACGCAGCGCTATCTTGTGCAGCATTCAACCCACGGCGACTGCGGCGCCAACCTTCCGGGCCGCACGCGGTATTCCGAAGAGGGAGACGCCATGACGGCCCTCGAAAGAAACAACGTCCGCGTCACCGGCGCCGGCACGCAGCCGATGATGTTCGCGCACGGCTTTGGCTGCGATCAGAACATGTGGCGGCTGGTCGCGCCGGCGTTCGAGCGCACCCACCGCGTGGTGCTCTTCGATCATGTCGGCGCCGGCAAGTCTGACCTCTCCGCATACAACAAGGCGAAGTACGGCTCGCTGCAGGGGTATGCGAGCGACGTCCTGGAGATTTGCCGCGAGTTGGATCTCCACGACGTCATATTCGTCGGCCACTCGGTCAGCGCGATGATCGGCGTCCTCGCCGCCATTCGCGAGCCGGAGCGCTTCGCCAAGTTGGTGCTGGTCGGACCGTCGCCGCGCTATATCGACGATGAGGGCTATGTGGGCGGCTTCAAGCGCGGCGACATCGAGGGCCTGCTCGACTCGCTCGACGCCAACTACCTGGGCTGGTCGACCACGATGGCGAAGGTGATCATGGGAAACGCCGACCGGCCGGAGCTGGGTCAGGAGCTGACCAACAGCTTCTGCCGCACCAATCCGGAGATCGCCCGCGACTTCGCCCGAGTGACGTTCCTCTCCGACAACCGCGGCGACCTCGCCCAGCTGCGCACGCCTTCGCTCATCTTGCAGTGCTCCAACGACGTGATCGCGCCGCTGGAAGTTGGCCGGTACCTCCACCGCGCGCTGCCCCACGGCAAGCTTTTGGTGATGAAAGCCACCGGCCATTGCCCCAACCTGAGCGCGCCCGCGGAGACCATCGCGGCGATCAAGGGGTTCATTTGAGCGCCGCCTCGCGCGGATCGGATACCAGGCACGGGGTGTTCGAGTTCGAGGAGACCGCCGACGAGCTCTACGATCACGCGCCCTGCGGGTACCTGACGACGAGGCTGGACGGAACCATCGTGCGCGTCAACGAGACGCTGCTCGGCTGGACCGGCCTCGATCGCGCGGAGGTGATCGGGCGGGTGCGGTTCCAGGATCTGCTCACCGTCGCGGGGCGCATCTACCACGAGACCCACCTGGCTCCGCTGTTGCAGATGCAGGGATCCGTCAATGAGATCGCGCTCGAGCTGACCCGCAAAGACCGGGCGCCGATGCCGGTGCTCATCGGCGCGGTGCAGAAACGGCACGAAGACGGCCAACCGCTCTTCAATCGCGTCACGGTGTTCAACGCCACCGACCGCCGCAAGTACGAGCGCGAGCTCCTGCTCGAGCGGCGCCGCGCGGAGCGGGCCGAAAAGGCGAAAGCCGATCTGCTGGCGATGATCGGCCACGACATCCGCACGCCGCTCAACTCCATCGGCGGGGCGGTCCAGCTGCTCGAGCGGCTCTCGCCCACCGACCAGCAGTCGAAGTATCTGCGCATCCTTCGCTCGTCGTCGGCCACGCTGCTGTCGCTCGCCAACCAGATCCTCGAGTTCTCGCGCCTCGAGGCGCGACAGGCGGTGCTGGACGAGGCGCCGTTCGATGTCCGCGCGATGCTGAGCCAGACGGTGGACGCGCTGCTCGGGCGCGCGGAAGACAAGGGGATTTCGCTCTTCCAGGAAATCGACCCGCAGCTTCCCGAGCTCCTGGTGGGCGATGCGACCAGGATTCAGCAGGTTCTGGCGAACCTGCTCGGCAACGCGGTGAAGTTCACCGCGTCGGGAAGCGTCACGGCGGCGGTGCGGCTGGTGGCGCTCGAAGAAAAAATCGCCCTGGTCGCCTTCAGCGTGGCCGACACCGGCATCGGCATTGCCGCCGACCGGCTGGCGGCGGTGTTCGAGGAGTTCGCCCAGGCCGATGCCGAGATCGGCCGCAAGTACGGCGGCACCGGCCTCGGCCTCACCATCAGCCGGCGCCTCGTCGAGCTGCACGGCGGCAAGCTCACCGTGGAGAGCGAGGTGGACAAAGGCTCGCTCTTCCGCTTCGAGCTGCGCCTCGGAGTCGGCGCGCGTCGATGAATGCCGCACGACTTCCCGACCCCTGGTGGCGATGCGACCAGGATTCAGGCCTGCCGATCAGAACTGCAGCGGCGAATTGTTCGGTTGCCACCTGCGGCCGGGTTGCACCTCAAGGGCAGCCCGGTACTCCTCGCCGCGGGGTGGCGCAGGGGCCTCTTGCGCTCGGGGTTCAGACGCAAGAATCCGTTGGAACGGCGCCACCAATTGCCAGGTTCGATCACTGCCCGGCGCTTGCAGCATTTCCTCTTCTTGATCGAACATTTGCCAGCGCTGGTTAACACAACCGTGGCAGGCGTCTGCGCCGCTTCCCGCTGAATTCCGCGCACTTGGCGCGGTCGGGGTCAGCGCGGCGTCGGAGCGGCGCTGCCGGGCAGCAGCATCACGAGCTGCAGCCGCGTCTCGAGGCCGAGCTTGCGCAGCGCCCGACCCAAGAGGCGCGCCACGCCCGACGAGGTGATGCCGAGATCGATGGCGATCGCCTTGTTCGACTGCCCGATCGCCACCCGCCGCGCCACTTCGCGCTCCCTCGGCGTGAGCGGGCGGACGCGGTCGTTCCTTCGCAGCAGCAAAAGGCGCCTTCCGTCCTCGCGGTCCTCGCAGTCGATCAGCGACCAGCGCCCCGACACCAACGCGTCCCACAGCTCGGCATGCGACGCGGGCGCGTCCTCGGCGCCGGCGGTCTCGAACTGCGCCGTGCCCTTACGAGAAATGCATTCCGGCGGCGGCACGGACCGCGTTGTAAACGATCAGAACCCCTCCGTGCCATTCGGCGTACCCAGCCCGGTGGGCGCGTCGTACCCCACAAGACCGCTGCAGAGGTAAGTTCCGCTGCAATTTCCATTACTTCCGCCGACGGCATCGAAAAACAGCGCGCCGGTGCGGTAGAGATTCGACGCGTTCTTCACCGAGCCCGTGTTGCCCGCCATCGCGTAGATCGAGGCGATGATCGGCGCGCTGAGGCTCGTTCCACCGACGACGAGCCAGCCGTTGAAGCCGTACGTGTCGTACACGGCGAGGCCGGTTTGAGGATCGCCTACGGCGGCGATGTCCGCGACGGTGCGCTTCTTACAGAGATCGTCCTTCTGCCAGCCCGGCTTGTGGATGTACGCCGAGCAGCCGCTGGTCGAGCCGGCCCACACCGATTCGCTCCAGCCGCGCGGCGAGCCGTCGCGCACGAGCGTCGTGCCGCCGACCGCGGTGACGAACTCGGAGGCCGCCGGATAGCTCACGCCGCCGACGAGCGGCAGGCCGTTGCCGTAGCCGTAGTCGCCCGAGGAGACGACGATCGCTGTGCCGTCGTGCTTGTAGAACTGGTCGAACCAGGTCTCGCCGGAGAACTCGCCGATGCTGCCGTAGCTGTTCGAGACGACGTCGGCGCCGAGCGCGACCGCGGTGTCGACCGAGGGCGCGAGGTCGAAGAGCGACGGCGAATCGGCTTCGACGAGGATGATGCGACAACCGGGGCAAGTCGCCGAGACCGCGTCGAGATCGAGCGAGATCTCGACGCCCCATCCCGTGTCGGCCCACGGCAGCGGACCTTCGGCGCCCCGCTGGTTCACCTTGCGGAAGCAGCGGTTCTCGGTGGTGCACGGCGGCAGCCCGTACCAGGCGCGGAAAAAGTTCATGTCGGCTTCAGCGTTGGGGTCGTCGTAAGCATCGACAATTGCAATGGTGCGGCCCGCCCCGGCGGCTGCCGGCAGGTCGTACGCGCTCGCCAAATCGGCGGGCGTGAGGCCGGTCACCGGTTTCGGGCGGCCGGCTTGCGACTCGGGCGTGACCCGCGCCATGCACTGCGCGAAGGGCGTCGGCACGCTGCCGGTGCACGCATCGGCGGCTACCCGCGGGCCCTCTGGCGTCGAGCTTGCGGGCGGAAGCGGCGCGAGCGGATACGCGTGGAAGATCGTCTGCTCGAGGCCGTTGCCCTGATCGTCCGTCGCGGAGATCTTGATCGACGCGAATTGCGCGCCCGCGGGCTGCGCATACGTCACCTGGAAGCGCCCGTCGCCGAGCGGCGTCGCGCTCGCGGCCGTCCACGACGCGCCGTCGTCGAACGAGACGTCGAAGGTAAACGCGGTCACGTTCACGCTCTTAAAGAACATCTGCTTGCGCAGCGTCACGTCGATCGTCGCATCGCCTGCGACGACGTCATCGGCGCCGGCGTGCGTGTCGTAGCTCGCGAACAGGAGCGGCTCGAAGCTGCAATCCGAGCTGCCGCCGCCACCGGGCTTCGTCGGCGCGCCACGCCCACCGCCACCGCCGCCGCCCTTTCCGCCGCAGGTCCATCCCGGCGGGAGCGCGTCGCCGGCGCGCTCCGAGGACGCCCAGGTCCACACCGTGTGCGTCCGGGCGCTGGTCGGCCACCACCCGGCGTCGCGCTCGACGTCGAGCACGAGCTGGTACGTCGCCGGCGACGGATAGAGCGCGAACGAGCCCCTGGTGCCGGGCTGCGTCTCGAGCAGAGTGCCGTCCAGGTAGAGCGACGCCGAAGCCTGGAGGTCGGGGTCGGGCGTCATCACGTGGCCGGCGTTGTCGACGAACGGGAAGATCTCGACGTTCAGCGTGTCGCCCGCGCGGCACGCCGGGCACTGCTGCTGCTCGCCGGGCTGCTCGAGAATGCCCGGCGCCTGCGGCTGCGCATTCCAGCTCACGGCGCTGCTGTCGCCGGCCCTCGGCGAGAGCCAGCCGCTCTGGAGGGTGCCGTCCCCGCTCTGCGGGTCGAGCGTCGCCACCTGCAGCCACCGCGCGTCGGCCGTCGGCAGGACGTACTCCATCCGCGTCGCCGGCGCGGTGAACGGCAGCGAGGGGTACGACGCATCGGCCTGCCACGGCGCGAGCGAAAGCCGGCCTTCGAAGAGGGTGTGTGAAGGTGTGCTGCTGTGCCACATCGTCTCGTACGCGGCGAGGTCCGCGCGCGCGACGACGCGGTCGAGCCGCTCGGGAATGCCGCCCGGGTAGTCGAAGCGCAGATCGTAGATCGCGCTCGCGGGATCGACCATGCGATAGGTCACGTAGAGGTACTGCGTGCCCACGGTCACCGGCGCCTCCGGCGCGGCGTACATCGCTTGCGGGCCGAACCCCGTGAAACCATTGGAGAAACTGGGTCCGGTCGCCGGCGTGCGCTGCAGCGTCATGCTGGCGATGACGGTGTCGACGGGGGACGGCATCGCGACCCCGATCGGGTTGGCCTTCTTCGCGTCGAGGACGACGATGACGTTGTTGCTGCGCACCTGGACTTCGCTGCTGACGAACGCGAACGTCCCGCCGTCGGCGATGAGCGACGAGACCTGGTAGTGGCCCGCCGGCACGCTGAACGACGCGCTGCCCTGGAAGAAGGCCTGCGCGCCGATGTACTGGTCGCTGTCGTCGACGTTGAAGGCGATGGCGACGCTGCCGTAGACGCGACGGCCGTGGCGGTCGAACGCCTTCACCGTGAGCGTGTACAGCTTGCCGGCGGGCGCGCTGGGCGCGACCAGCGTGCCGCCGCCGGTGACGTCGAAAACGACGGCGTCGGCCGGATTCGCGGTCTGCGGCACGACGTAGACATGATCGCCGACGACGAGAGTCTGGAACGCCGCGCCCTTCGTGACGGGGTCGATGCGCACGAGCGGCTTTCCGTCCTGGGTGGCGTCCACCGTGACGCGATCGCCGGTCGGGAGCGTGACCGTCGCGGCATTCGCGGCGGTGCAGAGCGCGAAGAGCAGAAGGGTTCCGCGGATCACCATCGAGGCCTCCGGGCGACAAAGGGGCGCCAGCCTGACCAACCGCCCTCGAACGGTCCATGGTCATTTCGGCACTACGCTCGATGAAATTTGCACTGACCCGGTTGCGTTGATCAAGCCGTGAGCGCTCGTCGCGACGGCATCTACGCTACGGTGAGCTTCTTCGTATCCCGCCCACCGCGATGGAAGGATCTGACCCCCGCCGAGGAGCGAGTCGTCGCCCTCGTCCTCGAGGGCCTCAGCAACGCGCAGATCGCGCGACGCCGCGGCACGCGCGAGCGCACCGTCGCCAATCAACTCGCCAGCATTTTCCGCAAGCTCGGCGTGTCGTCGCGGAGCGAGCTGGCGGCGGTGGCCTGCGCGGGCGGAACCGACGGCCGGACTTGAACCCGCGACCGGCTAAGCCGCCTTCGGCGGCCGCGGCCAGGCTCGTCCGAGCCAGCGAGCGACTGCGGGTGCCAAAAGGCACCCGCTCCCGATCGCCGAATACGCCGCCACCCACGCGAGCGATCTGCCGGCGCCGCCCGCCGCATCGAGCACGGCGCCGAAGATCACCGGCCCGAGCATGCCGGCGCCGAATCCCGCCAGCGAATACAGCCCCATCGCCGACCCGCGCAGCTCTGGTGGAGCGGCGGCGACCAGCCCTGCGGTCAGCGTCGCCGACTCCGCCATCACCATCATCGAGTACGCGGCGAGCAGCACCAGCACCAGTGCCCAGTGCCATGCCGCGGAGAACCCGAGTACGATGCCGCTCGCGCCGGATGCCCCCATTGCCAGCAGGATCCACCGGCGGCGGCCGACGCGGAGCGCGATCTCGTTTCCTGCGATCGACGACGGCACCGCCGCCAGATTGACCACCGCGGCGATGGTCTGCGCGCGCCAGGGGAAGCCGCTGCCCCGTAGCTGAAGACCGGCGGAAAAGGTGAGGAAGGCGACCATCCAGCTCCGCGAGCCGAACAGCTCCAGGCAATGCACCGCGTACCCGACGATGTATCCGGCAGCATCGCGCTGGCGCAGGATGGACCCCCACGAGACGAACGGGAACAGCGCCGGGGCACGCTCCGTTCGATCCGTCCTCGGCAGCGGCCGCAGCGACGCGACCACCAGCGCGGCAGCGATCACCGGCCCCGCTCCCGCGACGAGAAAAGCCGCTCGCCATCCGCTCCGCGCCGCGAGCGCGCCCGCCATCGCCAGCGAGAGCGCGGTCCCGACGCCAAAAGACGCGGTGTAGAAGGCGATCGAACGGCTCTGCGTGGTCCCGTGCACGCGATCGGAGAGCAGCCGCAGACCGGGCATGTACGTGCCGGCGATGCCGGCGCCGAGCAGCGCCTGGAAGAACAGCGCAGTGGCGAAGTTGTTCGCGAACCAGCCGAATCCAGCGCTCCCCGCGGCAGCCACCAGCGCACCGGCGGCGTAGACCTTGCGGCCGTCGCCGCGGTCGGTGAGCGCGGTCCAGTACGACACCGAGACGACGTAACCGGCGAAGAACGTGCCGCCGATCAGGCCCGCCTGGGCGTTGGTCAGGCCCCACGCGTCGCGCAGCTGCGGGAGGAGCGCCGCGAAAGTGGCGAACCCGAGCATCGAGCAGACGTGTGCGGCGATCATGAGGGGAACCGGGCGCATGCGCTCCGCGGCAGTGTGCGCGAGAACCTGTCGCAAGGCGAGCAGCCGGAATCGGTCGGTGAATCGAAGTTGGTGGACCTCAGATTGCTGCGGGTGACCCGCCTGGCCCGCGCGGCAGAGAGCGTCAACGCCTTGAAAGTCGCCCATGGATCGGCATGCGCAGGTGCAGCAACTCGTGTGGGATGATGCAGTCTACTGAAATTCGCCGCGGTTTCTGGCGTAATCACGGATGGAGGTTCCGATGTTCTTTCACACGCTGGCCGAATTCGTCGCGACCATCCTGATCGTGCTGATCGCCTCCGGCACCGTCATCGGCTGGATGTTTTTCTCCAGGCATTTCAAGCTGCGCGGCAAGGAGCTGGAGGCGCAGCTCGACTCGCGCGAGGCCGAGGCGTGGCTGGGCGCGATGGAGGCGCACCTGCGCACGGTGGAAACGCGCCTTGGCGCGATGGAGGGCACGATCGGCGCGCTGGTCGCAGCGCAGTCGCCGGCGCCGCAGCCCCTCGGCGCGCCAGCCCGCACGTCGGCGACCTCCGGGGCGGCCGAGAACATGCTGCCGCTTGGGCCGTCCAACAGAGGTCGAAGCTAGGCCGAAGATCGATGCGCGCGGCCAGGGTTCCGACAGCAAACGGGTAAAAAGCGCACGTGGGGGCCCGACCTGATTTCCTGGATTGTTTCCGATATACGGGTAGGGATTGATGGGCTGGCTATTGGCCCGAACGCGTCGAATCCGTGCGAGTCCCCCGGCACCTCTTCTCCCAAAGAGTTGGTTGTTACGTCCAATGAGCCCAGCCTGTCCATGTGGAGGTATCGCACCTCACGAGTGCTGCCCTGCTTGTACACCATCACCGAGCTGCCGATGTACGTCTTCTCTTCGGTCGCGGCGCTGGACCAATCGATCCGCTCGCAGGACTTGTCGACGTAGAACGTCCGTCTCATCTGCGACCGTGCTGACCGCATGCGGCAACTGATAACTAGAATTGGTCAGGTACTTCCTCCAAGCTCGAGTATTTCCCACTAAGAATCGCACGAATAAGATCCAAAGTCTTGGAACGACGCGTGAGCGTTTTTGGCAACGAGAAGCAAATCGATTGGACTGGCCCCCGCCTTGGTGACGAAATCAGCGTCGCCAGCCAGCACGCCTATCGCACAATTCACGAAGAATTGAACCCATACGGGTTCCCTGGTGAACGGATTTCAGCCGCATACTTAGTCGCCTCCACCTGCCGCAGGAAAGGTGACGCCATTTGGATGCGAGCAAAGTTCCACTCGGTCGTCGATTTTGACGCGATTTCCGCGAGGAAGGCGCTCCGCGGCTGCAACACGCTTCTCAGGCCGCATGCCTCCCAACCTGGAAAGAGCCTCTCCAAGCATCTTCCCACCGCTCACCTGGACCGGTTAGCGCGTCCCGCTCCTGTGCGCGGCGCGCGCCGCGGCGGATGCAAGAGCTCGCCCCGCGCCAGCAACGCGACGAGCTCGGCGACGCGCCTGGCGCGCGTCTCGGGCTTCTTGGCCGTCTGAATGCGCCACAGGATCGCGTAGCGATTGGTCGCGTCGATGGTGGCGAAGAACGCCGCCGCGCGCGCGTTGTCGGCGAGCGCGGCGCGCAGATCGTCGGGCACCTTCGAGTTGCTCGGCGAATCGTAGGCCGCGTCCCACCGTCCGTCGCGCTTGGCGCGCTCGACCTCGGCCAGCCCGGCCGCGCGCATCTTGCCGTCGGCGATGAGCGCGGTCGCCTTGTCGCAGTTGATCTTCGACCACGGGCTGCGGGCGCTCCGCGGCGTCAGCTTCTGCAGCCACCAATCGTCATCGAGCGCCTGCTTTTGTCCGTCGATCCAACCCCAGCAAAGGGCGACGGCGACGGCTTCCGCGTAGCTCACCGACGGCACGCGGGCCGATTTCTTGGCGAGCTTGAGCCACACACCCTCGGACGTGGCGTGATGCTTGGCCAGCCACGCGTCGAGCGCTGCTCGGGAGGCGAAGGCGATCGTCAGCAGCGCAGCGGATGCCACGCAGCGATGGTAGCCCAGCTCTGACGCAAGCGGTTGTCGAACATCCAGGCTTCCCCGTCGACTTCGGCCTTGAGCCGGTAGTCGAAATGAATCCGTCGCTTTGGCGTAGAACCGGTGGATGAACCAGCCTCTGCTCACGAGCCAATCCGCCCAGAGCTATGTCCGCATCGCCGGAGTCCTGCTGGTCCTCACCATGGTCGCGGGGTTCTTCGGCGAGTTGTATGTCCCCTCGCGGCTGGTGGTGCCGGGCGACGCCGCTGCCACCGTCCGGAACCTGGGCGCCTCCAACTTCCTCTTCCGGGCGGGGTTCGCCGTCTACCTGGTCGAAGCGATCTGCGACATCGCGCTGTCGCTGGTCTTCTATGTCCTGCTCAAGCCGGTCGACCGCAATCTTGCGCTCCTCGCCGCGTTCTTCGGGCTCGTCTCCACCTCGCTGTTCGGCGTCGCCGAGCTGTTCTATTTCGCGGCCTCGATCTTCGTCGGGCACTCCGTCAAGGGCTTCCCCCGCGATCAGCTCGACGCGTTCGCGGCGCTCTCGCTCAGGCTCTACGGAGTGGGCGGCGGGATCTTCATGGCCTTCTACGGCATCGCGTCGATCCTGCGCGGGTACTTGATCTATCGATCGGGCTACCTCCCGAGGATTCTCGGCGCATTGCTGGCCATCGCGGGGATGTGCTTCGTGATGAAGAATTTCCTGGTGGTCCTCGCGCCGGCCTGGGCGACCGACCTCCTCCTCGCGCCGATGTCCCTCGCGGTCCTCTCGATGGCGGTGTGGTTCCTCGCGAAGGGTGTCGACTCCGCGAAGTGGGAAGCCAGAGCGGGTATCGGCGTGAGCGTTCGACGCGATCCGTTAACACTTCCATGAGGAGGCCGTTCCGAGATCCGCCCGGCTGAGGCCAGAGTCAAGCGCAAGGGCGCGGGCGAACTCCTCAGACCGCGAGCATCTTGGGTGAGGCACCTACGCCTGCCCGCTGCCTCGAACGCGCGCGCCTCGCCGGCCTTGAGCGTACTGCGCGGTCGCCAGCGAGACCATCGCCGGCTGGCCAGCCGAAGCAGCAATCTCGCCGACCCAAACACCCATCCGGTTACCCAAAGCAGCCCACCGGTAGGCACGAACACCCGCCTCGCGACGAGCAGCCGTCACCGGCGACGCGGCGCCCGTCGCTTCCTGGCGACTGCGCGAACGGGAACGGTCACCGCTGCGCGATGGGTCACTTTCGCATTGCTCCTTCTCGCCTGCGCCTGTGACAACAGCGGCGACTTCAAGTCCGTTTGCAAGTTCAGCTGCGCGTTGCTCGATGGAGGCGTTCTGCAGTTTCAAGCGATCATCGCCTGCTGTGGCGAGCACGACAATCCGAGCCACTCGGGAGAGGAAGGATCGGCCTGTACGACCGATTGGGTTTCAACGCGCTCGCAGCAGTTCTGTCAGATGCGGACGTTTCCGCATTTCGAACCGGACGGAGGCGTGGTCATGTACACATGCACGGATGCCTCTCAGTGCAGCTGCGAAGCTCCTCACACGTATCCGAGCTACGAGGGGTGCGATTGACGACCGCACGGCCTGGGCGTCCGAGCGCCGCTGAGGCTGATGCGCCAATTGTCCGCTGCCGAAACGACGGGGCGTGATGCAGAGCGGGGCGCGATTCTCCTGGCGATGGCGCTCTCCGTCTCCCTGCGCGGCGGCTTCACCTCGAGCTGATCGGCGAGGCGGGGAGCTCATCGCCTCCGTCTCCGCCGGCGCCGACCTGCACGTGGGCGTCTCGCTCTCATTCACCTCGGGAGTGTATCTCGCTGTCTGGTTGTTCCTTTGCCGCGAGGTGGTCCTCCCTATGCGACTGTTCTTGATTCCCATTTATTTGATGGCATCAGCGGCGGCGCAAACCTCGAACGATGAAGCCGCAATCATCGCCGGCCATGAAAACGCACGGAAGGCTCACCTGACCGGCAATGCGGACCTGCTTGCCGCGGACATCGCCGACAGGTTCGTCGAAGCAGGGCGAGGTACGGTCACCGAGATGACGCGCGAGCAGGTGCATCACGGCTTTACTGAATATTTCAAGGTCGCGAAATATTCGGTCTGGCGGGATACGTACCCGCCGAAAGTCCGGATCTCTGCAGACGGCAGGATGGCGTGGATGATCGTCGCCGTTCACGCGGAGCTTACCGTCAGGGATGAGCAGTCCGGGAAAGCCGAACCCAGAACCTTCGACAGCTCATGGATTTCCACGCTTGAAAAGTTTGACGGCGCATGGAAGATGGTGGGGATTTCGTCGAGCGTAAGGAATAACTAGAGGTGCTGCACGCGGCGCGATTTGCACGGGTCGGATTAGCGCGTGCGCAGATCGAGGCGCACCGGCACCCCGAGCGCATACTGCGGGCCGCCCGCCTCGAACTGGCAATACCAGCCGAGGATATGGCTGCCGGTCACCGTATCGCGGAGGCAGGTCATCGCGTCGTCGCCGCGGCCCACCTTGATGCCGGCCATCGACTGGTAGTGCGACGCCGAAATTCGCAGCGTGCCGCCGGAGCGCGGAGCCGCGCAGCTCACGAGAGCGGCCAACGCGATGAGCTTGAGCCTCATGGGCCGAATGATACCGCATGCGCCGACACGCGGCGCCAATGTTCCCGATCCTCGAAACAGACATAATCCCCCCGATGGCTCTCGCGGACATGCGCGCCAGTCCCTGGTCCGACGATGTCAGCGTGATGTTGCATCCGGCGATTGCGTACGAAGAGCCGGCGCGTTCGCCAGCCTGGGCGTCTGCCGCACATACCTCTTTGTCCGCGATAGAAGCGAGCCGGCGATCATCGAGGCACTGCGGCAGGGCCGCACCGTGGCATTCGACGTCGAGGGGATCGCCCGCGGCGACCCGGAGCTGGTCGCGCTCCTGCGGCCGCGGAGCGCACCTGCCGAAGATCCCCCGCTGATTCGTTGGGTCGCGATTGCCGCGCGCCTGGGCGCCGCCGTATTCCTCCTGCTGCGCGATTCGCGTTGATCGGGCGGTAACATCGCGCGCGGCGATGAGCAGAATGTGGCTCGGCGATCCCTGCTACCCCCCTTCCCCACCTGGCCGATCACTCGGCCCGCAGCGGCACCATCGGGTCCACCCGGGCCGCCCGCCGCGCCGGCGCCCAACTGGCGAGCGCGGCCACGCCCAGGAGCAGGAGCGACACGGCCACGAAGGTGATCGGGTCGGTCGCGCTCACCTGGTACAGCGCGGCCTTCAACGCCTGCGTCACCGCCAGCGCACCGATCACGCCGATGCCGACGCCGATCACCGCCAGCCGAAGTCCGCTCGAGACCACCATCCGCTGCACCTGCGACGACTGCGCGCCCAGCGCCATCCGGATGCCGATCTCCCGATACCGCTGCGCGACCGAATACGCCATCACGCCGTAGATCCCCACCGCCGCGAGCAGGAGCGCCACGCTGCCGAACAGCGTCAAGAGGAGCATCTGGAACCGCCGCTCGCCCACCGACTCGCTCACCACCTGCTCGAGCGTGCGCGGGTTGGTCACCGGCTGGTCCTTGTCGATGGCCATCACCTCCTTCCGCAGCAGCGGCAAAAGGTCCAGCGGGTGCGCCGACGAGGTCCGCATGACCGCGAGCATGTAGCGCGCCGGGCCCTGCGCGTTGGCGGCCACCACCAGCGGCCCGGGCTTGCGGTCGAGGCTCCGGGTGGGGGCGTCGGCGATCACGCCGACGATCTCGGCGTCGTAGTCGTCGCCGAACATCTGGAGGACGTGCCGCCCGATCGGATCGCGCCCGTCCAGGTACTTGCGCCCGAACGCCTCGTTGACCAGCAATACTTTCGGCGCCTTCTCGTCGTCGGCGGCGGTCAAGTCGCGGCCGCGCACGAGCGGGATGCCGACCGTGGAAAGGTACCCCGGCGTGGTCCAGACGATCTCGACCTCCGAGCTCGCCTCGAACGGCGGCCGCGGCTCGCCCGAGACGTTGAACGACAGCGCGGTGTTGATCCAGCCGCTGAGCGGAACGTT
>JBHEMG010000086.1:0-15703 GCA_046262715.1 Gemmatimonadales bacterium
CCCCCCAGTGCAGCGAGTCCACGCCCTGGCCGACCATGTCAGGATAAGACCGTCGCAGCGTGAACTGGACGCGATAGGGCTTGGCGAGTCGGTACGGCTTGAACCCGCCGCGCATCGCGCGGCGGACCGCGATGACGCTCGAATCTTGCAGCATGCGTCGCACCTTCGCCGGGCTGAACGTAATCGCCGCCATCCGGCCCACGGCGTACTTGGTGGTCACGCCGACGAAGTCCGTCCCGAGGATCTCGCGCGTCTCACGGATCAGCACGTCGTCGCCGCTGACCATCGAGACGGCCACGCCAAATTCCGACGCGATCACGGCGTTGATCCCCACCTCGTTCAGTTTCGTGCCGTTCACCGTGAACGAGTCGAACGCAAAGTTGTGCGACAGTATCCCCGGCATCCCCGCACTGGCGTGGGCGCCGGTGAAGATCAGCGTCCCGACGCTCGAATCGATGCCCGTGATCATGATGAGCGGCTTGGGAAAGCCGCGCACCAGAATCGCCGCCGTGTCGAGATCCCAGGGCAGCACGTTTGCGAACAGGTTGCCGCCGTGTCCCTCGTTGACGACGAACGAGCCCGCCCCGGCGGAGCGCGCACCCGTGATCACCGCGTTCACTTCCTGCGTCAGCAAGCCGCGGAAGCGGTTCCAGTAGTCGTCGCTCGTGAGCGTGCGGTACTGCTCGCCCTCATTCCCCGCAATGACTTCATGGATGTCGACGGCACTTCCCATCCCTTCCATGTCGGGCACGATGAGGACACGAAACCCGGCGGCGGCGGGCAAGCGCGGAGCAGGCGTGGACGGCGGTGCCTGAGCGGCAAGAACGAATGGGAAACAGAAGAGCAGGAGGAGGCGCATTTCAGGAAGCTACGGCCCGGGGCACCCCTATCAAGTACGCCATGTGCAGCGGCGATCGCGGGTCGCGGACCGTGCCGATGTCCCACTCGTAGCCATCGAATCCCGCAACCAGGGCCCGCAGCTCTCGCGGCGAATACCATCGCAAGCAAGAGACCAAGCCGTCAAACGTGCCGACGACTGGCAGTACGGGTGGGAAATAGGTCCACAACAGGCGCGACCAGCGGAACGGACGCATGAACGGCGTCGCGAGGAGCACGCCGAGCCATGTGAAGGCTACGAGCAGGAGGTCGAGAGGTCGACGCCTCGCCGCCTCGAATATCGCGATTCCCTGCCCGTCGCGGACGGCGTCCGCCAGGATGGCGCGCGCCTCCGCCGGCCGAAAGTGATGGAACGACGTGAACAGCGTGCGAAATCCCTTCAATCCTGGCGGTACGGCGCGGGCATCAACCGGCACGTGATAGAGCGCAGCGCTGCGATGTGGGAATAGATCGGTCAGTACGACCGGCACCCCCACATCGGCCCGGAGCCAGGACCAGGGGCCGCCCGCGCCGGCGCACAGGTCCACGACGCGCGTCGCGCCCGTGCGCCGCACCGCCTCGCGCAGCAATGGAGCCGCGGGCGCGTACGTCCGGCCGACGCGCAGGGCAAACGCCAGGAAATCGGTGAGCGCGTCGCGCAGCGACGCGGGGCACCAGGCGAGATCATGTATTTCGACGAGATGCAGCCGCATGCGCTAAAGTTTGCACGAAACGCCCCCCGGCGTGAGATTTCGCGCCCGAACATGGAAAACTTCGAGCTTGCCCGCCTCTTCGCCGAGCGCCCGGCGGGCCACAACTACTTCGAGCTGATCCGGGTCCCCGCGATGTCGGCGGGATTGTACGTGCTGCAACCGGGCGAGCCCGATCGGCAAACGCCACATAACGAAGACGAGCTCTATTACGTCGTGCGCGGCAAGGCGACGATCCGCGTCGAGGAGGAAGACCGACCCGTCGCGGCGGGAACTGCCGTCTTCGTGCCGGCCGGCGCGCTGCATCACTTTCACTCCATCACCGCCGAGCTCCAAGTCCTGGTCATTTTTGCTCCCGCCGAGACGAGCGGAGCCACCGCACCATGAGTCTGCGTACCACGCCGTTTCACGCGCGCACTGGCCCGCTCTCCGAGGGGCAGGCGTGGCGGCGCTGGGCCGGCTACGTCGTCCCCAGCTCCTACGAGCTGTCGCATGACCGCGAGTACCACGCCATTCGCAATGCCGCGGCACTGTTCGACGTCTCACCGCTGTACAAGTACCTGGTCACCGGCCGGGATGCGCGCCGGCTCCTCGATCACATCGTCACACGCAACGTTGGCAAAGCCAGAGTCGGCCAGGTCCTCTATACGCCATGGTGCGACGATGCAGGAAAGCAGATCGACGACGGCACGATTTCCGTGCTGGACGATCAGTCGTTCCGGATGACGTCGGCCGATCCGACGCTGCGGTGGCTGCACCTCAATTCGCCCGGCCTCGACGTCACGATCGAAGATGTCTCCGACCGCACCGCCGCCGTCTCGCTCCAGGGCCCGACCTCGCGCGAGATTTTGCAGCTGGCCGCCCAGCGCGACCTCTCGGCGCTGAAGTACTTCCGGCTCACCGCCGCCAGTATCCGCGGGATCCCTGTCACCATCTCCCGCACCGGATATACCGGCGACCTCGGCTACGAGGTGTGGGTGGATGCCACGCAGGCGGTGCCGCTGTGGGACGCCTTGATCGAAACCGGCACGCCCTACGGCATCACGCCCGCCGGTATGCTGGCACTCGACGTGGCCCGCATCGAAGCGGGGCTGTTGCTGATCGAAGTGGATTATTTCTCGTCGCGGCACGCACTGATCGAAGCGCAGAAATCGTCACCGCTGGAGCTGGGGCTCGGGTGGACCGTCGCCACCGATAAGGCGCGCTATAACGGGCAGGCGGCGCTCGATGCCGAGCGGCTGCGTGGTCCGGCGTGGCAGTTCATGGGTCTGACGGTCGACTGGGACTCGCTGGAGCAGCTTTACGCCGCCGTCGGACTGCCGCCGCGGCTGCCGTCCCAGGCCTGGCGGACGAGCGTGCCGGTATACGACCGCGGCGGGCACCGTCAAGTGGGCTACGCGACGAGCGGCGGCTGGTCGCCATTGCTCAAGCGGTACATGGCGCTCGCCCATCTGCATTCGGGCAGCGCGACGCCCGGGACCGAGCTGCGCATGGAGTTGACGGTGGAGCACCGGCGGAAGCAAGCGAGCGCACGCGTAACACCGTTGCCGTTCTTTAACCCCGAGCGCAAGCGCGCATGACGCGTTACGATGCGATCATCATTGGGGGCGGCCACAACGGACTCGTGACCGCGGCGTACCTGGCGCGCGCCGGCAAGTCCGTGCTCGTGCTCGAGCGACGGCCGCGCGTCGGAGGCGCGGCGGTCACCGAGGAGATCTTCCCCGGCTTCAAGTTCACGATGTTCTCGTATGTCGTGAGCCTGTTGCGGCCTGAGATCATCCGCGACCTCGACCTGCCGCGTCACGGCTTGCACATCCTGCCGCTCGAGAGCACGGTCACGCCGATGGAGAACGGCGATTATCTCGCCGGCTGGGCCGATCACGACGAGACACGGCGCGAGCTGTACCGGCATTCGCCGCGTGATGCGGAAGCGTATGACGAGTACGGCCGGCTGATGCATTTCATGGCGCAGGCGGTCAAGCCGATTTTGAGTATGGTGCCACCCGATCCCACGTCGTTCGCTCCGGGCGATCTGATAGCACTGCTCAAGCTGGGCAAACATTTCCGCGGGCTTGGAGCCGAGCGCCTCCACGCCCTGGTCAAGCTGATGACGATGAGCTCCGCCGATTTTCTCGACGAGTGGTTCGAGACCGACGTCGTGAAGGCGACGAAATCGGCGAGCGGGATCATCGGCACGTTCCTCGGACCGCGCTCGCCGGGGACGGCCTACGTCCTGCTGCATCATTACATGGGTGAGCTGGACGGCGTATTCCGTGCGTGGGGTTTTGCCAAAGGCGGCACGGGCGCCGTAAGTGAATCGATCGCGTCGGCCGCACGCGCGTTCGGTGCCGAGATCCGCTGTGACGCGCCTGTCGCGCGCGTCATCGTCAAGCATGGCCGGGCCAGCGGCGTGGTTTTAGAGAACGGCGATGAGCTGCCCGCCACGACGGTGGTCTCGAGCCTCGATCCCCGGCGCACCTTCCTGCAGCTGCTCGACGCGGGGGATCTGCCTGGGGAGTTCGTCAGCGACATCAAGCGCTTCAAGTTCCGCGGCTCCTCCGGCAAGGTGAACCTCGCGCTCGACGGGTTGCCGAGCTTCACCTGCATGCCGGGCATCGGTCGCCAGCATCGCGGCGCGTTCTCGATCAGTCCCAGCCTCGATTATGTCGAGCGCGCGTACGACGACGCGAAGTACGGCGAGTTCTCGCGGCGCCCCTACATGGACATCGTGTTCCCCTCGATGATCGACCCCGGCATGGCACCGCCGGGCAAGCATGTGATGTCGATTTTCGTGCAGTACGCGCCGTACCATCTCACGGGCGGCTGGAGCGATGCCAAGCGCGAGGCGTTCGGCGACGCCGTCGTGAACACCGTGGAGGAATTCGCGCCCGGATTCAAATCGATGATTCTGCATCGGCAAGTCATCACGCCGCTCGACATCGAGCGTATCACCGGCCTCAGCGAGGGAAACATCTTCGCGGGGGAGCTGTCGCTGCATCAGCTGTTCTTCCTGCGTCCCACGGCCGGCTGGGCGAAATTTGCGACGCCGGTGCGCGGCTTTTACCAGTGCGGCGCCGGTACGCACCCGGGCGGCGGCATCATGGGCGCCTCGGGCCGGCTGGCCGCGCTCCGCATTCTCCAAGACGGTCGATGAGCACATCTTTCGACGCCATCGTCATCGGCGCCGGCGCCAACGGTCTCGCGGCCGCGCACTACCTCGCCCGCGCGGGAAAGCGCGTGCTCGTCGCGGAGCAGCGGCACGGGCTGGATCCCGCCGCGGATATCGGATGGGTGCCCTCGCAGGTGGTGCGCGACCTCCAGATCCGGGACCTGCGCATCGACCAGCCCGACCCCTGGCTCACCCTCCCGTTGCCGAGCGGTGGCACGCTCGAGCTGTCGCGCGATATCGGCCGATCGGTCGAGGCGATCCGCCGCATCAGCCCGGCTGATGCCGGCAAGTGGGCGGATTTCTGCGCGCGGATGCGATCGCTCGCCGGCGTGCTGGAACGGCTGTACCTCGCGCCCGCCCCCGACATCGAGACGCGCGATCCGCGTGAGCTGGCGCGCATCGCCGGGCTTGGCCTGCACGTGCGCCGCATGGGCAAGCAAACCGTCATCGATCTCGCCCGCATCCTGCCGATGGCCATCGCCGAGCTGCTCGACGATTGGTTCGAGAGCGACGCGTTGAAGGGCGCGCTCGGTGCGCTCGGCATCTGGCACCTGAAGCAGGGCCCGCGGGCGGGCGGCACGGCATTCAACTTCCTGCATCATCATGTCGGCTGCCCCGCGGGTGTGTTCCGGCCGGCGCATTCGAACGTGACCACGGCACTGGCGGCAATGCCGGGTATCGAGATCCGCCGCGACGCGCGCGCGACGGTCGTGGCGAAGAATGGCCGCGCAACGGGTGTGGTCCTCGAGAAGAGCGGCGAGACGATACTCGCGCCGCTGGTCGTGTCGAGCGCCGCCCCGCGCGCCACGTTGCGCCCGATCGCAATCGAGCTCGGTCCGGAATTCGCCCGCGCGGTGGACAACATCAAAGCACACGGCGTAGTCGCGCGCGGGACGGTCACCTTCGATCGCGCGCCGAGCTACGCGAACCTCTGCATCGCGCCGTCGCTCGATTATCTCGAGCACGCCTATGACGACGTCAAGTATGGGCGAGACTCGGCGGCGCCATATGTCGAGGTGCAACGGACGGATGGACGCTGCGAGGTGCACGTCCAGTATGTCGCTCCGGGAGAGCATCGGGACCTGATGCAGCGCGTGGCAGGGCTGCTCAATGTCCAAACGCATCAACTGCAGCTGGAGACGACGGAAGAGAGCCTCTACCACGGAGAGCTCACTCTCGACCAGATTTTATTCATGCGCCCCGTCCCCGGTTGGAGCCGCTACCGCACCCCCGTCGAGGGATTGTATTTGTGCGGATCCGGGACGCATCCTGGTGGCGGAATTCCCGGAGCGGCCGGCCGCAATGCGGCCCGAGCAATCCTGTGACCTTCGTCAAGACGGTAGAGAGTTACCGCCAGGGTGCGCGCACGCTGCCGGGGCGCTATTACACGTCGAGCGAGGTATTCGCGGACGAAGCAGACCGGATCTTCGCGCGCCACTGGATATGCGTCGGTCGCGATGCGGCGCTGGCGAGGCCCGGCGACTACTTTGTCGCCCAGGTGGCCGGTGAGAGCATCATCGTGCTGCGCGATCAATCGGGCGAGCGGCGGGCGTACTACAACGTCTGCCGCCATCGCGGCACGCGGCTCTGCGAGGCGGTGAGCGGCCGACTCTCCGAAACGATCCAGTGTCCCTACCATGCGTGGACGTACGCGCTCGATGGCCGTCTGATTGGCGCGCCGCACATGAACGAAGTCGCAGGCTTTGACAAGAAGGCCTATCCGCTCCATCCCGTGGCGCTTGCCGAATGGGAAGGCTTCTTGTTCGTGAATCTCGATCCCGAGGCGACGCCGGCCGCGCAATGGCTGTCGCCGCTCACGGGTCGCTTCGCGCGCTACAATCTGCCGCTCCTGCAATCGGTGCGACGGATCGACTACGACGTACGCGCAAACTGGAAGTTGATTTTGCAGAATTACAACGAGTGCCTGCATTGCCCGACGATTCATCCCGAGCTGTCGACGAAACTGCCGTACACGAGCGGGGCCAATGATCTGATCGAGGGCCCGTTCCTTGGCGGATACATGGAGATCAGGGCACCGAACGAAAGCGCCACCATGACCGGTCGGGCATGCGCGCTACCGCTCGGCACGTTGGCCGGCGACGATCAACGCCGGGCGTTTTACTACGCGCTATTTCCTACGATGATGCTCAGCCTGCATCCCGATTACGCCGTGTTCTATACCGTCTGGCCGGTCGGGCCGATGCAGTCGCGGGTCGTGTGCGAGTGGATGGTGCATCCCGACGCTCCAGCCGCCCAGGGATACAACATTCAGGACGCCGAGGAGTTCTGGGATCGCACCAACCGGCAGGATTGGCACATCTGCGAGCAGAGCCAGCTGGGCATCAGCTCGCGCGTCTATCAGCCCGGCCCCTACTCGCCGCGCGAAAGCATCCCGGCCGCCTGGGATCGCACGTACCTGAGGGCGTTTGAAGGCGCTTGAGGATGTGCTGCACGAAGTCGCGGAACGCCTCAAGGACAACTTTCCATATGGCGATCCGCTGTACGCGGGGCAAATGCTCAAGCCCCCCCACGAGGTCGCGCGCCGAGCCTACGAGATGGCGCTGCGGATCAATCCCAACAACCATGCCCTCGATGGCGGCCGCGCCAGCTCCGCCATGGAGAAGGAAGCGGTTGCCGCGCTGGCACGCATGGTCGGCTGGGACGTGCACCTCGGCCACCTCTGCAGCGGCGGCACGATGGCGAATCTCGAAGCGCTGTGGGTCGCGGGGCAGCTCCATCCCGGCAAGACCGTCGTCGCGTCCACGCAGGCGCACTACACGCATCAGCGCATCGCCGGTGTGCTCGGCGTGCCGTTCGAAACAATCCCCTGCGACCGGCGCGGCCGCATGGATGCGCATGCCCTGGAGCGCCGGCTCGCGGCGGGTGGCGTGGGAACCGTCGTCGCGACGATGGGCACCACCGCCACCGGCGCCGTTGATCCGCTCGGCGCGATCGTCGACCTTCGACGCCGTTACGATTTTCGCATCCACGCCGACGCGGCGTACGGCGGTTACTTCCTGCTCGTGGACGGACTCGAGCGGGAGACGACCCTGGCGCTCGAGGCCATGCGCGAAGCAGCGTCGCTCGTCATCGACCCTCACAAGCACGGATTGCAGCCGTACGGCTGCGGGTGCGTGATTTTTCGCGATCCATCGGTGGGTCGGCTGTACCGCCACGATTCGCCGTACACGTATTACACGTCTTCCGATATGCACCTCGGCGAAATCACGCTCGAGTGCTCGCGGCCGGGGGCTGCGGCCGTGGCGCTGTGGGCGACGCAGCGACTGCTGCCGCTCGAGCGGAATGGCGAGTTCGCAAAAGGACTGGGAGCGGGACGCGAGGCCGCGCTGGCGTTGTACGAGCGGCTGCGGAGCGATGCACGGTTCCTCTCGACACCCACGCCGGAGCTCGACATTCTGGTGTGGGCACCGCGCGCTGCCACGGTCAGCGATGCGTCGCATCTGTCGCGCCGCATCTTCACCGAGGCGGCACAGCGTCACCTGCACCTCGCACTCGTATCGCTGCCGCTGCATTTGATCGACGTGCAGGGCATGCAGCGCGACCGCGACATGATCATCTGCCTGCGCTCGGTCTTGATGAAACCCGAGCACCGCGACTGGACCGACCGGATCTGGGCATTGCTCGACGAAGCGACGACGGCCGCTGGGGCGAAGCGGAAATCATGAACGGGTGGCTCGCCGATTGGGCGAATCTCCTGCTACGCTGGACGCACTTCATAGCTGGAATCGCGTGGATTGGCAGCTCCTTCTACTTCATATGGCTCGATCGCGCGATCGCGACCTCCGGTACACCGCGCCCCGGCGTCGAGGGCGATCTGTGGATGGTACACAGCGGCGGCTTCTATCAGGTGGAGAAGCGCCGCCCCGGCCCCGGGGAGATCCCGCCTGTGCTGCACTGGTTCAAATGGGAAGCCTTGTTCACCTGGATCACAGGCATATCGCTGCTGGTGCTGGTCTATTACCTGAGCGGCGCCTATCTCCTCGACCCCCGTGTTTCGCAGATCACGCGCGGGGGCGCCACGCTACTCGGCATTGGATTGCTGGTTGCGGGATGGATTGTCTACGACACCATCTGGAGGTCGCCGCTCGCCCAGCGGCAGGGGATCGCAGGCGGCCTCTCACTCGCGTTGCTCGCAGCCGTCACCTTTTTCCTGTGCCACGTCCTGTCGGGCCGCGCCGCGTTCATGCACCTCGGATCGTTGCTCGGCACGATCATGGTCGCCAATGTGTGGGGCAGGATCCTTCCCGCGCAGCAGCACATGCTCGCCGCCACCCGGGCCGGGCGGCCAGCGGACTTCACGCTCGGCGAGCGCGCCAAGCAACGATCGGTGCACAACAGCTATATGACGTTTCCACTGCTGTTCATCATGCTCTCCAATCACTTCCCCGCGACATATGCGAGTCCGGTGAATTGGCTCGTGCTGCTGTTGCTGTTCGTCGCGGGTGGGGCGGTGCGGCATGCGATGATCGGACGGGGAGCGGCACGCCGCTGGGCGCTCGTGCCCGCCGCGCTCGCGTTGGCGGCGGCGATGTTCTTCTCGACGCCCCGGGCCGCCGTCGCCCTCCCCGATTCGGTTCCGCCATTCGCGGCGGTGCGATCGGTCATCGCCCAGCGGTGCCAGCCGTGTCATTCGCAGTATCAGAGCGACCGCACCGTTGGGCCCGCGCCGGGCGGCGTGACGTTCGACACGCCGGAAAGCATCGCGCGGCTCGCCGAGCGCATCAACGTGCGGGCGGTCGAAACGCGGACGATGCCGCTCGGCAATAAGACCGGCATGACTGATGCCGAGCGGGAGCTGTTGGCCCGCTGGATCGCCGGCGGCGCGCCGCTGCGCTGATCAGCGCGTGGAAAGATCCGCGGTCGGGAGCAGGCGGGGCGGCCGGCGTGGCTTGGCGGCCTGCTCGTAAGAATAGGCGAGCTTGAGCAGCGTCGCCTCCGCCTGGGCCTTCCCGATGAACGACATCCCCACCGGTAGTCCATACGCATAACCGACCGGCACCGAGAGGCTCGGATACCCGGCCACCGCTGCGGGCGTCGAGCTCGCGCCAAGAAAGTGGTCACCGTTCACGAGATCGATCGGCCAAGCCGGGCTGCCCGTCGGCGCGACGATCGCATCCAGGTTGAATTGCGCGAACACGGCGTCGAGCCCTTCGGCGCGCGACAGCCGCTGATCCTTGGCCAAAGCGTCGCGATATACCTGATCGGTGAGGGTCCCCTTTTCTTGTGCCTGCAGGAACAACTCCTGTCCGAAGTACGGCATCTCCCGCGCCGTGTTGGCCTCGTTGAACGCGATCACGTCCGCCAGCGTCTTCACGCTCGCGCTCGGCGCCCAGGTGGCGAGGTAAGCCGCGAGATCCGCCTTGAGCTCGTACAACAGCACCGTCAGCTCCGAGTCGTCGTAGTCGCCGAGGTGCGGAATATCGGCGGGATCGACGATGATTGCTCCCTGGCGGCGGAGTACGTCGATGGCCGCTTCGACCAGCGCGTCGGTCTCGGGACTGTAGCCGGACACTTTCTTGCGCGCCACGCCGATCCGCGCGCCGCGGAGCCCGGCCGGATCGAGGCTCGCGCTGTAATCGCGGCCCGCCAGCACGCCCAGCAGAATGCTCGCGTCGGTCACGGTGCGAGCCATTGGACCGGCAGTATCCTGGCTGTGCGAGATGGGGATGATTCCCGCACCGTCGAGCAATCCGACCGTCGGCTTGAGGCCGACGAGCGAGCACGCGCTGGACGGACAGACGATGGAGCCGTCGGTCTCCGTGCCGATGCCCACGGCGGCGAAGTTGGCGGAAATACCGGCGCCCGTGCCGGAGCTCGAGCCGCAGGGATTGCGATCCAGCGCGTAGGGATTGGCGCATTGGCCGCCGCGCGCGCTCCAGCCGCTGGACGACCGTGTGGAACGGATGTTCGCCCATTCCGAAAGATTGGTCTTGCCGAGGATCACGGCCCCCGCCGCGCGCAGTCGCGCGACGATCGGCGCATCGCGCGGCGGCATCACCCCGGCCAATGCCAGGGACCCCGCGGTCGTCATCATGCGGTCGATCGTCGCGACGTTGTCCTTCACCAATACTGGAATCCCGTGGAGCGGTCCGCGCACCCGCCCCGCTTTGCGCTCGGCGTCGAGGCGATCGGCAATTGCGAGCGCGTCGGGGTTTGTTTCAAGCACCGCGTGGAGCTTGGGGTCGATCTCGCTGATGCGCGCGAGATACCCGGCGCAGATCGACCGCGCCGATCGGGCGCCCGATCGCATGCCATCCTGCAGCTGCGCAATCGTGATCTCCTCGAGGACCTCATCGTCTCGATCCCACGCCCGGCGCGCGGCGGCCGACGGTTGCGTCAGCGGTGCCACGAGTGGGGCTGCGGCGGCGGCGATTCCATAATGAAGGAAGGAGCGTCGGGTTACCGGATTCATGACCGTCTCCGCTGAGGGGTCCCCTAGTCTGCTCCGCCCCAGCGATGTGCGCCAGATCACGTGATCTCCCTTACGGTTCCGAAGCCTGCCCTTGCGGTAAAGTGCAGCGCATGAATCTTGTGGCAGCCCGCGGAGGGGATGCGCCCTGAGCTCTTTGAGCACGAAGCCACGTCTTTGGTTTGTCCGGTTGCACAGCATCCGCACCAAGATGCTGTTGTTTGCCGTGCTCGCGACGTTGTTGCCCTCGCTCACCACGGTGTGGATCTCCTACATCGAGAACAAGCGCGCACTCACGGCAAAAGCCTCCGAGGAGCTCTTGGGCGTGAGCGCACAAGCCGTGCGCGAAGTCGATCTGTGGGGGAAGGAGCTCCGCTACGATCTCCGCGTCTTCTCGATCTCCTATGAAGTCACCGAGAACCTCGAGCGCATTCCCCTGGAGAACGGCGAGCCAATGCGCTCCGGTATTTATTTCACCCGGCTGACCGATTATCTCAATTCGGTTCGCGATCGCTTCCCCGACTATTCCGAGTTGCTGGTCCTCGATCCCCACGGCCACGTGGTGGCTACGAGCGCGGCGCACCCCCGCCCCGTTTCGCTCGCGCCAGATTGGGAGCGGGAGCTGACACGCAACGACTGGGCGCTGAGCCCGCCCTACTGGGACTCGACCGGCGCCGAAATGCTCGTGTCTGTTCCGATTCGATCGCCCCGACGGGGCGGCGGTGGCGCGGGCGGCCACTTTCTCGGCGCGCTGGCGTCGCGGGTCAATTTGCGGACCGTGGCCGATACGCTGCGGCGCTTTGCGCCCGGCGAGTCGGGCCAGATATATCTCATGACGCCGACGGGCCGGATAATCGTCAGCTCGGGCGGCAGCTCGCGCGAGTTGATGCGGCAGGGCTACAGCCGCGAATCGGCTAACTGGCTGCTGGCACGCGCAGACGGGGCGGTGCAGTTCAGCAGCTTCACCGGCAGCCGCGTCGTCGGGTCGGTACGCGCGATACCAGCGTTGAATTGGGTAGTGGTGGCCGAGATCCCTTCGACCGAGGCGTTTCTCCAGGTCGGCCGTCTCCGCAATGTCACCCTCGGCATCGTCACCCTGCTACTCGCCGTCGTGGGGGCGCTCGCCTATTTGCTGAGCCTGCTCATCGTGCGGCCGCTCGACCGTCTGACGCAAGCGGCGGGCAAGGTCGCCAAGGGCGATCTCGAGGTCGGGTTGCCGGTGACGACCGGCAGCGAGGTCGGCTATTTAACGGCCGTCTTCAACGACATGGTGGCGCGGCTGCGCGACAGCCGCACGGAGCTGGAGCGTCTGTCGGTCACCGATCCGCTGACGGGCTTGTACAACCGGCTGCGCATCATGGAAGTCATGGACAACGAAGTGCGGCGCTCGCGCCGACTGCACCATCCCTTTGCGGTGTTGATGGCGGACGTCGATCTGTTCAAGAAGTACAACGACGCGCACGGCCACCCCGCTGGGGACGCCGTGCTGAAACGCATCGCCGCGATCATGCGCGAAGCCTGCCGCGACGTCGACTTCGTGGCGAGCTACGGGGGCGAAGAGTTCCTGTTGATGATGCCGGAAACGGAAATCGACGGAGCCATGGATGTGGCGGAGCGCATTCGCAAGAAAATCGCCGCGGACCGGCTGCCCGCCGGCACGATCACGCTGAGCCTGGGCGTCTCGCAGTTCCCTGTGCACGGCGACGGTCCGGATCCGCTAATCGCGGCGGCCGACGCCGCGTTATACGAAGCGAAACGCGCCGGCGGCGATCGTGTCGTCGCGGCGGCGCGTCCCTCCGTTCGAACCACCTGAGCAAGCGAAGCACGGCTACTGCCGCCGGCCGATCAACGACTGGTGAATCCACCCGGAGCGGTCGGTATCGTCCTTCACGCGCACCCACTGATCCACGTACGAATACGCGATCAGCGGCGCGCTGCCCTCGAGCGTATACAACACCTTGAATCCCGATCCCGGCCCCTCGCGCAGGTTCGCGCGTCCCGTGGTCTCGAGGCGTAGCGGCAACGCGAACGGCACCTCGCCCTTACGCGTCGTCCCGCGATCGTCGCTGGCGACGCGGCCCTGCCCTGCCGCCGCCGCGTTCTTCGCCTCCGTCGCGAGATACAGCGCGCCCGCGTAGTTCTGCCTATCGAATTCGGCGGTGGCGAGCTGCAACAGCTGGCTCCCCTGCCCGAGCTCCGGCGAAACGGTCGCATTGCCGTTGGTACGCAGCGCCTGCAGCGCTATCTCCGCCTCCGCCATTCCCGACGCTGCCTCGGCACGCGTCGCGAGCGATTGCAGCTTGGCCATAGCCCGAACGACTTCGCGGCGCGCATCGTCCAGACGCCCCTGCAGCTCCGCCACCAGCGCTTCCTGCTCGAGCGCCCGCAGCGCCAACCGCGCCGCGCGATTCTCGAGCGCGGTGTCATGCGGGGCCGTGGGCGGCGCCACGACCCGCAGCGAGTCGCGACTCGAGCGCATCGGCTCCACCCGGTGCGGATGGAAGAATTTGCAGCCGGCGCTCAGCAACACGACTACAAGAAGAAGGGGACGCATAGGGCGACTAAGTTGCACCGTGACGAGGATTCGTTCAACCGTCCCGGCCATTGACTTCGTTTTTGCCGCTGGTGATCCTTCGGGCGAGCGAAGCGCTCGCCACCGGAAACGCACTCGTTAGGGAGCAACGACCAGATGGCACGCATTACCGGAACCGTGAAGTGGTTCAACGACGCCAAAGGATTCGGCTTCATCACGCCCGAAAACGGCGGTAAGGACTGCTTCGTGCATCACACGGCTATACAGGGAGAAGGATTCAAGTCGCTGGCCGAAGGTCAGCGTGTCGAGTTCGAGATCGTCCAGGGGCAGAAGGGTCCCGCGGCACAAAACGTCGTAAAGCTGTAACCACGCCGGGCACTTGCACCGGCACGGCGTCGCCCCTCCCCGGCGGGTGGCGCCGCGCTGTTTGCGGGATGAGACGGCGTTTTGACGGGTCATCCTTAAGGATGAGACCGGGAACCTTCTCGTCCAAGCTGACTAATACCTAAGAAATCTGCATCACCCTGTACTCTCGTCCCACTTACGAGGGCCGTCAGTACCAATGAGCAAGAAAATTCAGATCCTGGTTATCGAAGATAATCGCCTGCTGCGTGATGGTCTCGCGGCACTCCTCGACTCACAAACGGAATTCAAGGTCGTGGCCTCCGCCGAAGGGGCATCGGCCGCGTTGCAGCGACTGCAGGAGCTCAAGCCCAACGTCGTACTGGTAGATGCCGCGCTGGGACGCAACCGCAGCCAGCGGCTGGTCGAGAGCATCAAGGAAGCGGCGCCGCACGCGCGCATCATCATGATGGACATGCTCCCCGAAGAAGAAGACGTCATCGACTTCATCAAGCGCGGCGCCAACGGCTTCATCGCCAAGGACGCGGCGCTCGAGGAGCTGGTCTCGACCATCCGCCAGGTCGCCAACGGCGGCGATGTCGTGCCGCCGGCCCTCACCGGCACGCTGCTCTCCCACATCGCCAAGCAAGCATCGGTGCTCCGCAACACCCCGATGATGGCCTCGGTGCGCATGACCAAGCGAGAGCAGCAAATCACCGACCTGATCGCCGAGGGGTTGTCCAACAAGGAAATTGCCCAGCGGCTCAACATCGCGACCTACACGGTGAAGAGTCACGTGCACAACATTCTCGAAAAGCTGGCGCTGCACAGCCGCCTGCAGATCGCCGCGCACGCGCACAAGAAAACCCCGCCGAAAGGCGATCGCCGCAAGTTCGTTCGTTAGCGCTCCGCGATCCGCCGCTCCAAGGGATTAACCCCACCCTCCGCACCCGCTGCGCCGTTTTTCATCACGATGAGGGATGCATTCGCATCGTGAGGGATTGGAAATTTCAGGAGATTCCAAAACCGACAACCAGAGGGTGCCTCCCATGAACGGCAGCACGAAGAATCGGGTGAAGGGCAAGCTGCGCCAGGCGAAGGGCAAAGCGAAAGAGCAGGCCGGCCGGTTGACCCGCAATACGCGTCTCGAAGGCGAAGGGTTGGACGATCAGATCGCAGGGACGATTCAGAATGTGGGCGGCAAAATTCAGGGCAAAATCCAGAAAAAGCTGGAGGATAAATGAGGATCGCGGCTTCTCTGCTGGTTGCCGGCGCGGTGCTGGCGGGATGCGCCCGCAACCCGGCCACGGGCAAAAACGAGCTGATGCTCGTCAGCGAAGCGCAGGAAATTCAGATGGGTCAGCAGTACGACAGACAGGTCGTCGCCTCCATCGGCCTCTACCCCGACCCGGCCCTGCAGTCGTACGTGCAGGATCTCGGTACCAAACTCGCCGCGACCTCGGAACGCCCCAGCCTGCCGTGGACCTTCCGCGTCGTCGACGACCCGTCGGTGAACGCATTCGCGGTGCCCGGCGGCCACGTATACGTGACGCGTGGCATCCTCGCGCACATCACCAATGAAGCACAGCTGGCGACGGTGATGGGGCACGAAATCGGCCACGTCACGGCGCGCCATACGGCAC
>JBHEMG010000087.1:0-3613 GCA_046262715.1 Gemmatimonadales bacterium
CGATAAGGCCGGTCGAATTTGGCCAGCAGGTCCAGCACCAGCCGCAGCGGCAATCCCATCACGCCGAAGAAATCCCCCTCGACGCGATCAATCAGGGGCGCGCCGAGTCCCTGAATCGCGTACGCGCCCGCCTTGTCGAGCGGCTCGCCGGTCGCGACGTACTCCTCGAGGGTCTGGCGGTTGTTGGGCCGGAACGTCACGCGCGAGACGTCCAGCACCTGCTCCAGGCGGCCGTTCTCCGCCACCGCGACGGCGGTCAACACTTCGTGGGTCTGTCCCTGCAGCTGCTCCAGCATCTGCACCGCGTTCGCGGGAGAGGTCGGCTTCTCGAAGATCTTGCCGTGCAGGACGACGGTGGTGTCGGCGGCGAGGATGACCTCGCCTGGCGCGCGTGCGACGACCGCGTGCGCCTTGGCCCGCGACAATCGCGTCACGTAGGCATCCGGCCGCTCGCCGGGAAGCACATGCTCGTCTACGTCCGGTGGGATAACGCGAAACGGGATGCGCAGCATTTCCAGCAGCAGTTTGCGGCGCGGCGAGCCGGAGGCGAGAACGATCGGTTTCATTTTTCTAGAATCAATGTCACCGGCCCGTCGTTGACCAGCTCGACGTCCATCATCGCTCCGAACTCACCGGTCGCGACGGCGATTCCGCCGGCGCCTTGCTCTCGCAGCAGCGCCACAAATCGCTCATAAAGGCGAATGGCGAGATTCGGCGGCGCCGCGTCGATGAAGCTGGGACGCCGGCCCTTGCTCGCATCGCCGTACAGCGTGAATTGCGACACCACCAGCACACTGCCGCGTGTGTCGCCGAGGTCGCGATTCATTTTGCCTTCCGCATCCCCGAACACGCGCAGCCCGAGAATTTTCTCGGCCATCCATACGAGCGTTGCATCGGTGTCGGTCGGAGCGAATCCGACGAGCACGAGAAAGCCGGGCCCGATTTTTCCGGTGACCCGGCTTGCGACTCGAACTTCGGCGCTGGACACCCGCTGCAGGACGACTCTCACTCGACGGTGACGCTCTTGGCCAGATTCCTCGGTTGATCGACGTTACACCCCCGCCGGACCGCGATATAGTACGCCAACAGCTGCAGCGGGACCACGCTCAGAACCGGCGTGAGGAAATCGAGCGTCTCGGGGATTTCGATGCGGTGGTCCGCCAGGCGGTCGATCGCCGTGTCGCCTTCGGTCACGATCGCGATCACCCGCCCGCCACGCGCTTTCACTTCCTCGATATTGCTCACGACCTTCTGATGCACGCCGTCCTTGGGTGCGATAAAGATCACCGGCATCAGATCGTCGATCAGCGCAATCGGGCCGTGCTTCATCTCCGCCGCGGGGTAGCCCTCGGCGTGGATATAGGAGATTTCCTTGAGTTTGAGCGCGCCTTCGAGCGCGACCGGGAAGTTGCACCCGCGGCCCAGGTACAGCACGTTTTGCGCCCGCACCAGCCGGTCGGCGAGCTGCTCGATCTCCGGCGCTTTGGCGAGCACCTGGCTCACCAGCTCCGGCAATTTGGCGAGGGCCCGCACCACTTCCCGCCCCTGTAGAATCGACAGGGCGCGCAGCCGGGCCATCTTCAGCGTCAGCAACGCCAGCGCCACGATTTGGCTCGTAAACGCTTTGGTGCTGGCGACGCCGATCTCCGGCCCCGCGTGCAGGTAAATGCCCCCATCCACCTCGCGCGCGATGGTACTGCCGACGACGTTGATCAGCCCGAGGGTGCGCGCGCCGCGCCGCTTGGCCTCGCGCAAGGCTGCGAGCGTGTCCGCCGTTTCGCCCGACTGCGAGATCCCGATGACCAGCGTCCGCTCGTCCACGATCGGATTGCGATAGCGGAATTCCGAGGCGTACTCCACTTCGGTCGGGATGCGCGCCAGCTCCTCCATCATGTATTCGCCGATGAGTCCGGAATGCCACGACGTGCCGCAGGCGGTGATCACGATGCGCTGAACCTTGAGCAGCTCTTCGTTCGTGATGTTGAGACCGCCGAAGCGGACGGTGCCCTCTTCCTCGAGCAAGCGGCCCCGCAGCGTATTCCGCACGCTCTCGGGCTGCTCCATGATTTCCTTCAGCATGAAGTGGGAGTAGCCGCCGCGCTCGATCGTGGCCAGGTCCCACTCGACCTGGGTGATCTCTTTTTCCTTCTCCACGGAGCTCAGATCCATGATGCGGTAATCGCTGGGCTTCACCTCGGCGATGTCGCCGTCGTCCAGGTAGATGACCGACCGCGTGTGCGCCAGCACCGCCGACGCGTCGGAGGCGACAAAATTCTCGCCGTTGCCGATGGCGAGAAGCAGCGGCGAGCCGCGGCGCGCCGCTACGATCGTATCGGGCTCGTGGCTCGAGATCACGGCGATCCCGTAGGTGCCTTCGACCTCGCGCAGCGCCTCGGCGGTCGCGTCGAGCAGCGACGTCCCTTTGGTATGGGTCTCTTCGATCAAGTGCGCGAGAACTTCGGTATCGGTCTGCGAGCGGAAGACGTGGCCGCGCTTGGAGAGGGCCTGCCGCAGCGCGCCGGAGTTCTCGATGATGCCGTTATGCACCAGCGCGAGCGTGCCCCCGCAATCGACGTGAGGGTGCGCGTTGACCATGGTGGGCGCGCCGTGCGTCGCCCAGCGCGTATGCGCGATCGCCGTGGTGCCTTCCGGAAGATTATTCCCCAGCTCGCGCTCGAGCACGGCGATCTTGCCGGGAGCGCGGAAGACTTCCAGTCGGCCGTTGACTGTCGCCAGTCCGGCGGAATCGTACCCGCGGTACTCGAGCCGCTTCAGCCCCTCGAGCACGACCGGGGCCGCCTTGCGCTTGCCGGTATACCCTACAATGCCGCACATAACCGCCGCCCTTCCGCAATCAATTTGTCAGCGTCCGCGCCCGAGGGCGCTTCCGCGATGAGTCGAATGATCGGCTCCGTTCCCGAAGGCCGCACGTGCAGCCAGCGATCGGGCCACGCGAGCCGGAGTCCGTCCTGGGTATCCGCGCTCGCGTCGGAAAAGTGGGCGCGCAGCGCGGCATACACCTGTCCCATCGCGTCCGCATTCCGCGTGCCACGTTCCAACTTTGCCTTGACGATCGTGTACCGCGGGTGCCGGTCGACGAGCGCGCTTACGCTTACCCGCTCACGCGCCAGCAACCCCAGCAACAGCGCCCCAGCCACCGGCGCGTCGCGACCGACGTGCAGCGCCGGATACATCACTCCACCATTCCCTTCCCCGCCAATCACCGACTTGAGCTCGATGATCTTGCGGGCGACGTGGGCCTCGCCCACCGGTGCCCGCACGACCGTCGCGCCGACGCCCTGCGCGGCATCCTCGACCACCAAACTCGTCGAGAGATTGCAGACAACAATCCGTTGCCCGCGTCCCTTTGCACGTTTCCCGAGCACAGCCCTGATCGCGAAGGCCAACGTGTAATCCTCGCCGATCGGCCGTCCCCGCTCGTCCACAACCGCCAGCCGATCGACATCCGGATCGACCGCGATCCCCACATCCGCTTTGGAGCGCCGCACCAGCGCGCCGAGCGCTTTCAGGTTCTCGGGCACCGGCTCGGGCGGCCGGGGAAACAGACCGTCTGTTTCCAGATTGATCGCCGTTACCCGGCAGCCTAGGCGCT
>JBHEMG010000088.1:0-6430 GCA_046262715.1 Gemmatimonadales bacterium
AGCTCCAGCCCCAGATCGTGTATTGCCAGTGGGGCGGCGACATCAATCGCGATCACCAGATCCTGTTTCAGGCGACGCTGGTCGCTACGCGCCCCACGGCGTGCTGGGTACGCGCGGTGTACGCCTTTGACACCGCGAGCAGCACCGAGTGGGCCTATCCCCGCACCTTCACCGCCGACACGTGGGTGGATATCTCCGCCACACTCGAGACCAAGCTCGCGGCGATGGCGTGTTATACGAGCGAGCTCCGTCCCTACCCTCATCCACGCTCACTCGACGCGCTGCGCAACCGGGCGATGGCCTGGGGCAATCAGCAGTGCCTCGAAGCAGCCGAAGTCTTCATGACCATTCGCCGCACATTGCATCATGGTGAAACGCCTGTTTGATGTGCTGTGCGCCTCTGTGGCGCTGGTCGTGGCTGCGCCGCTCATCGGGCTCGCGGCCATCGGCATCAAGCTGACCGACCGGGGCCCCGTGTTCTTTCGGGCCCGGCGCGTCGGCTATCTCGGCCGCGAGTTCACGATGTTCAAGCTCCGCACGATGCGTCACGAGCCGGACGAAGCGTCCGGCCCGCTGATCACCGGGCACAAGGACGAGCGGATTTATCCGTTCGGTCAATTGTTGCGCAAGTTCAAGCTCGACGAGCTGCCGCAGCTCTACAACATATTGCGCGGCGACATGGCGGTCGTCGGCCCACGGCCCGAGGACCCCGCCATCGTGCGCGAGCACTATTCCACCGGCGACCTCGAGACGCTCGGCGTGCGCCCCGGCCTCGCGAGCCCGGGCAGCATCTACCAGTTCACCTCCGGCGACAAGCTCCTGACCGGCAATGATCCCGAAGCGCGCTACGTCGACGAGCTACTCAAGACGAAGCTGGCGCTCGATCGCGTCTACATCAGGGAGGCGTCGCTGCGCCGCGACGTCGCGATCATCGGCCGCACGCTATGGACCATCGGCGCGGTCGCGCGGGGGCGGCGAAAGTTCAAAATCCCCCGCGAGATGTCCGCGGCACGTCGGTTGCTAGAGCAGGATCCATGATGCGCACCTTGAGAGTTCGCGAAGCGTCCGCGGAGGAGTTGAGCGGCTGGGATGCGCTCGTCCGCGGCTTTCCCAATCACCGGCTGCCCCACACCAGGGCGTGGATCGATGCGCTCGTCGCAAGCAATTGTGGCGAGCCGATCTATCTCGTGCTGGAAGACGATCGCGGCATTGTCGGCGTCTTCCCCGGCCTGCTGCGCAACGTCGGCCGCTGGAAGCTGTTCGGCTCGCCGCTCGCGGGGTGGCAGACGGTGAGTCTGGGACCGGCGTTCGACGCGGAGCGCTTCGACACCGCGGCGTTCGCGGCGGCCGTTGTTGCGTATCTGGAAGACAAGTACGACGTCGACCACATCGAGCTGTTGCACCTGGGACTCGACCCGGCGGCGATGCGCGCCGCGGGCTTCGAGGATGAGGTCGTTCCGACCTACCGCGCGACGCTCTTCCCGGGCGACGCCCCCCGCACGTTCAAGCAGCTCAAGGACAGCGCGCGCCGCAACGTGAAGCGCGCGCATCGGCTCGGCCTCACGGTGCGGTTCGAGGACGACGATCGGTTCGTCGAGGAGCATTACGCGCAGGTGCAGGAGGTGTACCGCCGAGGTGGGTACACCGTCCCGTTCAGCAAGCAGCGCGTGCAGGAGTTCTTTGGCCGTCTCAAAGACAGCGGCAATCTGCTCGCCGCCTCGGTGTACTTGCCGGGCGGGCGCATCAATATCGCGACCGGACTGTTCGCGATCGAAGGCAAAGAGCTGCTGCTGTGGATGTGGGCGCACCGCGGCCACTACCGCTGGTACCGCCCCACCGAGCTCATGACGTGGGCCGTGATGGAAGAGGCGGTCAAGCGCGGGTGTGAGACGGTGGACTTCATGGGGCGCGGCCCGTTCAAGGCCAAGTTCGGAGCCGAGCTCGACAACACCAAGATCCGCTGGCTGCGCGGCCGCAATCGCTGGCTCATGCGCGCCCGCGAGATCGCGAAGACGGCGTACTACTGGCAGCAGGGCGCCTTGGGCCGCACGTCGCGGGTCGCGCGCCAGGCTGCCGCGTTCATTGGGCGCGGCGGCCGCCCGGCGCATCCCGCGCGTCCCCCGGCCTGTGTGCTGGGCGACATCGATCTCGTGCGGGCGCTGGGCATCGCGCGGATTCCCTCGGCCGTGCTCGCGCCGCCGGGCGCGCCGGTCCGCTACTCGCGCCATACGCGATCGGTGTTTCCCTGGCATAACGCGTGGGAAAATCCCGAGCAGCTCGTGGAAGCGCTGGTGCGTTATGGCCAGGCGCAGCCTGAGCCGCCGGTGCTGTTCTACCAGGAAGACCGCACATTGCTGCTCGTCTCCCGCTTCCGCGATCGGCTGCGGGAAGGCTTCCGGTTCATCGTGCCCGACGCCGAGCTGGTCGAGCAATTCGTGGACAAGTCGCGCTTTCAGCAGCTCGCGGCGCGACTCGACCTTCCCGTGCCCAAGGCGCGCGTCATCGCTCCGGGCGATGCCCTCCCCGGACTCGCCGAGAATTTCGGGCTCGCCTTTCCGATCATCCTGAAGCCGCTGGTTCGCGTTCCGGCGCGCTGGGAGCCGCTCGCGGGCCCCGGCAAAGCGATGTCGGTCGACACGCTGGCCGATCTGCGCGCGCTGTGGCCCCGCATCATGGCCGCCAACCTGCAGATACTGGCGCAGGAGCTCGTGCCCGGGGATGAAACCTCGATCGAGAGCTACCACGTGTATGTCGATGAGCGCGGCAACATCGTCGGCGAATTCGCAGGCAAGAAGGTGCGCACCCGGCCCGCCTCCTACGGCGACAGCACGGCGCTCGAGACGAGCAACGCACCCGATGTGTTGGCGCTGGGACGCACGCTGGTCAAGCGCTTGAAATTCCGCGGCGTCGCAAAGTTCGATTTCAAACGGGCGCCCGACGGCCGTCTGCGGCTGCTCGAGGTGAATCCCCGTTTCAACCTTTGGCATCATCTCGGCGCCGTTGCCGGGGTCAACCTGCCCGCCCTCGTTTATAGCGACCTCATTGGGGCGCCACGCCCAATCGTGGGGCCCGCGCAGCCGGGATTCCGCTGGTGCAAGCCGTGGAAGGACCTCGCCGCCGCGCGCGAAGCAGGCATGTCCCTTGCCCAATGGATACCGGAAGTAGTCCGCAGCGACGCCAAGAGTGGCTTCGCCTGGGACGATCCGCTCCCGTTGATCGGTGCCACGGCCCGGCGCGGGATGGAAGTACTGATCCGAACGGTCCGAGGGACGAAGGAACCACCGCTGACGCTTCGCAGCGTCAAGGAGTGAAGTGTGAGACCAGCCATGATGCTGTTGTTGCGCGCCCTCGTGATTCTGGGCGCCGTCCTCGCCGTCGTCTCCTGTCGGAACGCATTCGCGGCGCAGCTCGGGGCGCATGGCGGGGAAGCGTTTATGGGCGGAGCGGATCGTCCTTGCAGTTCGACCTGGACCTACACCGGAGACGCGCCCGCTGCCGGCGGCGCGTTCTCAAACCCCGGCGCCGGCTACTGCTTGTAACTGTATTCACGTTGCCACCAAGGAGAGATGTATGAAGGTCACACCCCGTTTCACAGTTCGCGCCGCGTTGGTGATCGCTACCGCCGGCGTGATCGGCGCCTTTGGCGCCTGTAAAGACAACAGCGCGGGGCCAACGCCCCCGCCGCCTCCGCCGCCTCCACCGCCTCCGACGGTTGCTGCGCCGACGGGTCTGACGGCGACGCCGGTATCCGTATCGAAGATTAATCTGGCGTGGACGGATGCCGCCACGAATGAGACCGGCTTCCGCGTCGATCGTTGCAGCGGCGCGGCATGCACGAACTTCGCGCAGGTCGGCACGAACCAGGCGGCCAACACCGCAGCGTTCACCGATAGCGGCCTGACGGCCAGCACGTCGTACAGCTATCGGGTGCGGGCATTCAACGCGACCGATTCATCGGCGTGGGCCAGCACTGCCACGGCCGTCACGCTGGCGGCTGCCTCGGCAATCACCATGATCGGCGCGGGTGAAATCACGAGCTGCGCCAGCGCGGGCTCGATGCAGACGGCCGCACTCGTGAAGAATCAGATCACCGCCGATCCCAATACGATCGTCTTTACGGTCGGCAACAACCTCGCCGATACAACCACCGCCACTCGCAGCTATGCGCAGTGCTTCGATCAGAACTGGGGACAGTTCAAGACTGGCATGCGCGCGGCCCTAGGCCAGATGGACTTTGTGAGCGTGGGCAGCACCGATGCTGTCTACTCGTACTTCGGTCAACCTGTCGCTCCCACCGGCTATTACAGCTTCGACGCCGGCAATTGGCACGTCGTTGTACTCAACACCGCGCCGTGGGGCCAGGGTGCCTGCAGCTATGCACCCAACAACGCCAGCAACAATTGCAGTGGAAAGCCGCATCCGGAAATCGATTGGCTGACCGATGATCTCTCGAAAAACACGAAGCCATGCCTCATGGCGATTTCCTGGGAACGCCGTTTGTACACGGATGGAAACGGCGCGATGTCCCGCAATGAGAACATGAATGACGTCGTGGGATTGCTGTATAACGCCGGAGTCGACGTACTCGTCAGTGCCAAAGACAAGCAGTACGAGCGCTTCCCCAAGCTGAACATCGATGGCGCTGCCGATACGAAAGGCTTCGCGCAGTTCATCGTGGGTACGGGAGGCCGCAGTCTTGACCGGATGCATGCGGCAGCCGCCGGCAACCCGGTCGCCGCGCAGTTCGGTGGCGCTGGCAGTGGCGGAGCGCCGGATAGCTGGGGCGTCATCAAGTTCACGTTGAACGACAACAGCTACGGCTGGGAGTTCACCCCGACCGCAGCGGGTGGCTTCAGCGATAAGAGCACCACGCCGGTTGCTTGCAACTAGTCACGCGAGACCGGACGCTCCGATGGTGAGACTCGACGCCCGCAGGCCGATGGCAGCGCTGTACGCGCTGCTCATCGGCTGCGGCGGCGGATCGCACCAGCCGGAGCCTCCGGCCGCGGTTCCATCGCCCGCGGTGCTGCCGCAGGCGACACCAAATCCGTCCGCGCCGAGCCCAAAGGCGAAGCCGAAGACGGCACCACGCGATTCCACTGCGACAGGAACGTATCCATGGCAATCCGCACCGATCGCCGAGCTATGACCGCCCGCACGATCATTCGCATGCTGCCGCTCGGGTTTGCGCTCGCCGCTGCTTGCTCATCGCCGACGCCTCCGTCGCCACCGGCGCCACCGCCGCCACCGCCCCCGCCGGGCGCGCCGGTCGTCAGCGCGGTCACCGGCGGCACCCTGCCGGTAGGCACGACCTTCGAACTTTCGGCGACCTTCAACGACACGTCGGTCAACGCCTCCCCGTGGAGCTTTGACGTCAATTGGGGTGACGGGAACAGCTCGAGCGGCTCAAAAGACGCCATCGCGCCGATTGCGCAGTCACACACATACGCGACCGAAGGCAACTACACGGTGACGGTGTCGGTCACGAATCATCACGCGGCGACCGGCACCAAGACGGCCAGCGTCGCGGCGACCTCGCCCGTCATTATCGCTGCCGGCGACATCGGCGATTGCGACCGCACGAGCGATAACGCCACCGGGGACTTGATCGCCACGCTCCAGGGAATCGTCATGCCGCTCGGCGACAACGCCTACCTGAGCGGTACGGCGACAGAATTCGCCAACTGTTATGACCCCGCGTGGGGTCGGCAGAAGGCGCGCACGCGTCCCGTTGCCGGCAACCACGACTACTACAATACCGGCGCGACCAAGAACGCCGACGGGTACTTCGGGTACTTCGGTGCTTCCGCCGGCGACCCCTCCAAGGGCTACTACAGCTTCAACCTTGGATCCTGGCTCGTCATTGTCCTGAATACCGGCACGGAAAGCGCGGACTTCATCGCCGCCGGATCGGCGCAGGAGCAATGGCTGCGCGCGTTGCTCTCGAGCCATACCGAGCAGTGCACGGTCGCGATGATGCATCATCCGCAATTCAGCACTGTGACCGACCGGCCCTTCGTCCGCACGGAGACGACCCCGCTGTGGCAGGCACTGTACGACGGCGGCGCCGACCTCGTGTTGAACGGTCACGATCATACGTATCAGCGGTACAAGCCGATGCGCCCCGACGGAACGGCCGATGCCTCGTTCGGCATCCGGCAGATCACCGTCGGAACGGGTGGCGGCGAAGGCCTGTACGGCTTCGGCTCCACGAACCCGAACCTCGAGGTGCGCGCGGGCAACGGCGAGAATGGGACGTATGGCGTGCTGAAGCTCACGCTCAAGAACGGGAGCTACAGCTGGCAGTTCATGCCCGCCGCCGGCCAGGGCTCGTTCACCGATTCCGGATCCGCAAATTGCCACGGGAGACCATAGTGCAGTCCTGTCTCAAGTATCTGCCACTGCTCATCGTGCTGGGCCTGGGCTGCAA
>JBHEMG010000089.1:0-27532 GCA_046262715.1 Gemmatimonadales bacterium
ATGAACCCGGACCCGGGAAATCTGACGGGAGTCAACGAGACCGACGGAGCTCCAGGTCTTGCCGCCGTCGCTTGTACGCCAAACTCCATCACCGTGCGACACGTTTCCGCGGATCGGATACTCGCCGGCGCCGACGTACACGATGTCGGGATTGGACTCGCTGATGCCGATGGCGCCGATGGTGCCGCCGAAGTATTTGTCGGTGACCGGGGCCCAGGTGACTCCGCCGTCAGTCGTCTTGAACACGCCACCGCCGGTGGTGCCGAAATAATATTCGTACGGACGCCTGGACGACCCAGCGACTGCTACCGAGCGTCCTCCGCGAAATGGTCCGATCTCTCGCCAGCGCAAGGCGGCGAAGGCCGTGCTGTCGTAGGCGGTGGTCAGCGTCGGGACAATTGGACCGGCGCGGCCGGGCACCGGTCGCTGGGGCCGGGCTGGCGACGAGAGCACGAGCAGGGCGACAACGGAAGCGACTAATACGCGAAAAACACGGGCGGTCACGTACGATTTCTCCGGGCGGGGGTGGGTGGTTCGCCGTTAGTATGTAGCGAAGCCGCCACGGAGTCGGCAAGTAGCAGCCGCGCCGTTTGAACTGGCGCTGATTTGTCGGTCAGCGAAGAAATCTTTCGGCGAGCTGGGTGAGCCGCTCGTCGCCGTCGCGGCCGGCGCGCTCTCGAATCCTTTCTACGAACGGGCGCAGCTTCTTTTCGCCCCAGTAGTATCCCGTCGCGCTCTCGGCGCTGCCGGTATCACCCGACCGCGCGCCCTCGAGTAGCGCTTCGGCCGCGGCTTCGTCGTACGACGGATCGTCGCGGGGCGGGAGCGAGTATCGCTTTCCCGGATCACCCCAACCACCAGCATCTTCCTTGACGAATGCGCGTGACATATCGGCGGCCCTCGACGGAAGTAGTCCATTGTCGCAGCTTTCACGCCGCTATCACGGGACTTGCAGATCAGAGGGTAACCCGAGATCACGGAGACTGGATGAAAGAGGAATCCTACGAGGAGCAGCAGGAAGACCTGGACCCGCACCGGCGAGAGGAGCGTGACGGCGCCGCGATGGAGAACGCGGGCAGGCTTCGTCAAAAGGGAGTACTCCTCACGGGCCGCGAATCGAGCGGAGTGCTCGACGACCTGATGACTGCGGCCGACCGATTCGAGGCCGCCGTCATCGCGCGCGGTGGAGATCTGTTCGTCAACACTCCTTTCTCCGATCAACCTGAAGATCCCCGATTCGTCATCCCGGGGCGCGTTGCCGGTGAGGACCCGGAAGCGTACGCGGCGCGCATCAATGAAGCGGCCGAGCAGCTGGAGAGAGCCGACTTCTAGTTGGTGGCAGCGTGAATAACGCCACTCGGCGGAGCATTCGCTGGGCGCAGGCAGGGCTGCTGGTCAATGCGGTTCTGGTGTTGGTGAAGTTTGTCGCCGGCATCGTTGGGCACGCCAACGCGCTTGTCGCTGACGCCGTCGAGTCGTCGGCTGACATTTTTTCGTCGCTTATTGTCTGGATGGGCTTGAGCATCGCCGCCAGGCCCGCCGACGAAGACCATCCGTACGGTCACGGCAAAGCGGAGCCGCTCGCGGCGGCGGTAGTGTCGCTGATGCTGCTCGGCGCCGCGGCGGGAATCTCGATCCTGGCGATCAGGGAGATCCGGCATCCGCACCATCTCCCGGCCGCGTTCACTCTCTTCGTTGCCGCGGGCGTGATCGTTGTCAAGGAAATTCTTTATCGGCGCGTCTCACGGGTCGGCAAGGACGTCGGCAGCACCGCCGTCGCCGCCGATGCATGGCACCATCGCGCGGATGCGGCGAGCTCGCTTGCAGCCTTCATCGGCATCAGCATCGCTCTCATCGGCGGACCCGGCTGGGAGGCGGCCGATGATTGGGCCGCGCTGGTTGCCGCCGTGCTGGTCGCCGTCAACGGCCTCAGAATTCTGCGCCCCGCCATCTCGGGTCTCATGGACGAAGCGCCCGACAACACCGTGAGAGAGAGCGCGCTCGATGCCGCCACAGGCGTAGAGGGCGTCAAGCGCGTCGAATCGCTGAACATCCGCCGCTCGGGACTCGGATTGTACGTGGATCTTCACGTACAGGCCGATCCTGGAATATCACTGGAAGACGCGCATGAGATCGCGGCAAAAGTGAAGTACGCGATTTTGGAAGCCATCCCAAGTGTGATCGCGGTGATGGTGCACATGGAGCCGTACCGGGTCGCCGCCAAGCTGAACGATGCGGCGCTGAGTCTGCCGCCGGTGTGAGGGGCAGCCTTACTCCCGCTTCCAGTCTCCGCTTCGCCCGCCGCTCTTTGCCGTCACCCGCACGTCCGAGATCTTCATTTCGCGGTCGAGCGATTTCGCCATGTCGTAAATGGTGAGCAAAGCCACGGAGACAGCGGTGAGCGCTTCCATCTCGACGCCGGTGCGTCCGCGCGTGGATGCCCAGGCCTTGACGCGAACCCCGGGCAGGGAATGGTCGAATTCAAAATCCACTCCGACCTGGGTGAGGGCGATGGGATGACAGAGGGGAATCAGCTCCGCCGTTCGCTTGGCCGCCATGATACCCGCAATGCGCGCCGTCGCCAGGGCATCGCCCTTCGACAGCGCGTTGCTTTCGATCGCCGCGAGTGCGTCACCGCTCATCGCGATCGCGCCCTCGGCAGTGGCGGACCGTGCAGTCTCGCCTTTGCCGCCGACGTCGACCATCCGCGCGCGTCCTTCGGCGTCGGTGTGGGTCAGATCGCTCATTGCAGTGTCGCGGAGAGCTGGCGAATCAGCTTCGAGGTGACGAGCTGCGGACTGACGTTGCCACTGGCATACGTCTGCGCCTGCAGAACCGCGTCCACGGCTTTGGCCGCCGACGCTGCAGCGCCAACGTCCTTGCGGTGCAGGGCATCTCTGACTCTTTCGCCGAGCAGCTCGACGAGTGCATCGAGGGTGTCGGCGAAGTTTCCGCGCGCACCCATCGTTCCCTGCGACAGCGCGACGGAGTGAACGAGCGCAGGCTTGGCGCCTGTCGCCGCGTCGACGATGCGACGCGCGTTCATCGTTGCCTTCGCCTCGGCGGCACCGCTGAAGAGTCTTCCGGGCGCGCCCGCGGCGGCGCGCACGCGCTCTGCGGCCGACGCTTTCGCCACGGAATCGAGAGCCTTTTTGACGATGGGATCCCCAACGAAGGCGCGCACGGCCGCGTCGGCAACCAGGGGTACGCGAACCGTGACGACCCGCGATTTGATGGTGGGAAGCAGCGCCCCCGGCTCGCTCGAGGTGAGAACCAACGTCGTATCAGTCGGGGGCTCTTCGAGCAGCTTGAGGAAAGCGTTCGCCGCCATGTCGGCACCTTCCTGCGGCACCATTCGCTCGGCGTCGCCGACGATGAACACTTTTCGCTTTCCGATCGCGGGCGAGATGGCGGCCTGTTGGACGATCGAGCGCACCGTCGCGACGTAGATGCCTTCACTTCCGGACGGCGCGGCGTACAGCCCGTGATTCGCGGCGCGCTCCGCGATTGCATCGGCGTAATCGTCGCGCACCTGGTCCAGGTCGGGATCGGAATCCCTTAGACGCGGCCGCGGGAAGATCCAGTGAAGATCGGGATGGGTGAGGTCGGCGAGATAGCGGCAGCTCGCGCACCCGCCGCAGCCGGGTGGCAGGGCGTCTTCTCCGGCTTTTTCCGGTACCGTGCAAAGGAGACCCTGCGCGAGCCACAGCGCCAACCGCTGCTTGCCGACGCCGCGAGGGCCCTGTAGAAGCAGGCTGGCGGGGAGAGCTCCCGCCCGCATGCTCTGGCGGAGCCGCTCTCGGATGTGCTCGTGCCCGTAAAGGTCGATGATTGCCACGCCGAAATATGGGCATTGTCGAGGCAAGGGTCAGGTGCCCGAGGCCGCGACAATCGTGGCACAATTTCTGACCTGAATCGATTATTCACTGTCGTGTAACCAACTCCGGAGATAGCATGCCCGACCAGCTCAAAGGTCGAAAAGTCGCGTTCCTCGCCACCGACGGCGTGGAAGAAGTAGAGCTCACCGCACCGTGGAACGCGCTGAAGCAGGCGGGCGCGGACGTCGTGCTCGTCTCTGAAAAGCGTGGCGAAATCCAGGGTATGAAGCACGACGTGAAGTCGAGCAGGTTCCCAGTCGATGTCGAGGTGGCGTCGGTGACGGCTCGCGACTTTGATGCGCTGGTTCTTCCCGGTGGCGTGGCCAATCCGGACAAGCTCCGAACCAACAAGGGCGCGGTGAAGTTCGTGCGCGATTTCATGGAGCTCGATAAACCGGTGGCGGCCATCTGTCATGGACCCTGGCTGCTGGTCGAAGCCGACGCGGTGCGTGGTCGAACGATCACCTCCTGGCCGAGTCTGGAGACCGATGTCAAGAACGCCGGCGGAGCGTGGGTGGACAAGCAGGTCCAACTGGACCAGAAGCTGCTGACGAGTCGCAAGCCCGACGATCTTCCCGCGTTCTGCGCCAAGCTGGTCGAGCTGTTGTCGAGCGCGATCGACGAGCGCCGTCTCGACAAAATGGTGGAGCAGACGTTCCCCGCCAGCGACCCGTTGCCCGGTCCGATAGCTCTGGGGTAGTAAGTCGATCCCCGGTCCTGGTCAGCTTCGGAAGGCCGCCAACCTGTCAGGAACTTTACAACGCAAAGTACTTGACAGATATCATCCCAACAGGTAGCTTCGGATCGTTATGGCATCCGTAACCCCACTTCACCGCGCCCCCAAATCCGAGTCCCCCGCGCTGCACGTTCGGGCGATGGACAACCTCGCCTTCATCCGCGATACGATGGAGGCGGCTGGTGCTTTCACGGCGGTTTCCGGATGGGGAATGGTCGCCGTCGGCATCATCGCGACCATTGCCGCGACGATCGCATCAGCCCAGAATTCCCAGTTGAAGGCCATCTACGTGTGGATGGCTGCGGCTGTCCTCGCGCCGTGCGTCATGCTGTGGGCAATAGTACGGAAAGCGCGCCGCGCTCACATGCCGCTGCTCTCGGGTCCCGCACGCAAGTTCATTCTGAGTTTCTCTCCGCCGATGCTCGTCGGCGCCCTCCTGACCATCGTCCTCTATCGCGGTGGCCTGGTGACGACGATTCCGGGTATGTGGCTCCTTCTCTATGGCACCGGGGTCGTTGCCGGGGGCGCTTTCAGCGTCCGCATCGTCCCCGTGATGGGGATCTGTTTCATGCTGGCGGGAACGCTGGCTCTGTTCACACCGGTTACGTGGAATGACTGGATCATGGCGGCGGCGTTTGGCGGCCTGCACATCGTTTTTGGAATTCCGATCGCGCGGAGGCACGGTGGCTAAACACGGAACCGCGCGCGACGACCGCCGCCCGGGAGTGGGGGAGCTCCGCACGGTGCGCGGAAAGTCTGACGGCGTGTCACAGTCCTCGGCGCGAGCGGACGCGCTGGATCGCTTGATCCACGAGCGCCTTCGCCTGGGCATAGTCAGCGCCCTGGCGGTCAACGACTCGCTCAGCTTCAGCGACCTCAAGAAGCTGATGAAAACGACCGACGGCAATCTGAGCGTGCACGCCCGCAAGCTCGAGGAAGCGGAGTACATCACCTGCACGAAATCCTTCGAGGGCCGGATGCCGAAGACGGAGTACAAGCTCACCGCCACCGGTCGCCGCGCGCTCGAACGTTACCTGGACCACATGGAGGCGCTGATTCGCGCCACGCGGGAGCGCTGAGAACGTGTCGCAGCCAGCCCATTCCGTGAAGCACGCGCATTCTCTCCACCAACCCGGGAGCGGGCATCGTCAGCCGACTCGCGCGCAGTCCGGCATCCACGTCGCGATCATCATGGACGGCAACGGACGCTGGGCGAATGCTCGCGGCCGGCCGCGCACCGCGGGGCACATTGCTGGCGCGCGCGTCGTCCGCAAGATCGTGGAGGCAGCGCCCGACTGCGGGATCGGCATGCTGACTCTCTACGCGTTCTCGGCCGACAACTGGGCGCGGCCCTCGCGTGAGGTCGCGCTCCTGATGCGGCTTTTCCGGCGCTACCTCGTCGCCGAGACCGATCGCTGTGTCACCAACGACGTGCGGATGCGGATCATCGGCCGGCGCGATCGGATTCCCGCCGAGCTGCTGCGTGCCATTCGCGCCGCGGAAGAAGCGACCAAGCCTGGCACGAGGCTCGACCTCCGCATCGCGGTCGATTATTCCGCCCGCGACGCGATGGTGAGGGCGGCCCGCAATCTCCGCGGCGCCGAGGTCACGCGCGAGCAGCTTTACCGCGCCATGTGCGAGGTCGATCACTGGGATGGCGAGTGCCGCGATGTCGATCTCCTCATTCGCACCGGCGGGGAGCAGCGCCTCAGCGACTTCCTGCTTTGGGAGTGCGCCTACGCCGAGCTCTACTTCACCGACCGACGCTGGCCCGACTTCTCGCCGGCGGACCTCCAGGCGGCCGTGAACGAGTTCCACTCCCGGGAGCGGAGGTTTGGGGCGGTGCCTGCGGCTGCGGCGGGGTAAGGGCGGGAGGCGGGAACTGCAACTGCAAGGGTGGGAGGCGCGAGAGGGGAAGGCGTCAGTTACCAGGCCACCACGTCGGGACGTTACTGACGCGTTTCAACTTACGGGCATCCGCTGTGGGTGCGTATTGAAGGCAGTCCGTCCTTCCCTCGCGCCTGCCGCCTCACAACTGACGCCTCCTGCCCGTTCAGGTGCAGTTCGCGCTTCCCGCCTCCCGCCTCCGCTTCCCGCCTCCCGCCTTAACACCCACCCCGTCCCCTCGTCTAACGGTACAGTCGCGGCATCCCGCGCGCGGCGTTCACCGTTGTGGAGGTTTTAATGTCGTCAGTCCGTACCCTGGCGCTCAGCGCCTTGATGCTCGTTGGGTTCGCAGGTATCTCCGCGGCCCAGTCAACAACCGTCCCGCAGACGCGGGCCGACAGCGGCTTCCATCGTCGTGGCCCCCGTGGCGGCGAAATGGGCGCTCGCAAGGGCGGTCGTGAGTTCGGAGCCGATCTGAACCTGACCGACGCCCAAAAGGCGCAGATCAAGACGATCCGCGCGAAGTACAAGCCGCAGAATGAGGCGCTTCGCACCCAGGCCAAGCCCTACATGGATGCAGCCAAGGCCGCCAGACAGAAGGGCGACACCGTTGCGTTCCGTACCAACATCGAGAAGGCGCGCCAGGTGATGCAGGGCGGTCAGTCCTATCGTACCCAGGAGAACGCGGAGATTCGCGCAATTCTGACGCCCGCCCAGCAGGCCAAGTTCGATGCGCGCGAGAAGGCGATGGCAGACCGCCGCGCCAATGGTGGCAAGGGCGGATGGGGCAAGAAAGGTCTTCGCACCAAGCCCGCCAAGCAGTAAGCAGTCTCTTAAAACTCGCAGAAAGCAGGAAGCCTCCGGCGCTGAAAAGCTCCGGAGGCTTTTTGCTAGAGCGCGCAAGACTACCCGCGCGCCGCCACAAAAACTAATTTGCCAGGGCAGCACCCTTCGGCCCGATTATCCACGCGCTCGGCGCGAGGCACCTGATCAATGGCATCTGAAGTCGTCCAACTCACGCGCCGCGGCTTTGGCCAGACGATGCGACGCGATGCGTGGTGGGTCCAGCCGCTTGTCGTCCTCATCGTGCTCACCAGCTTTGTCGTGTACGCCACCTGGGCGGCGCTCCAGAACAAGAACTTCGCGTTCGGTAATTACCTATCGCCCTTCTACTCGCCACTTCTTTTTTCCGATTCACCGCACGCCTGGATTCACGGACCGAAACCGTCGTGGATCCCTTCGTTCCTGCCGTTCTCGCCGGCGCTCCTAATCCTCCCATTTCCGGCGGGCTTCCGCCTGACCTGCTACTACTATAGGGGAGCCTACTACAAGGGCTTCTGGGCCGATCCCCCCAACTGCGCCGTGGGTGAGCCTCGCAAAAGTTATCGCGGCGAGCGATACCTGCCGCTCGTGATCCAGAACGTCCATCGCTACTTCCTCTATTTCGCGCTGATTTTTCTCGTCATCCTCGCCAGCGATGCCTACAAGGCGATGTGGTTCTTCGATCGCAACACCGGGCATCAGAACTTCGGCGTCGGACTGGGCACCATCGTACTCACCGTCAACGTCATTCTGCTCGGCGGCTACACTCTGGGCTGCCATTCCTTGCGACACCTGGTCGGCGGATATCTCGATCAGCTGTCGCGCGCCCCGGTCCGCAAGAAGACCTACGACTGCGTGAGCTGTCTCAACCGCGGGCACCTGCGCTGGGCGTGGGCGAGTCTCTTCTGGGTCGCGTTCTCCGACGTGTTCGTACGACTCTGCGCCATGGGAATCTGGCACGACGTGAGGCTGTTCTAGGTGGCTGAATACCAAAAACACGAGCACGACGTGCTGGTGATCGGCGCCGGCGGCGCGGGACTGCGCGCGGCGATCGAGGCGGCACACGCTGGTGCGTCGGTCGGTCTGATCTGCAAATCGCTGCTTGGCAAAGCGCACACGGTGATGGCCGAGGGTGGCATTGCCGCCGCCCTCGCCAACGTCGACGACCGCGACAACTGGCAGGTCCATTTTGCCGACACCATGCGTGGCGGCCAGTACCTCAACAACTGGCGCATGGCGGAGCTCCACGCCAGGGAGGCGCCAGACCGCGTGAAGGAGCTCGAGGCCATGGGAGCGGTGTTCGACCGCACGCCGGACGGCCGAATTCTCCAGCGCAACTTCGGCGGCCACAAATATCCGCGCCTCGCGCACGTGGGCGACCGCACAGGCCTCGAGATAATCAGGACGCTCCAAGATTTCGCGATCCACCAGCCGATCGACGTTCACATGGAGTGCACGGTCGTCTCGCTGCTCAAGGACGGGAATCGCGTCGCCGGCGCCCTCGGCTACGACCGCGATCGCGGAAGGTTCAAGCTTTTTGGCGCCAAGGCCGTCGTTCTGGCGACCGGTGGAATCGGCAGGGCGTTCAGTGTCACGAGCAACAGCTGGGAGTACACGGGCGACGGGCACGCTCTCGCCTACAACGCGGGTGCCGCGCTCCAGGACATGGAGTTCGTGCAATTCCACCCGACGGGCATGGTATGGCCGCCGAGCGTGCGCGGGATTCTGGTGACCGAAGGCGTTCGCGGCGAGGGCGGGATCCTCGTGAACAAGGAAGGGCGCCGCTTCATGTTCGACGACATCCCCGAGAACTACCGCAACCAGACCGCCGACAGCGAGGAAGAAGGCTGGCGCTACACCCAGGGAGACAAAAGCGCGCGCCGGCCGCCCGAGCTTCTGACCCGCGACCACGTGGCGCGCGCGATCATCAAGGAAGTCCGCGAGGGCCGCGGCAGCCCCCACGGTGGAGTCTTCCTCGACATCTCCTGGATCGGCTCGAAGCTCTCGAACGCCGAAGACCACATCAGAAAAAAACTCCCCAGCATGTACCACCAGTTCAAGCAGCTGGCGGACATCGACATCACCAAGGAGCCAATGGAGGTCGGACCGACCACCCACTACGTTATGGGCGGTATTCGCGTGGACGGCGACACCCAGATGTCGTCGGTGCCGGGATTGTTCGCCGCGGGAGAAGTTGGCGCCGGGCTCCACGGCGCCAACCGGCTCGGTGGAAATTCGTTGTCCGACCTGCTGGTGTTCGGAATGCGCGCGGGCAAGTTCGCCGCCGAGTTCGCGGGCCGACAATCCACGCCGCGCGCCGACACGTCCCAGGCCGACGCCGCCGTGCGCGCGGCGCTCGAGCCGTTCGACCGCGCCAACGGTGAGAGCCCCTACCAGGTCGAGCACGATCTGCAGACGATGATGCAGGAGCTGGTCGGAATCGTGCGTCGCGATGAGGAGATCAGGCGCGCCCTCGACTCACTCAAAGCACTGAAGGCGAGAGCGGCCAAGGTTTCCGTGACCGGCAACCGCGAGTACAATCCGGGATGGCACACCGCGCTCGATCTGCAGAACCTCCTCACGGTCTCGGAGATCATTGCCCGCGCGGCGCTCGAGCGCAAAGAAAGTCGCGGCGGGCACTTCCGCGACGATTTCCCGGACAAGGATCCGGGCCAGGGCAAGTTCAACATCGTTGTCAGGCGCGGGTCGAGCGGGGAGATGCAGGTGGGGCGTGAGCCGATTCCCGAAATGCGCGACGATCTGAAACGGATCATCGAGGCGAACAAGTAATGGCTTCTCCAGGCACCGAGTCGCTGGCGCGCAACGTCGTCGAGAGCGGTCAACGGGCCGCCGCGCGGAGTAACAGCAGCGCCGGCACCGAAGCTCGCACCGCCACTTTCCGCGTCTGGCGCGGCGCCGGCGCCGCCGGGAAGCTGCAGGACTACTCGACCCAGGTGTCCGAGGGCATGGTGGTGCTCGACGCGATTCATCGCATCCAGGCCGAGGGCGCGAGTGATCTGGCGGTGCGCTGGAACTGCAAGGCGGGAAAGTGCGGCTCGTGTTCCGCGGAAATAAATGGAATGCCACGGCTGATGTGCATGACGCGGCTGAGCGAGCTCGACCTCGGCAAGCCCGTGACCGTCGAGCCGATGCGTGCGTTCCCGGCGATCAAGGATCTCGTCACCGATGTGTCGTCGAACTTCCGCGCCAAGATGAAGATACGGCAATTCACTCCGCGCCCGCCGGACGCGCCCGATGGCACCTGGCGCATGGCGCAGGCAGACGCCGATCGAGTACAGGAATTCCGGAAGTGCATCGAATGCTTTCTTTGCCAGAACGTCTGCCACGTGTTGCGGGACCATCAGCTCCACGAACAGTTCGTTGGACCGCGCCTGCTGGTGCACGCCGCCCAGCTGGAGATGCATCCGCTCGACATCGTCGACCGTCGGGACGAGCTCAAGGACACCGATGGCATCGGCTACTGCAACATCACGAAATGCTGCACCAAGGTTTGCCCGGAGAACATCACCATCACCGACAACGCCATCATTCCGCTCAAGGAGCGCGTCGTCGACAGGCATTTCGATCCGCTGGCGAAACTTGTGCGGCTGATTCGGGGTAAGAAATCGGTTGCCGTCGAAAAGGAAGCCGCCCGGTGAAGGAGCAATTCCAGCTGAAGCCGATTTCCAGGGACGCGATCCCGCGCGCGGTTCAGAAGGCCGAACGCTATCGCCTGCTGAACCAGTCGTGGGCGGCGGAGAGCATCTGTCGCGACATTCTGGAGGTCGACCCGAGCAACCAGCCGGTCGTGGTGATGCTCGTACTCGCCCTCACCGACCAGCTCACCGACGGGCACGCCGCCGTGATGAGAGTAGTCCACGAGACTCTGCCGCGCATCACCGATCCCTACCAGCGCGCGTACTACACGGGCATCGCGTCGGAGCGCCACGGGCGCGCGCATCTGCACCGGGGTGGAATGGGCACGGGAGCAATGGCTTACGATGCGTTGCGCGAGGCGATGGGCTGGTACGAGAAAGCCGAGGCCATCCGTCCCGCGGGGAACGACGACGCCATCCTGCGCTGGAACACGTGCGCCCGACTCATCAACGCGAGCTCGCACGTGGCGCCCTACGCCGAGTCTGCCTACGAGCCGGCACTGGAAGATTGATGCGGTTCGCTTTCAGAACTTCTCTAGCCGCTGTCTTGCTCGCCGCCGCGCCCTTGCCGGCCCAGCAGAAGAGCCCGCCCCCGAAAAAGGCCGCCGCGACTCAACAGCCGGGCACTGTAACGGGGGCTCCGGCCACCAACGCCGGGAAAGCCGCGATCGTCGGCGCCGTCCTCGACAGTCTCAACGGCAGGTTTCTGGTTGGCGCCGACATCATCATCCAGGGCGCGAAGAAAAATCTCGTCACGGATTCGGCGGGCAGGTTCGTGGCAGACGGCCTCGAGCCCGGCACCTACCAGGTCGGCGTGTTTCATCCGCTGCTCGATACGCTCGGGATCTCCCTCGCATCGCAGCCGTTCCACGTCGGCAGCGACAGCGTGAGTTACGTGATCCTGGCGGTGCCATCGGCGCGGACCATCATTCGCGGCGCGTGTCCGCCGCCCGGACCGAGAGCACAGGGGACGTCCGCCATTATCGGCCACGTCCTCGATCCGGAGACGCTGCAACCCGTTTCGGGTGCTGACGTATCGATCGCCTGGAGCCAGCTCGAAGCTTCGAAGGCGATCGGAGTGCGGCGCACCCCGCGCGTCATCCGCGACAGCACCGACGCGCACGGCATGTTCAGGATATGCGGACTGCCCAACGCCATGCAGGCGACGCTGCAGGCGCGAAAGGGTGGCGCGGTGACAGCGGAAGTTCCGATCGAGCTCGGCGATCAGGAGACCGAGCTGTTCGCGCGGACGATGCTGCTCTCGAAAGTGGACTCGGGTGCCAAGACCGGCAAGGCCGTCGTCTCGGGACGGGTCGTCCTCGAGGGAGCGCCGTCCAATGCCGGCAGTCGCGTCGAGGTGGTGGGCACCGACAAGATCGCTCTCACCAATGAGAAGGGAGAGTTCACTATCAACGATCTCCCCTCGGGCAGCCACGTCCTGCTGGCACGGCACCTCGGTTTCGGCGCGGAAACAGTGCCTGTGGATCTCTCATCGCGTGAGCCGAAGCGGGTGAGCATCAAGCTGCCGAAGTTCGTTGCCGCCCTCGACCCGGTGCTCGTCACCGCCAAGCGCGTCGCCAGCCTCGACAAGGTCGGCTTCACTCAGCGCAGGAAGTCGGGTATGGGCTACTACCTGGGTCCCGATCAGATCCAGGCAATGCACCCCAACACGCTCACTGACATTCTGCGAGTGGTGCCGAGTCTTCGCATCCAGTACACGCCGACAGGCGATGTCGTGACGAGCTCGCGCGGTGTCTCCAGCGGAGCGGGTTGCGTTCAGTACTACGTCGACGAAATGCCGTGGCAGTCGGCTGAGCCCGGTGACATCAATCAATTCATCAACGGACGCGAGGTCGTGGGCGTCGAGGTTTACGCCGGCCCGGGAGCCCCGCCGCAGTACACTCGCGTCGGTGCCGACTGCACGACCATCGTCATCTGGACGAAGTTCAGGATTCGGGATCAGTAGTCGCCATCTCTTTCGCGGGGGCAAAATGAAAATGCCAGGACGCTTGCTGATGTTGAGTATCGCTCTCACCGCCGTGGCATGTTCCTCCGCCCAGCGCGCCCGGAGCGCGGTCGCCGCGGCGACGGCGATCATGTACAACACGAGCGGCGCGCCCGTCGGCACCGCCCAGATCACTCAGGACAAGGATGGATCCGTGTTCGTGGAGATCGCCAGCATTTCGCTGCCCGCGGGCGAGCACGGAATCCACTTCCACGAGGTCGGCAAGTGCGAGGGAAATACGACGCCGGCGTTCTCGACGGCGGGCGGCCACTACAATCCGATGGGCAGGCAGCACGGGCTTCAGAACCCGAACGGCCCCCACGCCGGCGACAACCCGAACATCACGGTGCCCGCGAGCGGCATCGCCCAGGTGTCGTTCAGTACCGACCGCGTCTCACTCACGCCGGGAACGACCAGCCTGCTGGACGCCGATGGCAGCTCACTCGTCATTCACGCCGCCGCGGACGACCAGATGACCGGTCCCGCGGGCAACAGCGGTGCACGCATCGCGTGCGGAGTGGTGAAAGCGCTGCCCTAGTCGCCGCGAGGAGAAGAACTATCGGGAGACGGCGTGCGACGGACTGCGCGCCCTTTTCTGCTCATACAGTGCCGTGTCCGCCTGCGCTAGCAGATCCGCGAGCATGGTTCCCTCCGCTTTCGTTCGCGTCGCTCCGACGCTGAGGGACAGCTCGTAGTCGCGAGCCATCTCGGCGTTGTGGGTGGAGACACGAGACTTGATGCGGTCGCAAACCAGATCCGCGGTCTGATCCGAATCGACCGTCATCAGCGCCACGAACTCGTCGCCGCCGAGGCGGGCGATGATGTCCGCTTCGCGGCAGCTCTCGTGCAGCACGCGCGCCGTATCTATGAGCGCGCGATCGCCAGCCAGATGTCCATGAGTGTCATTGATGTACTTGAGATGGTCGACGTCGATGAAGATCATCAGCACATCGCGCTCGAGCCGCATCGCCAGCTTGAGCGCCTGCTCCGAAAGGGTGATGAACGCGCGCCGATTCGGGAGGCCCGTCAGCTCGTCGACGAGCACCAGCGCCTTGAGATCGTCCTCGGCGCGCTTTTGCGCCGAGATGTCGTGGTACATCGCGTAGACGCGCCCCGGCTGGTCGGCGACGCCGAAGGGAGTCGCCGAGATCGCGACCCAGAATGACTGGCCGTCCTTGTGGCGGCGCAGCGCTTCGACGGTGAGCTTTTCTCCCGCCGCCACCCGCGCGGTGAGGTTCTCGCCCTCTTCGACCAGACCGTTGGGAACGATCAGCTCGTTGATGTTGCGGCCTACGGCTTCGTCTTCCGTGTACCCGAACATCGTGGTGAACTGTCCGTTGATGCGGATGATGTGGTCATGCTCGTCGAGAATGGCGATCGCTTCGGGCGCGTTCTCGAACAGCGCCGCGAAGTACACGTTCTGGGTCTGCAGCGCGTCATAGAGACTCTTGCGATCCGTCACGTCAATCGCGATGCCCACCGTTCCAGTTATTTTGCCATCGGAAGCGCGCAGTGGCTCGACTCGGGTCTCGAAGGAGCGGCCCCGCCAATTGGTCTCGTACCGCACGAGCTCGCCCTGCAGCGCACGCAAGTGAGCGGCTAGAGGCGTGAAGCGTGGATCCCGCGATTTCAGCACCTCGTACAGCGTCATGCCGACCTGCTCGTTCGGCTTCCCTCCGATCAGGTGGAGGCCCGCGCCCTGTGAGAAGGTGATGTTGAGATGGGCGTCGGTCGACCACAGGTTCACGGGCACCGACTCGAGCATGAAACTGAGGCGCCGCTCGCTGTCGAGACCGTTGTGCCTGGTAGGCTCGAGCGCTGGCGGCGAGGACGCGGCAAGCCTGCCAAGCGCCTTCTTGAGGAGATTGGCGAGTGGCTGAAACGGCCGGAGCACAGCGGAAGGAGAGCTCAACTTGCCTCTCATTCTCTCACCGATACCACGCATACGCAATGATTTCGATGCTTAGCGGTGCCCACGACGACCCTAGCGGGTGCTGCCGCTATAAGTGATCCGCCAGATCGTCCCGCCGGTGTCGTCGGTAATGAAGAGCGAGCCGTCCGGGGCCTGAGCAATCCCCGCCGGCCGGTGAGTGCCCCGCGGCGCTCGACCGACTCCCGGATTCGGATTGAACCCGTTGGCGAAGGTGGTGAACGTTCCCACCGGCCTGTTCGAGCGGAACGGCGCGAATACGACGCGGAACCCGGCCTGCGGCAACGGGGCGCGGTTCCACGAGCCGTGGAACGCGATGAACGCGCCGCCGCGGTACTCGCTTGGAAATTGGGTGCCGGTATAAAAGACCATACCATTCGGAGCCCAGTGGCCGGGGAACGCCATCAGCGGCTCGGTCTTGCCGGAGCATTGGCCGACCTGTTTTCCATCGCCGCCGTACTCGGGAGCGAGCACCAGGATCCGTCGATCGACGTCATAGTAGCAGTAAGGCCAACCGTAGTCGGCGCCGCGATCCACTCTTACCAGCTCCTCGCCGGGGTTCTCCGCGCTTTTTTCGGCGGTGAACAGGCGCGGCCAGTTGTCGTGCAGCTGGTCGCGGCCGTGAACGGTGGCGTATAGCGCGCCGTCGAGCGGGCTGCGGGTGAGAGCGACCGAGTTTCTCAAACCCGTCGCGAAGCGCCGGCCGTCCTTCTCCTGCTGATTGAGCCGATTGGCGTCGACTTCCCAGATGCCGCCGCGAGCATTGAGCTCGGTGCAAGGACTGTAACCGGGAGATTCGGTCTGTCGATCGTGTTGCTGACAGGCGTTGGATGCCGTGCCGATGTTGACGAAGAGCGACCCACCCTGCAGCACGAAATTGTGGGAGTGGTGCGATCCGCTCATCGGCAGACCGGTGACTATCGTATCGGGCTTACCGGTCGGCGTCAGTGATCTGGACGCGATGCGGTAGCGCACGATCGAATTCCCCGAGGTGGCGTAGAGATTGTTTCCCTCCAGCGCGATGCCGGTGCCGCCGTCGTCGCCGAAATGCTCGCGCAAATCCGCCTTGCCGTCACGGTTGGTGTCACGGAGTGCGGTTATTCCGCCGGCCTTGCCCTGGCCGTTGACGAAGACATCCCCATTCGGCGCGACGACTATGTGACGCGCTCCATTCACCCCCTCGGCGAATACCGTAGCGCAAAAGCCCTCGGGCAGCTCCAGGCCCGCGCTGCATCCGGGCGGGCGCATTCCCGCAGGAAGCCGGTTCTGGGCTTGTGCCGTTCCATACAGCGCAATTGCGAACAGAAGCGTCATTTTCATCTGGAGATCTCCGCTCATCAATTTCCCGAAAGCTGCGGCAAGTCCCGCACCCAATCCCGGCAGTGGAAGAGCAATCGGATCGCGTAGCGACCGCGCAAAAAAAAGTGGGCTGGTCATGACGACCAGCCCACACGTGACGGAGAAACAGCGATCAGGTTCCGCACGCGCTTCGGACGCGTCCGGCGTCGCGCGGCATGTAGATGGCGAGGGCGCTCGCCTTCTGGGTAGCCGATCTTGCACCGACCGCTTCGCCCAGCACCTTCACAGTGCTTTTCGACTGGGTGACCGGATTTACGATGACGGCGTTGGCGCCCACCTTGGCCGCGCCGTTTCGGATCTGGGTCTGTAGCTGATTGTCGGTGGTCCACACCGAGTTGCCCGACGCCTCTATCCAGGCGAGCTCATAATAGTCGTACGGCACGTCGGCGCGGCTGTTGTACACGGCGATCGCGGCGGAGCAGGTCGGCGCGCGGCTCATCGACGGGTTGATGTCGGTCGTCGTCTTCTTCACTCCCGCGCAAGCGGCGCCGGTCGCAAGCGCGCACGCAAGCGTGATTCCTCTGATAGCGTTGGTCCCAATCATATGCACTCCCTGCAGTTGCTGGGTGGGGGTCTGGTGGTTCGGGCCTGACTCCTCTTTTTGCAAGGCAGGGGCCGCTCGTGCTCACAAAAACGAGCTCAGCAGTTAATCGACCGGCGCGACCGGGGTGTCCAAGGTGCTGCGCGCGGCTACTGATTGACGCCGCTGGCGAGAAACCCGCCGTCCACGGCGAGAAGGTGGCCGGTGACGAAGCCCGCTGACTCGGAAGCGAGGAATACCGCGGCGCCGGCCACTTCCCCCGGCTGGCCGAAACGCCGCATTGGCGTGCGCATCAGCAGCTCTCGCCCGCGATCGGTGCCGTCGAGCAGCCCCTCGTTGAGCGCCGTGCGGAAGACTCCGGGCAGAATTGCGTTGACGCACACGCCGAAGGGCGCCCACTCCACCGCCAGCGATTTGGTCAGCGCTGCCACGCCCGCTTTGCTGGCGCCGTACGCCGCGACTTCGTGCAGCGCGATCACCGAGGTCAGCGATCCGATATTGATGATGCGGCCGTATCGCCGCTCGATCATGTGGCGCCCAAACACCCGGCACGCCCTCAAGATGCCGGTGAGGTTGGTATCCATGATTTCGTTCCACTCCTCATCCGGAACTTCGAGTGTCGGGCGTCGCACCGTGCGGCCCGCCGCGTTCACCAGGATGTCGACTTTGCCGAATTTCTCGAGCGCTGCATCGGCGAGCCGCTGCAGCGAATCCGAGTCCGACACATCGGCGCCGATAGCGAGGGAGCGGCGGCCGCGTGCCTCGACCTCGTCGGCCACTTCTCGAGCGAGCTTTTCGCGGCGACCGGTGGGCACGACATCGGCCCCCGCATCGGCGAGGCCGAGTGCGATAGCCTTGCCGATGCCCGAAGTGGCGCCAATGACGACGGCGGTACGGCTGGCAAGGTCGAGCCCGGGAAATGGCATGGCTTGGTACAATTGTATGCGTCAATGCCGGAACCCGACAGCACCGACGGCGGCCGTGAACTGGTGAGGCGTTTCAAGCAAGCGTAAGATTGCGCATGGATCTGGTCACCTTCGGCGAAGCGATGGTGCGTCTTACGCCGCCCGACTTTCAACGGTTGGAGCAGGCGCGAACCTTCGACATCCACGTCGGGGGTGGGGAGCTGAACGTTGCAGTCGCGGCGGCCCGACTGGGAATCGCATCGAGGTGGGTCTCGCGACTTCCCGACAACCCCCTCGGCCGCATGATCGCCAATCGCGCGCGCGAGCAGGGCGTCGACGTGCACAGCGACTGGACGGTGGACGATCGCGCCGGACTCTACTTCGCGGAGCTCGGCGCCGCTCCGCGCGCGAGCAGCGTTCTCTATGATCGCGCCCACTCCGCCATCAGCAGAATTGCATCGGAAAGCGTCGACTGGCCTTCGGTGTTTGCCGGCGCGCGCTGGTTCCATGTCAGCGGCATCACTCCCGCGTTGAGCGAGTCCGCCGCCCAGGTTACGACGGAAGCGTTGGTAGCCGCGAAGGAGGGCGGGTTGACGGTCAGCTATGATCTCAACTATCGGAGCAAGCTTTGCACTCCGGCCAAAGCGCAGTCCGTGCAGGAGCCACTGATGCAGTACGTCGATGTGCTGATCACGACCGAGGAAGATACGCGAGTTGTCTTTGGCACCGGCACGGAGGTGACGGACGGTTATGAGAAAGTCGATGGCGAATCGTACGATCGGATTGCGCGGGAGCTGGCGAACAGGTTCGATCTCGGCGCGGTCGCTGTGACCATGCGCGAAAATCCGCGGGTGCTGCTCAACAGCTGGAGTGCGATCGTCTTCGCCGAAGGCAAGATTCATCGCGGCCCCCGCTATGAGGTGGAGGTCGTGGATCGGATCGGCGCGGGGGACGCTTTCGGTGCGGGCCTCATCGTCAGCCGCCTTCAGAATCGGAGCTGGGAAGAAGCGGTACGATTTGCGACCGCGCTCTCCGCCTTGAAGCACAGCATCCCGGGAGATTTCTGCCTCGCTACGCGCGGAGAGGTCGAACAACTGTTGCGCGGACCGAGCCTGAGGGTATCGCGGTGATCGCCCGCGTCCGATCACCAGCCGTCGCGATAATTCGAGAGATCGGAATCATCCCGGTGATCCGCGCCGACAGCGCGGACGCGGCGATAGCGGTGGTGGAAGCGTTGGCCGAAGTGGGTCTCGTGATCGCCGAGATCACGATGACGGTTCCCGGGGCAATTGGCGCAATCGGGGCCGTTGCCAAACGCTTTGCCGACAAAGTGCTGGTCGGCGCGGGCACCGTCACCGATGCCGAGACAACCAGGCGCGCCGCGGATGCCGGCGCCGAATTTGTCGTCACACCTTGTTTGGTTCCCGAGGTGATCGAGGCGGCGAGAGCCTCCGGCGTGGCGGTCCTGCCCGGCGGTCTCACGCCGACGGAAATTTTTCAGGCGTACCGCGCCGGTGCCGACATGGTTAAGGTCTTTCCGGCGCAGAACGTCGGCGGTGCGGCGTACCTCCGCGCCTTGCGCGGACCTTTCCCCGACATTCCAGTGGTGCCCACCGGGGGCGTGACGCTCGAGAACGTGCGCGAAATGTTCGACGCGGGGGCGGCGGCAGTTGGCGTCGGCAGCGAGCTGATCTCGAAGGACGCGCTTGCCCGCCGCGACTACGCCACGATCGGGAGACTGGCGGCGCAATTTCTCGAGGCCGCGCGGAAAGCTCGCGCACGATGATCACCTTTCGCTGGTTTGGCGCGCACGATCCCATTCGCCTCTCACACATTCGACAGATTCCCGCCGTGCGCGGGATTGTGAGCGCCCTCTACGACATCCCCATCGGTGAGCCGTGGCGTCTGGACAGTATCGCGGCGCTACGCGACGAGGTCGAGCGCGAGAACATGTCGCTCGCTGTCATCGAGAGCATTCCCGTCCACGAAGACATCAAGCTTGGCGAAACCTCACGTGACCGGTTGATCGAGAATTACTGCGAGAGCGTGCGCAACATGGGCCGCGCCGGTGTTCCGGTGCTGTGCTACAATTTCATGCCCGTCTTCGACTGGACGCGCACCGAGCTGGCGCGGCGGCTCGACGATGGCTCGACGGCCCTCGCGTACGATGACGCCGCGTTGGCGAAGATCGATTTGTCGCGCGGCACCGCCGATTTGCCGGGGTGGGCGACCGCCTACTCGGGGGAGCAACTGGGTGCGCTGCTCGATGCGTATGGCTCGGTGGGCGAAGCCCAGCTCTGGGACAACCTGGCGTACTTTCTGGAGCGGGTCGTCCCGGTGGCGGCCTCTTCGGGCGTACGCATGGCGCTCCATCCCGACGATCCGCCGTGGTCGATTTTTGGACTGCCGCGGATCATCACCAACGGCGCCGCGCTCGAGCGTGTGACGAGCCTCGTCGATGATCCGGCCAACGGCATCACCCTTTGCACCGGTTCGCTCGCGGCGAGTCCGGACAACGACTTGCCGGCCATCGTTCGTTGCCTGGCGGGGCAGGGCCGCATTCATTTCGCCCACTGCCGCAACATCAAGCGGACGGGCCCTCGGTCGTTTCAGGAGACGGCTCACCCGTCCGATAACGGCGACGTCGACATGCGCGCGGTTCTTGGAGCTCTCCATGAAAACGGTTTCGCCGGGCCGATACGCTCGGACCACGGTCGCATGATCTGGGGCGAAACGGGTCAGCCCGGATACGGGCTCTATGACCGCGCTCTTGGCGCAATGTATTTGCATGGGCTCTGGGAAGGAGTCGCGCCCTCGGCGAGACAACGCGGCTAGTGGCCGAGCCGATCGACACGGAGCGCCCTGCCTCCTACCGATGGACCATCTGCGCGCTGCTCTTCGTCGCGACCACCATCAACTATGTCGACCGCCAGGTACTCGGCATCCTCGCGCCAACGCTGCAGCGCGAGCTGCATTGGACCGAAGCCGACTACGGCGACATTGTCTCCTGGTTCAGCTTCGCCTACGCGTTCGGATTTCTCGTCGCTGGTCGCCTGATCGACTGGATCGGCGTGCGCCGAGGATTGGCGACTGCCGTCATAGCCTGGAGCGCCGCAGCAATTTCGACCGCGTTCGCCCGCACCGCGGGCGGATTCTCGCTGGCCCGTGCTGCGCTCGGCGTCAGCGAGTCGGCGATCTTTCCGGGATCGATAAAGGCGGTCGCCGAGTGGTTTCCGCAGCGAGAGCGGGCACTCGCGGCGGGGATATTCAACGCCGGCACCAACATGGGCGCGATTCTGACTCCGCTGCTCGTGCCCTGGATCGCGCTGCGTTGGGGGTGGCAGTGGGCTTTCGTCGCGACCGGTGGGCTTGGGCTACTCTGGCTCCTGCTGTGGATTCCGCTTTACAGGGAACCGCGATCCGCCGATGAGGTGCGCGTAGTTGCGAGAATATCGTGGCTCAGGTTTTTCAGATACCGCCAGACCTGGGCATTCATCGCCGGCAAGCTGTTCGCCGATCCGGTTTGGTGGTTCTATCTGTACTGGCTGCCGAAGTTTCTCGACTCGAAGTACGGCGTGAAACTGGCGCAGGTCGCCGCGCCGATCATCGCGGTTTATCTCATAGCCGACATCGGCTCGGTGGGCGGTGGCTGGATGTCGAGCGCGCTGATCGAGCGCGGCTGGTCGGTCAATCGCGCTCGCAAGACGACCATGCTGGCGATGGCGCTCCTCATCGTGCCGACGACGCTCGTCTCACGCGCACCCAACATGTGGACGGGGGTGCTGATCGTCGGCGTCGCTGCTGCCGCCCATCAGGCGTGGTCAGCCAATGTGTATACGCTGGCCAGCGACATGTTTCCCAGGTACGCCGTGGGATCGGTGGTCGGCATCGGCGCATTCGCCGGCGCGATGGGCGGCGTCGCGTTTCAACGAATCACCGGGCGGGTGTTGCAGGCCAACGGCAGCGACTACACTCCGATCTTCGCCGTCTGCGGTCTTGCGTACGTAACGGCGTGGGCGATTATACATCTACTCGCCCCTCGGCTCGAGCCGGCTCGCCTCCCAACCTGATGGAGATGAAGACCTACTACGCGATTCTGATCGGCTGCGTGATTCTCTCTGCAGCATGCGGTCCCGGCTATTGCCCGCGCGTCGAGGGAGGCCGCTGTACAGGTGTGCTCGCGGGGTCCGGCTCTGTGCAACCGGAACCAGTGAGCGGAGGCGCTGCGGGCCGGTCGAACACTTTGACCGACGCCGAGCAACGCGAGGGTTGGCGTCTCCTGTTCGATGGCACGACGTTCAACGGCTGGCGCGGTCTCGGATACGACAGCGTGCCCACCGCGCACTGGAAGATCGAAAAAGGGACGATAAGGAAGCTCGCCGACGGAGACGTGCCCCGATTGCCCGACGGACAGCCAGCCGCCGGCGGGGATCTGATGACCACCGACGTCTTCCGCGACTTCGAGCTCACCTGGGAATGGAAGATCAGTCGCGCCGGCAACAGCGGAGTGAAATACAACGTCTCCGAGTAGATCTCCATGGCCAACGCGCCCAATCACGCCGCGCTCGGCTTCGAGTACCAGATGCTCGACGACAGTCTGCACGAAGACAACAAGATCCCATCCCACCGGGCCGGTGCGCTCTACGATCTCATCCCGCCCAGCGCGAACAAGGTCCTCGCGCCGGGGGGGGAATGCAACTCGTCGAGGATTGTCTTTCGCGGCAATCACGGGCAGCACTGGCTCAACGGCAACAAGGTCGTCGAGTTCGATTTGGGCACTCCGCGGATGGATTCGCTGCTGGCGCTGAGCAAATACCGGAGCATACCGAACTTCGCTCAGAAACGCGCCGGCCACATCGTGCTCCAGAACCACGTCGACGAAGTGTTCTTCCGCAATATCAAGATTCGCAGCCTGTAACGTTCGGGGAAATCTCATGAGAGGAAAGGACTCGCTGCCACGCCGCGATTTTCTGAAGACGGCCTCCGCCGCCGGAATTGGCGCTTTCGCCATGTCTCGCGGCGCCGGCCCCTTGCTCGCTTTCGACGGCTGGCCGTCCGAGAAAATGGTCGTCGCTGTGATGGGATTGAACGGACGCGGCATGGTGCACGCCAATGCTTTCGCGCGCGGACCCAACACGACTCTCGCCTACCTCTGCGACGTCGACTCGAACGTGCTGTCCAAGGCGCTGGCCGAGGTGACGAAACTCCAATCGCCACCGCCGAAGACGGTCACCGACTTCCGCCGCATCCTCGACGACCAGAGCGTCGATGCGATCGCCATCGCCACTCCCGATCACTGGCACACACCGGCGACGATTCTCGCGCTCGACGCGGGCAAGCACGTGTATGTCGAGAAGCCGAGCGGTCACGATCCGCGTGAGGACGAGCTCATCGTGGCTGCGGCTCGGAAGCATCCCCGACTGCGCGTCCAGCTGGGCACCCAGGCGCGGTCGGGGCCGCATTTCATCGAAGTGCACGATGCGGTGCGCGGCGGCGCCATCGGGACTCCCTACCTCGCGCGGGCGTGGTACGCGAACAACCGCACCGGAATAGGGAAGGGCAAGCTGGTACCGGTTCCGCCGAATCTCGACTACGAGTTGTGGCAGGGCCCCGCGCCGCGCACTCCATACCGCGACAACGTCATCCACTACAACTGGCACTGGTTCACCAACTGGGGCACCGGTGAGATTTGCAACAACGGCACCCATGAGATCGATGTCGGACGCTGGATACTGGGGGTGGATTATCCGACGAGCGTCGCATCCACCGGCGGACGCTTTCACTACCCCGACGATTGGCAGTTCCCCGACACCCAGGAAGCCACGTTCGTGTTCGACGGCGACAAGAGCATCATCTGGCAGGGTCAGAGCTGCAACGGACTCGAGCTCTACCAGCGCTCGCGCGGCACCGCCGTGCTCGGCACCAACGGCAGCGTCGTCGTCGATCGGGACGGCTACGTCTTTTACGACCTCAAGAACAAGATCGTGAAGCAGCTCGCAGCGGCACCGAAGGGAGATGCACTGAACACGGTGGGAGACGACTGGCTGACCCAGCTTCACCAGGACAACTTCACCAACGCCGTGCGCACGGGCAGTAAGCTGTCCGCCCCAATCGAAGACGGCGCCAAAACGGGAACGCTCTGTCACCTGGGCACCATCGCACAGCAGGTTGGACGCAGGCTCACCACCGATCCGAGGAACGGCCACATCCTCAATGACGAGGCAGCGGCTCGACGCTGGTCGCGCGAGTACGATCCGCGGTGGAAGCCGGTGGTGTGAGCGGATTTCACGAAGACCGTTACTTCGACCCCGACCCGACCGTTCGCCGCCACGCCCGCGCGTTGTACGAGGAGACGCGGGCGCTGCCGATCGTCTCACCGCACGGCCACGTCGATCCGGCGATCCTCGGGACCAACGATCGCTTTCCTGATCCGGCGTCACTGATCATTACCCCCGATCATTACGTCCTGCGCATGCTGTACTCCCGCGGGCTTTCTCTGGAATCACTGGGAGTTGCTCCGATCGATGGCGCCCCTCCCGCCGCGGAGAGCGACCCGCGCAAAATCTGGCAGACATTCGCCGGCCACTGGCACCTCTTCAGAGCGACGCCGACGCGCGCCTGGATCGAATACGAGCTGCGAGTGGTGTTCGGGATCGAGCAGGCGCTCGACTCGGAGTCGGCGGCAGCGGTCTACGACGGGATCGCCGAGCGGCTGCAATCGGCCGAGTTTCGCCCTCGCGCACTTCTCGAGCGGTTCAATATTGAAGTGCTGGCGACGACCGATGGTGCCGCCGACAGTCTCGAGCACCACCGTGCACTCCGTGAGCTCGGCCTCCGAACCCGCGTCATTCCGACCTTCCGGCCGGATGCATTATTTCAAATAGCGGCGCCCGGCTGGGCCGACGCCGTCGCGCGGCTGGAGGGCGTCTCGGGCGCCAAGATCGGAACCTGCGCCGATCTGGTTGCGACGATTGCGCAGAGGCGAAGCGAGTTCAAGGCACTGGGCGCCACCGCCACGGACCACGCCGTGCTCGTTCCCCGCGCCGAGCGCCTCGAGGCAGCCGCTGCCGAGGCCCTGTTCGCTAGAGCGCTCTCCGGGTGCGCGACTGCGGACGACGAAGCGCGCTTCGAGGCGCATCTCCTCATGGAGATGGCGCGACTGTCGCTCGAAGATGGGCTCGTGATGCAGCTCCATCCCGGCGCGTTCCGCAATCACAACGATTCGCTCTTCCGTCGTTTTGGGCCGGACAAGGGCGGTGACATCCCGATCGCGACGGAATTCACGCGCAACCTTCGGCCTCTGCTCAATGCGTATGGCAACGACAGCCGCTTCCGATTGATCGTCTTCACCCTCGACGAATCGACATATAGCCGCGAGCTCGCTCCGCTCGCCGGCCATTATCCGGCAATGTTGCTCGGCGCCCCCTGGTGGTTCCACGATTCGATGGAGGGCATGCTGCGGTTTCGCCGACTCACCACCGAAACCGCCGGCATCGCGAACACCGCCGGCTTCACCGATGACACGCGGGCGTTCTGCTCCATCCCTGCCCGCCACGATCTGGCCAGGCGCGTCGACGCGGACTATCTCGGTGGTCTCGTCGCGCGTCACGTGATCGACATGACCGATGCCCGAGAGATGGCTACCGCACTGGCGTATGATCTGGCCAAGCGTGCTTACCGTCTGGCCTGAAGGGGGGACTGATGTCCGATCAGAATCTGCCACGTCGCACCTTTCTCAAAATCTCTGCGCTCGGCGCCGCCGGACTTGGACTGACCGGGCCTGGCTGTGCGACCGCTACTCCAACCGCGGGGCCCGCCGCATCGCGACCTTTGGGTGACGCCGGACTCAAGCTCGGCGTGGCCAGCTACTCGCTGCGAAACTTTTCGCGAGCGCAGGCGATCGAAATGACCAGAGCGCTCGGCGTTCGCTACATAAACCTGAAGTCGGTGCATCTCCCGTATGAGCTCTCGCCCAGCGAGATCGCCGCGGCGCGGCGAGAAGTAGAGGCGGCGGGACTCCAGATCGTGGGCGGCGGCATGATCACCTTCGAGACCGACACCGACGACGGGGTGCGCAAATACTTCGACTACGCGAAGGCGGCGGGTATGCCGCTTATAGTCGGCACCTGCAAGCCGTCCATGCTCCCGCGCATCGAGAAGTTCGTGAAGGAATACGACATCAAGCTCGCCATCCACAATCACGGCCCGGGCGACGAGAATTTCCCGTCTCCCTACGATGCGCTGAGGGCGGTGCAGGGGATGGATCCACGCATGGGACTCTGCATCGACATGGGTCACACGGTGCGAACCGGAACCGACATAGTGCGCGCGGTTGCCGACGCCGGTCCGCGGCTCCTCGACATGCACGCCAAAGATCTGCGGAATCTGAGCGACGTGGACAGCCAGTGCGCTGTGGGGGAAGGCAAGATTCCGATTCCGGAAATCTTTCGGGAGCTGGTGCGGATGCGGTATCCGGGCTACGTCAACCTCGAGTACGAGATCGAGCCCGACAATCCGATGCCGGGAATGCAGAAATCGTTCACCTACATGCGCGAAGTGCTGGCCGGATTGCCCACTCTACGTTCGTGACGCAACAGACGATCGTCTCCGTGCGTAGAAGTGACGGCCTGAATCATTGACAGCGTTTCCCTATGGTGAGGTGTATGGACGTTCGGATTATCGGCAGAGGTACCGCTTTCGCCCTGACCACAGTGGCGATCGCCGCGTGTTCACCTGGCGGGCCCGAGAGGGCTTATGCGAGCTCGTCGGTGGCGAGCAACCCGGCCGTCGTGGAGGGAGGCTCAGCCCCGTCCGCGCAGGCCGCGGCGCTCCGTCTCATACTCGCGACCGATGGAAACGTTGCACGTTATCGGGTTCGCGAACAACTGGTCGGCCACGATCTCCCGAATGACGCCGTCGGCGAGACCAAGAGCCTGACCGGAGCCATTTCCTTCGACAAGGATGGCAATGTCATCCGCGATGTCTCGAAGTTCACCCTGGATGCGGGAAGCTTCGTAAGCGATCAGAATCGGCGCGACGGCTTTGTGAGCGGCCGGCTGCTCGACGCCGATACCTATCCGACGGTTACGCTGGTGCCGACCGAACTGAAAGCGGTGAAGCTGCCCTTGCCGAAATCGGGCAGCACGCCACTCGAGATGAAGGCCGATCTCACTGTGCGGGGCGTCACGAGGCCCACCCTTTGGAAAGGGACGGCGCAGTTCAGCGACGGCGCGGTCACCGGCACGGCGGCGACGTCATTCACCTTCGCCGACATGCAGATAGAGCAGCCGCGTGTTCGTGTGCTGCTCAGCGTCGCGGACACCATCAAGCTCGAAATCGATTTCAAGCTCGTCCAGCAGCGATAGAGCCGACTACCGCTTCGCGCCCTTCGGCAGATCCTCGCAGGCGACGCCGTCCTTGTCGCCGTCAAGCCTGCTCAGTTGTCCGGCGCAAGTCCGGCGCATCTACTAGCGTTTGGGTATAGATCATCGGCTAGCGTTTGGGTATAGATGATCGGCACAGGAATCTTGATGCGCCTTGAAAGCAGATCGCTCGCAGCTGAACTTGGGCATTAGACAGCCACATCGTTTTCCCGACCCAGCGAACTATGGCACTCCGGCGCTTCTGCTCGATTCTTCCTGTGTTGGCACTCGCCTCAGCCGCGCATGCGCAAGGCTCGCGAATGACGATTCCCGGGATCGCATTCGTCATCGACTCTGGAAGGGACGCTCCCCCACCGCCTGCGGTTGCGAAGCAATTCGGAGTGCCCGCCGAGCTTGTCACTCAGTTTGCGGGTACGGTGGTCTTCGCTGG
>JBHEMG010000090.1:0-4077 GCA_046262715.1 Gemmatimonadales bacterium
AGCTTGATGTCACTGATCAGGTCCTGAAAGCCGACGCCCTTGTTGCCCGGGGCGATGTAGGTGTTCGTCATGCGAACGATCGGCGGGTGGCGGAACGAGATCGCGCGGGCGTTTCCGGTGGGGCGCTCCCCCAGGGCCGCCGCAGTCTCGCGAGAATGCAGCCGCCCCACGAGGTTCCCTTCCTTGATGAGCGGCGTGTCCTGCGTCGGTGTGCCCTCATCGTCATAGGGCAGTGTGCCGCGCAGACCCTGCGCGGCGCCGTTGTCGCCGACGTTCAGCACCGGTTTCCCAAAACGCCGTCCCAAGGTCATCATCTCCCGCGCCTGCGGGTTCTCGTACACGAAGTCGGCTTCGGATAGATGCCCGAAGGCCTCGTGGATGAAGACCCCGGCGAGCTCGTTGTCGAGGATGACCGGATATGCGGCGCCGCGCACGCGCGGGGCGTCGAGCAGATCGACGGCGCGCTGCGCCACGACACGGAACTGCGGCTCGAAGTCCTGCACGCTGTTCCATCCTTTGCGCAGCCCGATGGACTCGAGGCCCTTCTCGATATTGCCGTTGCGCCGGCCGATGGCCGTACCGGAGACGACGACCTCCGGCCGGAGCTGGTAGAGCGAGGTCCCTTCGGAGTTGACGTACCACACTTCGGACACTTCGTCGCGGTAGCTCGATTGGGTATCGACGATTTGGTCGGACACGGCGAGCATGGCGCTGTTATAGCGGTCGAGCAGTTTCTTTTTTTCCGAAAGCGCGATCCCCCGGACGTCACCGTCGAGCTCGAGTACGGCATCCGCCATTTGGGGAGCTGCCTCCGCGAGCCGAATCGGCTCGTCAAGGCGCACGGCCCGCGACAGGTCGTTGGCTCGCTTGACCATGGTGGGCAGCTCGTCGAGCGAGGTAAACGACGCAATGCCCCAGCCGCATCCCTTGTTCAGCACACGCACGAAGCCGCCCTGGTCTTCACTGACGGTGGCGGTCTCCAACCGCCGCCCGCGGAAAGCGACGGCGGAGCTCCAAGTGCGTTCGACGCGGATTTCGGTATACCCGGCGCGGGACTGCTTCACTGCGGCGGCTAGACGATCTTTCAACTGGATCCCTTCAGCTTGTCTCGATAGTCAGGCCGCACGACGATCTCGCCGTTGACGATAACCTCGAGGTCCCAGGGCAGAATGATGAAGTTCTCGTTCTCGAGCGCGTAAAAGTCCGGCTTGTACGAGCCGGTCTTGAATGATACTGCAGTCTTGAGCTCGGCCGGCTTCAGCTCCCGGACGGCGGCCAACGCGAGCTTCATGGTGCTGCCCGATTCGCACGTCTCATCCACCAGCAGCACCCGTTTGCCGGTCACGATGCGGGGCGGGCCCGCGATGACCGCGGGCTGGGCGCCGGGCGCCGCGCGCGTGATGGCGATCGAGGCAAAGTCGCGCTGCAGGATGGTGGCGACGACGGCCCCCGGAATCACGCCCGCCTTGGCGATTCCGATCACCACTTCCGGGTCGTATTCGCGAAATACCTTGAGGGCGAGCACGCGGCAGAGCTCACCAAAGAACGGCCAGTCCACCTGGAGCACACCGCGCGGTGTCTTGCTCGTGGCGCGAAGTCCGGCGGAGGGACGCGGGGTGGGGCGTGGTGGGAGGGCCATGGTTCGGGATTCTACATTGCCAACGTCCCGAGCCGCAAGCTATTTTCGCCGCATGGGTTTCTGGCGCCGCTTGTTCGGAGGGGGCAGTTCATCGCGCGACGATCTCAAACCCCAACGGCTCGACTATCTCAACGAGGCGTTAGCCCTCGAGCGCCAGGGGGACTATGAGGCGGCGCTCACGTCCTACCGATTGGCGCTGCGCGATCTCCCCAACGACGCGCGCATTCTCCAGAACATGGCGATCGCATTCACCAAGACGCGCCGCTTCGATGAAGCGATCCGCCATTATCGACGCGCGCTCGAGCTCGACGCGTCGCTGGCCGGCGCGCACTACGGCTTGGCGTTCCTCCTGCTGCAGCGCGGTGACTCCGACGGCGCCGCGCAGCACCTGAAGACCTTTCTGGCGCATCCGCCTCGCGGTCCCGACGCGCAGAAATGGATCGAGCACGCCACGCAGGCACTGCAGGATCTTCGCGCCGGCGGAGCGCCGGCGCGCGCGCCCGAAGAAAGGACTGGACGTCCCTGATTCGCTCGCTCCCGCTGTTCGCGGTTGTCGCGCTGTGTGCCTGCAAAATCACCACCGATGCGGATCAGGCCGTTGCGATCGAGGTCGTACTGCCCGACAGCGGCCGCGTGGAGCTACGCGACACGTTCCTGCCCGGCGGCCGGGCGCTGAACGGCCTGGGCGATTCCGTCGCGGCCCAGTTGTACTGGTCCTCGCTCGACACGACCGTCATTAGTGTGCTCGACAGCGCGACCGGCGCATCGCTCTCGAAGCTCATAGGCACCGGTCGCTTGGTCGCTCATACCGGCCACCTGTTCTCCAATCCGCAGAGCGTAGTCGTGTTGCCCCGCCCCGATTCGATCGCTGCAGGCGGCGCCACGCGCGACACCGTTCACCTGACGCCCGACAGCTCCGGCGCGGTCGATTCGCTGTCTGCCCCTCTACCGGTGCAGGCATTCTCGGCGGACGGCGTGCCTGCGAACCGACGGGTCGTGTACAGCGCAACCACCTACCCTGCGACTGGCCCGCTGGTGACATTTGTGACGAACGACAGCGTCGCCACGAACTCGACGGGTGTCGCCACGGCGCGGCTGAAGCTATTGCCGGGGGCGATCCCCGATTCCGTGGTCGTGACCGCGGCGATGCGTCACGTGAACGGCACGCTCGTGCCCGGCACCCCGACTTTTGTTGTGGAGTTCCAGCCATGAACCGCGGCACCCTGACGCAGCTCTTCTTCACCACGGTAGATCGCCACGCCGGCCTGCCCGCGGCGTTCCGGTCCAAAGTGGGCGGCGAGTGGGTTACCATCTCACACCGCGAGTCGATGGCCCGCGTGCAGGCGATCTCGCTGGGATTGCGTGAGCTGGGCATCACGGCAGGGGACAAAGTCGGCATCGTGTCGGAAAACCGGCCGGAATGGGCCTTGGCCGACTACGCCTGTTTGTGCTCGCGCGCCGCCGACGTGCCGATCTACCCCACACTGACCCCCAAGCAGACCGAGTACATCCTGCGTGACTCCGAGTCTGTGGCGGTGTTCTGCTCGACCACAGCGCAGCTCGACAAGCTCGCAGAGGTCCGCAGCGGCTTACCCGGCCTCAAGCACGTCATCGTGTTCGACGAAGGTGCCGCCGCGCAGCGGCCGGGTGTCCTCTCGCTGGCGGCACTCGAAGCCACGGGCCGGGCCGCCGCGGCCAATCATCCCACCTGGAAACAGGATGCGCTGCGTGTGGAGCCGGACGACCTCGCCACGCTGATCTACACGTCGGGCACGACGGGCGATCCGAAAGGGGTGATGCTGTCGCATCACAACATCTGGTCCAACGTCCAGGCGGTGCTGCAAATGATTCCGATCGGCGGCGGCGACGAGTGCCTCTCGATGCTCCCGCTGTCGCACAGCTACGAGCGTATGGTGGACTACACGCTGTTCCAGGCCGGCGTGATCATCAACTACGCCGAATCGTTCGACACCGTCGCCGTAAACCTCGGAGAGGTGAAGCCGACGGTCGTACTGTCAGTGCCGCGTCTATATGAAAAAGTGTACGCGCGCGTGCTCGAGAACGCCCTTTCCGGCAGCGCCATCAAGCGATCGATTTTCTTCTGGGCGAAACGGGCAGGCGAGCAATGGGCAACGCTCTCGCTCGCCGGGCTGCCGATCCCGCGTAGTCTCGCCATCAAGAAGAAGCTGGCCGACAAGCTGGTGTTCTCGAAGCTGCAGGCGCGCACGGGCGGCAACATCCGCTTCTTCGTCTCGGGGGCGGCGCCACTCTCGGCCGACATCGCCAAGTTTTTCTATAGCGCCGGGTTGCCGGTGATCGAGGGCTACGGCCTCACGGAGTCATCGCCGGTGCTGACGCTCAACCCACTCGACCGCATCAAACTGGGAACGGTCGGCCGAGCGATTCCGGGTGTCGAGCTCAAGATCGCGGCGGACGGC
>JBHEMG010000091.1:0-15831 GCA_046262715.1 Gemmatimonadales bacterium
CCCTCGAAGCGCTGCTCGGCGCGCCGGTCGCCTTTATCCCCGATCCCGCGGAGGGCGTCACAACCACGCGCCGTTTGCCGCGCGGCGGCGTTGCGCTGGTCGAGAACACGCGCTTCTGGCCGGGAGAAGAAACAAATGATCCTGAGCTCGCCAAGACGTTCGCTGCGTTGGGCGACCTCTATGTCAACGACGCGTTCGGCTCCGCGCATCGTGCCCATGCCTCCACCGAAGCGGTGGCGCACCTGGTCAAGCCCGCCGTCGCCGGCTTCTTGTTGGAAAAAGAGCTGCAATATCTCAGCGAGCTCCTGCGCGACACCAAGCGCCCGTTTATCGCGGTCCTGGGCGGCGCGAAGATTTCAGGCAAGATCGACGTCATCCGGTCCCTCCTGCCGCGCGTGGATGAGCTGCTGGTGGGCGGCGCCATGGCGTGCACCTTCTTCGCCGCAATGGGATTCGAAGTGGGCACGTCCCTGGTCGAGCGTGACCGCATCGCGCTCGCCAAGGAGCTCTTGGCGACGAGCGGGAAGAAGCTGATCCTGCCGCGCGGCGCGATTGTCGCCCCCTCGCTCGAGCGGGGCAGTGAGAGTCGCGCGGTGGCCGCCGACGCGATCCCGGCCGGCTGGGCGGTCTACGACATCGACGAGCCCACGCGCCACGATTTTCGCGCGCGGCTGCTCAGAGCCAAGACGATTTTCTGGAATGGCCCCATGGGCGTGTTCGAAACGCCACCGTTTGACGCCGGCACCCGCGCGATCGCTTCCGCGCTCGTCGATGCGGGGAAAAAGGGCGCCGTGACGGTCGTGGGCGGTGGAGATTCGGTCGCCGCGGTGGCCGGGATGGAGAGTCAGATCACCCATGTCTCCACCGGCGGGGGCGCATCCCTCGAGTTCCTGGAAGGCAAGGAGCTGCCGGGCGTCGCCGCGCTGGAGAACGCGTGAGACCGCTCCTCTTCGCTGCCAACTGGAAGATGCACGTCGGACCGAAGGAGGCGCGTCATTACCTACGGTCCTTTCTCGAGGTCGGGCCCTTGCCGCCCAACCGTGGCATCTGGTTTTTTCCGCCGGCAGTGTCGCTGGAAGCCGTCCGTCAGGAAATTGGGACGAACCCCCAGTTGCTCGCCGGTGCCCAGGACATCTACTGGGAACCGAAAGGCGCGTTCACCGGTGCGCTCTCGGCGTCGCTGGTGTTCCAGGCGGGCGCCCGTGCGGTGCTCGTCGGGCACTCCGAGCGGCGGCACGTGTTCGGCGACACGAATGAGCAAACCGCCAAGAAGCTCGGCGCGGCCCTTGCCGCGGACCTACATCCCGTCCTCTGCGTGGGCGAAACGCTGGAGCAGCGCGATGCGGGCCGGACCCTGACCGTCGTGACCGAGCAGCTGGACGCGGCGCTCGCCGGCCGCGCGGCGACGGCGCGCGTGACGATCGCCTACGAGCCGGTGTGGGCCATCGGCACCGGCCGCAATGCGACGCCCCGCGATGCCGCGACGGTCCACGCCGCGATTCGGGCCTGGCTGGAACAGCACGGTGCGGCCGAGAGTCGCATTTTGTACGGCGGCAGCGTCAATCTGAAAAACGCGGCCGAGCTCTTGGCGGAACCGGAGCTCGACGGTGTGCTCGTCGGCGGCGCCTCGCTCGATCCGCACGGCTGGGCCGAGCTTGTGCGTACCGCCGCAGCCTAGGTAACTTGCCTCGCGCATGTACGGAATTCTTGTCGCTGTTCTGCTGCTCGACGCGCTGATCCTCGGGACCGCGGTGCTGCTCCAGGCGGGGCAGGGCGGCGGACTCGCCACGCTTGGCGGTGGTGCGGGCACCGAGACCGTCATGGGCGGTCGTCAGGCGACCACGCTGCTCACCAAAGTCACATGGTGGACGGCGGGAATCTTTCTCTTCCTCGCGCTGGTGCTGACGTTCATGTCGCAGTCGGGCGCGCAGGTGCGCTCCGTCCTCGAAGGGCAGACGCAGGAGCCGACTCCGGTTCAGCAGACGCCGCTGCCAATCGAAACCCAACCCACGGCGCCGCCCCCGGCACCGCCACCGCAGCCCAATCGCCGCCCCTAAGTCAGCACCCGCTTACGTCCTCCTCGAGGACGGCGCCTGGTTCCCCGGAACCGCGCCCCTCCCGTTTGACCCGGCGTACGCAGAAGTCGTCTTCACTACAAATCTGAGCGGCTATCAGGAGGTGTTCACCGACCCCTCCTACCTCGGACAGATCGTCGTGATGACGGCGCCGATGATCGGCAACTACGGAATCAACCCGGACGACGTCGAATCGGACCGGCCGCGCGTCGCGGGCGTGGTGGTACGCGAGCTCGCGGGCACACCGTCGAACTGGCGCTCCACCGGCACGCTGCTCGATTGGCTGTCGGAGGCAAAGGTGCCGCTCGTCGCAGACGTGGATACCCGCCAGCTTCCGCGCCACATCCGCTCGCGCGGCGCGATGCGCGGCGTCCTCGCGCTCGGCGAGAAGCCGACGGCGGCCATTACCGCCGCCCTCGCAGCGTCGCCGTCGATGAATGGCCTCGATCTCGCGAGCGTCGCGACCATTCCGCATTCCTACCACGAAGGCCCCGCCGATGCGACCCATCACGTCGTGGCGTTCGACTTCGGCATGAAGCGCAACATCCTGCGCCTCTTCGTGCAGCATGGCTGCCGGGTGACGGTTGTGCCGGCGGCAACGCGCGCGGCCCAGGTGCGCGCCCTCAAGCCCGATGGCGTCTTCCTCTCCAACGGGCCCGGCGACCCCGCGGCCGTCGGCTATGCCATTACCACAATTGGCGAGTTGGCGGACGGGACGCTGCCGATTTTTGGGATCTGCCTCGGGCACCAGCTGCTGGGATTGGCCATGGGAGGGGAGACAATCAAACTGCCCTATGGACATCGCGGCGGGAACCATCCAGTGCGTGATCTTACGACGGGACAAGTACTTATCACGTCGCAGAACCACGGATTTGCGGTGCGGGGGGAAGCGACGGGCGTGCCCGGCGCCAATTCGCTCGAGGTGACCCACCGTAACCTCAACGACCAGACCGTGGAAGGAATTCGGCACCGCGAATACCCGATTTTTGCCGTCCAATACCACCCGGAGGCATCGCCGGGGCCCCATGACGCTCAGGGCCACTTTCAACAATTCCTACAAGCTCTTGACACTAAATGAGTAAGCCCCTATGATAGCCCCCGACTTGCAACCCGGCAGACTTTTCGGGGGGATCAATGACGAAGGCCGACCTGGTCGAAAAGGTCACCGCGCAAATCGCCCGCACAGCCGGTCCCCTCATTTCAAAAAAGGACTGTGCGCGGGTGGTGGACTCCTTTCTCGACGCTGTAAAAGCCGCGCTATCTGAGCAGCATAACATTGAGGTACGCGGGTTTGGCACTTTCAAAATCCGCCAGCGGAAGACGCGCATGGCGCGTAACCCACGTACTGGTGATCCCGTCGAAGTAGCGGCGCGTCCAGTGCCTGTCTTCAAGCCCAGCAAGGAGTTGCGCGCGATGGTCGCCGAGGCGAGCGCGCGCGTTCCTTCGTAAGCCACTGCGGCGCGGCAACTTGGAACTGACGGCCTCGGCATCATGCCGGGGCCGTTCTCGTTCTAGGTATAATCGAGAGTCCCAACTTCTTGTCCGGAGTGATGATGCGCCCTTTGTCGCTTTCACTGTTCGCCGCCACCCTGTGCGCTGCATCGCTCGCGGGCCAGACGGTGCGCTACGAAGTCTCCGTCGCGTCGCCGGCCGCCAGGGAATTGCACGTTTCCGCGGAATTCCCTGCATCAGGGAAGGAAACGCTCTTCGTCTCCCTCCCTGCCTGGAGTCCGGGCTCGTACGAAATCCAGAACTACGCGCGCTATGTGCACGGCTTCACCGCGAAGAATGCGACGGGTCAGGCGCTGCGTTGGGACCGGGCCGACAAGGACACGTGGCGCGTGGTGACGGGGCGCGCCGATCGCGTCACCATCGTCTTCGATTTTGTGGCGGACACAATCGATCTCTCGATCGCCCGCGTCACGGGCGACTTCGCACAATTCCTTGGCACCAACCTTTTCCTTTTTGAAGAAGGACAGTTGGGCCGTCCCGCTGAAGTGCGCTTTCGCATGCCCGCCGGCTGGCAGGTGATGAGTGCACTGCGCGGCCCGGTAAACGGCGTGTACAGCGCCGCCGACTATCACGAGCTCGCCGACGCGATGACCTTCGTGGGGCATTACAGTGCCGATTCGCTGCAGGCGGATGGCAAGTGGATTCGGATCGTCGTCTGGCCCGCTGCCGATTACACCGCGGCTGTGGCGCGAAATCTCCGACGCGGAGTCGAGAGGATGGCGCCCGTGCAAAACCGCATCATGGGCGGCGCTCCCTACGACGAGTACACGGTGTTCTTCAACGTCATCCACGAGCCCGTGAACTTTGGCGGCGGGCTCGAGCACAGCTCTTCGCAGTACGACATCATGCCGGCCAACGCGTTCGCCGATGCCTCCGGCAACCTTGGCGATTTCATGTATCCGCTCGTGGCGCACGAGTTCTTCCATCTCTGGAACGTGAAGCGCATTCGGCCCGCGGAGATGTGGCCCTACGATTATCATGCCGAGCAATACACGCCGCTGTTGTGGTGGTCGGAAGGCGTCACTGACTATTACGGCGACCTGACGAATCTGCGCTCGGGCTTGTGGACGGCCGAGGAGTTTCTGCAGAACACGAACTCCAACATCGACCAGGTGGAGCAGGCACCCGAGCCGTGGAGCGCCGAGGACGGCAGCGAGGCGACATGGATCAACGAGGTCTACGTCAACAGCTCGCAGCTGTACTATCCGAAAGGCTCATTGCTGGGATTGCTGCTCGACATCTCGATCCGCGATGCGACAGACAATGCGCACAGCCTCGACGAGGTGATGCGCGCGTTGTTTACCAAGTACTACAGCCAGAACAAAGGCTTCGTCACCGCCGATCTCCTGAACGAGCTGCGCGCCGTCGGGATGCCGGACGTGAATGGATTCTATGCACGCTACGTCGACGGGCGGGATTCGCTTCCGTACGCGTCGGTCTTCCCGAAGGCCGGCATCGCGCTCAATCGCCAGAGCGTGACCGTGCCGTTCCTCGGTGCGGCGACCGGACCCCTCGAGGGCCGCGCACTGCAAGTCGTTTCGGTGACGCCCGGCAGTGCAGCCGACTCGGCGGGGGTCGAACCGGGCGATTTACTCCTGCGCGTCGGCAACATCCCCGTGACGCCGGAGAATGACTGGGCCGCGGCGTACCGCACCGAATACCGCGGCAAGGCCGGCCAACCTCTCGCGATCAACGTGCAGCGCAACCAGGGCAACGTGATGCGCTTCTTGACGCTGAACACGACGGTACAGGAGCGGACCACCTCGCGGATCCTGCTCGCGCGCTCGCCCAATCCCACGGCGAAGCAGGCGCGGATCTGGCAAGCCCTGTCGTCGGGGCGATAACCTATCCATGGCACACGTAACGGTGCGGTTCTTCGCGCGCTATGCCGAGCTGACCGGGTGCGAGTCGGCGGCGGTCGTTGTCGCCGGCAATGCCAGTACTGTCGCCGACGTGCTGGCCCGCGTGCGCGAGACGGTCCCGGGAGCCCGCTCACTGCCGGCGCGCCCCCTGGCGGCGGTGAATCTGCGCCAGGTGAAGCTCGACGCGCCGGTTTGCGACGGCGACGAAGTTGCCCTGCTGCCGCCGATGGCGGGAGGGTGACGTGAAGTATCTGACGCGCTCCGCTATTTCCGTCGACGCATTGCTCGCCGAGGTGCAGGGGTCCGAGCGAGGTGGCACGTGCGTGTTTCTCGGCACGGTGCGCAATGACGATGACGTGACGGCCATCGAATACTCCGCCTACGACGAGATGGCGAGTGTCGAGATCGACCGCATGTTGGCGGAAGCCGCGGAACGCTGGCCGGAGGCGCGTGTGGCACTGCGCCACCGGGTTGGGATGGTTCCGGTGGGGGAGGCGAGCATTGCCATCGCCGCCGCGGCGCCGCACCGCGACGTCGCGTTCACGGCGTGCCGCTACGTCATCGAAGAGGTCAAGAAGCGCTTGCCGGTGTGGAAGAAAGAGCTTCATCGCAGCGGTACGGCGACGTGGGTGGAATCGTGATCATCGATCAGCTCCAGCGACCGCTCGGCAGTCTGCGGGTCTCAGTCACCGATCGCTGTAACCTCCGGTGCCGCTATTGCATGCCGGAACAGGACTACGTCTGGCTTCCCAAGCAAGCGATCCTGACCTTCGAGGAGATCGCCCGCCTGGTGCGGGTGTTCGCCGCATTAGGCGTCGCCAAAGTGCGGCTTACCGGCGGCGAGCCGCTGTTGCGCCACGATCTGCCCGCGCTCACGGCGATGCTCGCGCAGATCCACGGCGTGAAGGACCTCGCGCTCACCACCAACGGTCTCCTGCTCGCCAGGCAGGCCGCTGCCCTGAAACAGGCAGGCCTCCGGCGTGTCACGGTCAGCTTGGACACCCTCCGGCCAGATCGGATGCGAGAATTAGCCCGGAGTGACAAGCACGCGGAGCTGCTCCACGGTATTGCGTCTGCGCGAGCCGCGGGATTTCCGCTCAAGCTCAATACGGTCGTTATGCGGGGGATCAACGACGACGAGCTCGTCGACCTGATCGAATTTGCCCGCGGGCAGGGGGCCGAGATCCGGTTCATCGAGTACATGGACGTCGGCGGCGCGACGGGGTGGTCGGCCGCGCAGGTCTTCTCGCAGCGGGAGATCCTGGCGCGCATCTCGGAACATTATGGCTCCCTCGAAGCCCTCGAGAATCCGGATGTTGCGGCCCCCGCCGACCGTTTCCGGCTTCCCGATGGGACAACGTTCGGGATTGTCGCGTCGACGACCGCCCCTTTCTGTCGCTCCTGCGATCGCAGCCGGCTGACGGCGGACGGCACATGGTTGCTGTGCCTCTATGCCGAACGGGGGACCGATCTGCGCGGGCCGTTGCGCGCGGGGGCGAGCGATTCCGGCCGCGCGGCCCTCATCACGTCCACGTGGGGGCAACGCGCCGATCGCGGTGCGGAAATCCGGCAGGGGCTGATGCATCGCACGCCCTTGTACGCGGTTGAAGGTTTGCGCGCCGATCCACATAGAGAAATGCACACTAGAGGAGGATGACGGCGGTCATTAACTTCCGCGCACCATGCTCAACAAAATCACCGTCGTAGGCGCCGGGAATGTGGGGGCGACGACTGCTCAGCGCCTCGCAGAGAAAGAGCTTGCTCGTACCGTCGTCCTCGTCGATGTAATCGAGGGCGTCCCACAGGGCAAAGGGCTCGACCAGTACGAATCCGCACCGATCGAGGGCTTCGACACCAGGATCGTCGGCGCCAACGACTATGGCCCCGCCGCCGGAAGCGAGCTCCTCGTGGTCACCGCCGGCATCGCCCGCAAACCGGGAATGAGCCGCGACGACCTGGTCCGCACCAACGCCGACATCGTCAAGCAAGTCTCCCAGCAGATCAAGCAACACTGTCCCAAGGCCATTGTCGTCGTCGTGTCGAATCCGCTCGACGTCATGTGCTGGGTCACCAAGCAGGTCACCGGTTTTCCGCGGGAGCGCGTCATCGGCATGGCGGGCGTGCTCGACACCGCGCGCTATCGCGCATTTCTTGCCGAGGCACTCGATGTCTCCGTGCAAGACATCCAGGCGATGGTCCTGGGCGGTCACGGCGACACGATGGTTCCCCTGGTCTCCTACACGACCGTTTCCGGCATCCCGGTCACGCAACTGCTCGACAAGGCGAAGCTCGACAAGATCGTGGACCGCACGCGCAACGGCGGCGCCGAGATCGTCGCGTTCCTCAAGACGGGCTCGGCCTACTACGCGCCCTCGGCGGCGGCAGTGCAGATGGTGGAATCCATTGTGCTCGACCAGAAGCGCATCCTGCCGTGCGCGGCCTGGCTGCAAGGCGAGTACAGCCTGTCGGGGATGTACTGCGGCGTACCGTGCAAACTCGGCAAGAACGGCCTCGAGCAGATCATCGAGGTGACGCTGACGCCGGACGAACAGGCGGCGTTGCAGAAGTCGGCTGACGGCGTCAAACAGACGATGGCGGCGGTGGTGCTATGACGACATCGCTCCGCGACCTGCAGGAACGCGGCTTCGGCGCCACACTCCGGCGCGATGCCTGGTGGATCCAGCCCGTCATCACCGCGATCGTGCTCGGCAGCTTCGGCATCTACGCGACGTGGGCCGCGTGGGTCGGTACGAACTACGAGTGGGGGCCGTACCTGTCTCCGTTTTACTCGCCGCTGATCCAGACCAGATGGTGGCCGCTTTCTCCGGCGTTCCTGATCCTGATTTTCCCGCTCGGTTTCCGCATGACCTGTTACTACTACCGCAAAGCCTACTACCGGTCGTTTTTCCTCGACCCCGTGGCCTGCGGTGTCGGCGAGCCGCGCCACGGCTATCGCGGCGAGACGAAATTCCCGTTCATCCTGCAGAACATGCACCGCTTCTTTATGTACGCCGCGGTCATCTTCATTTTCATTCTGGGTTACGACGTAATTCTCGCCATGCGCTGGCCCGCGAGCGGCGGCGGCCATCAGTTCGGTATCGGCACCGGCACGCTCATGATGGCGCTGAACGTGATTCTGCTCGCGAGCTACACGTTCGGTTGCCATTCGTTGCGGCACTTGATCGGCGGGAAAGTGGATTGCTTTTCGTGCGCGCGCGGGGGCCAGGCGCGCTTCCGGTTGTGGCGTGGCGTCAGCGCGCTCAATCGCCACCATCAGCTCTGGGCGTGGTGCTCGCTGTTCTCGGTGGCGCTGACCGACGTTTACATCCGGCTGTGCGCAATGGGCGTCATCCACGACATCAGGATCCTGTGACCGTGACCGGCCCCGTTATCCGTGCGCTGAAGCGCCGGCTCGGCCAAGGCACGCGACCTGAAGGACGCTCGGCGCTACGCCCTTCAGGGCGTGTGAAGTCGCCGAGCCGGCCCTTTAGGGCACGGACAAATTCTCAACCGCACTTGTCCAATGTCTGACGTTCGATCGCACGATTACGACGTTGTCGTAATCGGCGCCGGCGGCGCCGGGTTGCGGGCGGCCATTGAAGCGAGTGCCCCCCCCCAGAAAGCGAAAGTCGCGCTCGTCTGCAAATCGCTGCTCGGCAAGGCCCACACCGTGATGGCCGAAGGCGGGGCCGCGGCGGCACTCGGCAACGTGATGGGCGAGGACAACTGGCGCGTGCATTTCCGCGATACCATGCGCGGCGGCAAGATGCACAACAACTGGCGCATGGCCCAGATTCACGCCCAAGAAGCGCCCGCCCGCATCAACGAGCTCGAGGCGTGGGGCGCGCTGTTCGACCGCACGCCCGACGGCCGTATCAATCAACGCCCGTTCGGCGGTCATACCTACAGTCGCCTGGCGCACGTCGGCGACCGCACGGGTCTCGAGATGATTCGCGTCCTGCAGGACAAGGGCGTGCACTCCGGCATCGACGTGCACATGGAATGCACGATCGTCAGAATCTTCGTGGTTGGTGGCAAGGTCGCCGGCGCGCTCGGCTATTTCCGGGAAACGGGCCGTTTCGTGCTATTTCGCAGCAGCGCGATCGTGCTCGCCACCGGCGGCATCGGCAAAGCGTGGCAGATCACCAGTAACTCCTGGGAGTACACGGGCGACGGCCATGCGCTCGCCTACGACGCCGGCGCCGAGCTCATCGACATGGAGTTCGTGCAATTCCATCCCACCGGCATGGTCTGGCCACCCAGCGTGCGCGGCATTCTCGTGACCGAAGGGGTCCGCGGCGAGGGCGGGGTACTGAAGAACTCGACGGGCGAACGGTTCATGTTCCGCTATATGCCCGACATGTTCAAAGGCGACTTCGCGGAGACCGAAGCGGAGTCCGACGCATGGGTGAAGGGCGAGCGCAAGAAGAACCGGCGGCCCCCGGAGTTGCTCACGCGCGACGTGGTCGCCAAGGCGATCACGAAAGAGATCGCGGAGGGACGCGGCAGCCCGCACGGCGGCGTGTTTCTCGACATCGCCTCGAAGCAAAACCCCGACTTCATCAAGAAGAAGTTGCCCAGCATGTACCATCAGTTCAAAGAGCTGGCGCAGGTCGATATCACAAAAGACGCCATGGAGATTGGCCCGACGACCCACTACGTCATGGGCGGCGTCAAAGTGGATGCCGAGACGCAGGAATCGACCGTACCGGGGCTGTACGCGGCGGGCGAGGTCGGGGGCGGGATGCACGGCGCCAATCGGCTGGGCGGCAACTCGCTGAGCGACCTGCTCGTCTTCGGGCGGCGCGCGGGACAGTCTGCAGGGGCCAGACGCAGTGCACCGCCGGCAATCCCGGATGCGGACATCGCGAGCGCGATGCGTGAAGCGCTCGAGCCGTTCGAGCGCGACGGCGAGAACCCGTATGCTGTCCAGTCGGCGCTGCAGGCCGTGATGCAACGCAACGCCGGCATCATCCGCGACAAAGGCGGCCTCGAGACGGCGTTACGCGAGCTCGAGACGTTGCAGGGACGCGCCCGCGCAGTCGGCGTGACGGGCAGCCGCGAGTACAATCCCGGCTGGCATACGACAATCGACCTCCACTCGCTCCTCGTCGTATCAGAGGCCACCGCGCGCGCCGCGCTCGAGCGGACGGAAAGCCGCGGCGGGCACACCCGCAGCGACTTTCCCGAGTCGGAGGAGCGGCAGGCGCGCGAGCAGATCGTAATTAAGAAAGAAGGGGACCGCATGGCGGTGCGGCGTGAGGCACAGCCGCCGCTCCCCGCCGATCTTCTGGCCATCATTAAGGAAGGCAAGTGACGCGATTTCGAGTGTTTCGAGGAACGCGTGAGGGTGGGGCGCTCCAGGACTATGAAGTGAAGGCGAGTGAAGGCATGGTCGTGCTCGACGCGGTCCACGCCATTCAAGCCGAGCAGGCGCCCGACCTCGCGGTCCGTTGGAACTGCAAGGCAGGCAAGTGCGGCTCATGCTCGGCGGAGATCAATGGCAAGCCGCGGCTCATGTGCATGACTCGGATGTCGGACTATCCAGACGATGAGGCGATCACGGTGACCCCGATGAAGGCGTTCCCGATCATCAAGGATCTCGTCACCGACGTGTCGTGGAATTACGAGGTCAATAAGCGGATTCCGGCGTTCCAACCCCGTGCGCCCGACGCTCCCGACGGCACATGGCGGATGTATCAGTACGAAGTCGAACGGCCGCAGGAGTTCCGGAAATGCATCGAGTGCTTCCTGTGCCAGGATGTCTGTCATGTCCTGCGCACGCACGAAAAGCACGACGCGTTCATGGGGCCGGCGATGGTGGTGCGCGCGGCCGTGTACGAGATGCATCCGCTGGACGAGGTTGATCGCCGCGAGCACCTGCGGACGGAGGGCGGCATCGGGTTCTGCAACATCACGAAGTGCTGTACGGAAGTGTGTCCCGAGCATATCACGATCACCGATAACGCCATCATTCCGCTGAAGGAACGGGTCGTGGACGCGCACTACGATCCGCTCGCCGCGTTGTGGCGCAAGCTGACAAAGTAGTCGTCGTCGTTGGAGGAGGATTCGGTGGCTTGAACGCCGCGCGCGCCTTGCGCCGTGTTGCCGTGAACGTCGTTCTGCTCGACCGCAACAACTACCATCTCTTTCAACCATTGCTGTACCAGGTGGCGACTGCGGGGCTCGAGCCCGAGCAGATCGCCAAGCCGGTGCGCGCGATTCTCCGAGGCCAGAAGAATTTCGATTTCCGGCTCGTCGATGTGCGGGGCGTCGATGTCGCTCAGCGCCGGCTCGACACCAGCGCCGGTCCGATCGACTACGACTTCCTTGTGCTGTCGCCGGGCGGCGAGACCAACTTCTTCGGCCTCGAGTCGCTGCAGCAGAACGGGCTCGGCCTCAAGGACATCCCTGATGCGGTCGCGATCCGCAATCACGTCCTCACCTGCTTCGAGCAGGCGATGCTCGAGCCCGATCCCGACCGCCGCCGCGCCACGCTCACATTCGTCGTTGTCGGCGGGGGACCGACCGGCGTCGAGATGGCGGGCGCCCTCTCCGAGCTCATCCGCCTCGTGCTGGTCAAAGATTATCCGCGGCTCAACATCAAGGACGTCCGCATTCTCTTGCTCGAAGCCACCGACCGACTGCTCGCCGCGATGCCGGAGCGCCTGCGCGAAGCCGCTGGGCGCACGTTGTGGCGCAAGTGGATCGAGGTGCGCTTCAACGCCGCGGTCGCCGATTTCAGCGGCGAACGGGTCCGCCTCAAGAGCGGCGAGATGATTCCCGCCCACACCGTGATCTGGGCGGCGGGAGTGCGAGCGAGCCGGCTCAACGCCGCGCTGGGCGTGCCGGCCGCGCGACAGGGGCGGATTGCGGTCGAGCCGACACTGCAAGTGCCGGGGCATCCCGAGGTGTTCATCATCGGGGATGCCGCGTACCACGAAGAGAACGGCGTGCCGATGCCGATGGTCGCCCCCGTGGCGATCCAGATGGGGAAGTGGGTGGCGGGCAACATCGCGCGCGCGCTCGAGGGCAAGCCCCTCGCGCCGTTTCGCTATCGCGATCAGGGAACGCTGGCGACCATCGGCCGCAATGCGGCCGTGGCGCACGTGTTCGGGATAAACTGGAGCGGTTTTCCCGCGTGGGTGATGTGGCTCGTCGTCCACATCGTGCAGCTGATTGGATTCCGCAACAAGCTGTTCGTCCTGCTGAACTGGGCGTGGGATTATTTCTTCTACGAGCGTGCGGCGCGGTTGATTACGCGCGACTGAGCCCCCTCACGCGGCCTTCTCGCGCACGAAGCTGGCGATGCGTCGTTCCAACTCAGCCAGCTCCACGGGCTTTACCAGGACGCGGTCGCGTGGCACCTCCGACAAGCCCCGACCGGCGAGGTGCGTGATGTCGCCGGAAAGAAACAGCACCCGCTCCGCCAGGGCGGGATGCTCCTGCTGCAATCGCTCGTAAAATTCCGCGCCGTCCATTCTTGGCATGCGTAAGTCTGCCAGGATGATGTGCGGATCGAACCCCTCGGTGAGGCGTTCCAATGCCGCCAACCCGTCCGGCGCCTCTTTGATCTCTGCGCCACGCTTGGTCAGAAATCGCGCCATCGGCCGCCGAATCAGCTCTTCATCATCGACGAGCAGCACCCGAATGTCGGCGAGACTCTTGGCAGGGAGGGATGGGGGCGGCGGGACCACCACGGGCTGGGACGGGACGAAGGACCGAGAGCAGGGCAGCCAGAGGAGGAAACGCGCGCCGCCGTGTCCCTGCTGCACCAGATCCAGCTCGCCCTCCGCCTCCCGTACCAGCTGGCGCGAGATATAGAGCCCCAGGCCGGTGCCGCGAATGCCCTTGGTGCTCGCGAAAGGCCGGAACAGGCGCGGCGCGATCTCCGGGGCAACCCCCGGGCCGTTGTCGGTCACCGTGACACACACGCGACCGCCGGTCTCGTCGGGGAACGAATCCACAATGAGCCGGCGGGGCGGTTTCACGGCGCGCAGCGCGTCGAGCGCGTTGCTGAGCAGGTTGACGATGACCTGCTCCAGCCGGTTCCCGTCGCCGATCACCGTCGGCAGCTCGGGATCGAGCCGTCCCTCGATGGAGATTTCTTCGATCGTGAAGCGATAGGAGACGAGGTCGATCGCGCTGCGCACCACGTCGTTCATGTTGACGGTGGCTGCGCGCTTTTCGCCGGCGCGCACGAAGCGCAGCAACCCGCGCAGGAGCTTGGCGGCGCGCTGGGCCTGCCGCAGGATGCTCTGCATCTCACCGCGCTGCTCCGCCGGAAGATTCGCGTCCGCCAATCGCAGCTCGGCGTGACTGGCGATCGCCATCAGCGGATTGTTGACCTCGTGCGCGACTCCACCCAGCAGCTCCCCGGCCGCCGCGAACCGTCCCTGTTCCTCGGCGCGGTCGCGCAGCACGCGCGTCATCTGATTGAAGTGGGTGGTGACGATGCCCAGCTCGTCGTCGCGCGTGACCGGCACCTGCGCCGTCAAATCGCCGTCGGAAACGCGCTCGATACCGCGCTGCAGCGCGGTGAGGGGAATCCACATGCGACGCCGCAGCAGCCACAGCATAACGGGAAGGAGCACGGCGCCGACCACCAGGACGATGATCGCGGTTGCGGAACTCAGCTGCCGTGTCAGCGCGAGCGTCAATGCCGCGCCATAGATCATGGCGGCAATGACGACGATGAGAATGAACACGCGCAGGCTCTTGCTCATAGGACCAAGATGCAACCTCCTCCGGTGTCCATGCCACTGGACGGAACGGCTAGTGCGGCCTAATCTCTTTCGGCGATGCGGTCCTTGCGCGTACTGCTGACATGCGGCGTCCTCGGAATCCTCGCGTGCTCGACGGCCACCTCCCGCGCCGCGAGCTCACCCCCTGCACCCGCTTCCGCCCGCCAAGATACGGCGCGCGCGGCCGGCGGGCGTGGTCAGACGCCGGATGCCACCGCCCCGAAACCCTACAACCAGGTGATCACCGCGGGCGCGGTGACCGATTCGGGCATCTTCATCATCCATCGCATTGGCGAGAAGCTGTTTTATGAGATCCCCAAGGCGATGTTCGGCCGGGAGTTCCTGATCGTGGCCGACCAGCGCGGCACGGTCCGCGGCATCCGCTACGCCGGGGAGGAAATCAGCAATCGCATCGTGGTGTGGGAGCGGATGGGCAACAAGGTGTTCCTCCGCATCGTATCCTACGCCATGCGCGCCGACAGCACGCAGCCCGTCGCGCGCGCGGTGCGGCTCTCCAACATCGCGCCGATCATCATGGGCTTCGACGTCGCGTCGTGGCACACCCCGGATAGCAACGCGGTGATCGAAGCGACGCGCCTGTTCACAACGGACGTCGCCGAGCTGAATCTGCGCCAATCGGGCGTGCGGGTGCGCCGCATGGATCCAACGCGCTCGGTGGTCGATCGCGCGCGCGCGTTCCCGCGCAACATCGAGGTGAGCGCGCTCCAGACCTTCGAAGTCGATTCGGTGCCAGGGCCGGCCGGCGGTCCGCCCAACCGCTCGCTGAACTCGATTACGATGCTGATGAACTACTCGATGGTGCTGCTGCCCGACCAGCCGATGATGGCCCGGCTATGCGACGACCGCGTCGGCTACTTCAACCTGACCTTCGAGAATTACGACGAGACGCGCGTCTTCGGGCCGCGCCGCTGCTACATCCAACGCTACCGGCTCGAGCCGAAGGATCCGAATGCCGCGGTCTCCGACCCGGTGCAGCCCATTACCTGGTGGATCGATCCCGCGACGCCCGCCAAATGGCGGCCGTGGTTGATCAAAGGGGTCGAGATGTGGGAGCCGGTGTTCCGCGCCGCCGGGTTCAGCAACGCCATCGTCGCCCGCGTGGCACCCACCGACAGCGCCGATTTCGATCTCGATGATGCCCGCAATTCCACGATCCGGTGGCTGCCTTCCACGATCGAGAACGCGTACGGCCCGCGGCTGAGCGATCCCCGCTCGGGTGAGATCCTCAACGCCAATATCGGCTTCTATCACAACGTGACGAGTCTGGTGGAAGCGTGGTACTGGACGCAGGCCGGTGCCGCCGACCCGCGGGCGCGCACGCTGCCGTTTCCCGATTCCTTGATGGGACTGATGGTGGCGTACGTGGCGATGCACGAAGTGGGGCACAGCATCGGCCTGCGGCACAACATGGTGGCGTCCACCTACTATCCCGTGGACTCCCTGCGCAGCAAGACCTTCACCTGCCGTATGAAGGGAACGAGCCCGTCCATCATGGACTACGCGCGCTACAACTATCTCGTCCAACCGGAAGACAAGATCGATCTCGAGTGGCTGCTGCCTCGCGTCGGACCGTACGACCGCTTTGCCGTGATGTGGGGCGTCAAGCCGATTCCCGGC
>JBHEMG010000092.1:0-7693 GCA_046262715.1 Gemmatimonadales bacterium
CGATCCCGTGACGCCATGGAGCAAGATCGGCTGCTCCAGCGGAGTAGCCGCAATCCCTTGCACGACCGCGCGCTGATCATCCGTGAGCGAGGGGGGCGGCGGCGACGAGAGGCCCGCGAATGGGTCGCGCATCTCCGGGACGTGCTCGATGCGCGCGAGCCCCTGCTCCACCAGCCCGTCGAGCGCGCTCGCCGACGGCTTGAGCTGCCGCGTGAGGTGCGAGAGGGGGGCCGAGCCGCCCAGGGCTTCGACCGTTTCGTAGAGCGCTCGGCGCTTGGGTGCGCGCTTGAAACGCCGCTCGCGCTCGAGCAGCGAATCCATGCCATTACCGGTGAGCACCAACAGTCGCTCGGCGGCGGGCGCCGGCCCCGCCGGGCGCGTCACGCTCCACAGCGGTCCGGGCAAAATTGCGCGCAGCGCGAGACCCAGGGGCGCGCCGTAGTAATCCGACATCCAGCGGGCCAGCTCGAGCAGCGCGGGCGAGAGCGCCGGCTCCGCATCCGGCGCGGTCGCAAGCGCCTTGATGCCGACGCCCGCCGGTGGCTGTGGCGTGTCGACGCTCGTGACGATGCCGATGACGCTGCGGCGCCGAATCGGGACCACGACGCGAGCACCGGGGACGACGCGGTCCCGCAGCCCTGTGGGGATTTCGTAGATGTAAGGGCGGCTTACCGGGACGGGCAGGACGACCGCGGCGTAGCGCGGCGCAGTCATCTGCGCCGGACGCCGAGACCGGGCTCCGTGGGCAGGCGAATCTGACCGCCGCGAATCGTGGCTCCCGTGAACGGATCGTCCAGCGTGAGCGCCGCGCCATCCAGGTCGGCGGCATCGACGAGCGGCGTGAAATGCGCCGCGGCGGTGATGCCGAGCGACGTCTCGATCATGCAGCCGACCATCACGAGCATGCCATGCGCGCGCGCCGTAGCGATCATGCGCAGTGCTTCGCGCAGCGACCCGCACTTGGCGAGCTTGATGTTGATCCCGTCCGCGCGGCCGACCAAGCGGGGAATATCGCCGGCAACGAGACAGCTCTCGTCCACGACGATCGGCAGATGATGCGCGGACGCGACACGCCGCACCTCGGCCAAACCGTCCAGGTCATCGGGCACGAGGGGCTGCTCCAGGAACTCGACGCCAAAATCTTTGAGCTTGGGGATCATTTCCTTGGCGCGCGCGACGGTCCAGCCGGCGTTGGCGTCGACGCGTAACGGCTTGTCCGTGGCGTCGCGGATCGTCAGCAGGATCTCTTCGTCGTTATCAGTGCCCAGTTTGATCTTGAGGATCGGATACTCGTCCGCCTCGCGCACCTTGGCGCGGATCTTCTCGGGGGTGTCGAGGCCGATCGTAAAGGAGGACAGCGGCGCCTTCTTGGGATCGAGGCCCCACAGCCGCCACAGCGGTTGGCCAAGCTTCTTCCCCACCAGATCGTGCAACGCGGCCGAGAGCGCGGCGCGCGCGGCGCCGTTGCGCGGCAGCGCGTTCTCCCAGCGCGCTTCAGCGGCCTCGAGGTCGAACGGGTCGCTCGGCAGCTGCGAGGCCAGCCGCGCGAAGCCCGCGCGCACGGTGTCGAGCGTTTCGCCGTAGAACGACGACGGGTCGGCTTCGCCCCATCCTTCGGCGCCGTCGCCATCGACGATCCGCACCCAGGCGCGCTGGTAGCCGGTGGTCGAGCCACGGGCGATGGCGAAGGGATGACGGGTGGTAATGGAGCACTGCTCGACGACCAGCTTCAAAGCCATCGATTTTTCTTGAGCCACGCCATGATGACACCGGACGTCACGGCCATCACCAGCAGGGCCCCGTAAAACCCGTACGGATTATGGGTGAAGGGCATCCTGCTGAAGTTCATCCCGAAGATTCCCGCGATCACGATCAGCGGCAGCGCGATCGTCGCGACGATCGACAGCTGCTTCATCACGGTGTTCAAGCGATTCGACGTCTGTGAGAGGAAGGTTTCCAGCACGCCCGCCAGCAAGTCGCGCACGGTGTCCATCGATTCCACGATGCGGATCGTGTGGTCGTACACGTCACGGTAATAGAGCTGCGTGTCGGCCCGGATGAACCCGCACGGCCGGTTCGTCAGAATATTGAGGACTTCGCGCAGGGGGCCGACCTGGCGCCGCAACGAAAACGCGGCGCGCTTGGCCTTGAAGATCTCGTGAATCAGCCCCGTGTCGAACTTGTCGAACAGCCGCTCTTCCAAGACGTCCACCAGCGTATTGAGCTCTTCCACCAGCGGGAAATAGGCGTCCACCGACTGATCGAAGATGTTGTGCATCGTCATCTCGACGCCGCGTCCGAGCAGCTCGGGGCTGCGCATCAGGCGCTCACGCACCGCGGCGCAGCTCTTGGACGGCAGCGCGTGCACCGTCACCAGGAAATTCTTGCCGAGGAAGAAGTACAGGTTCGCCGTGGCCATATCGAACGGCTCCGGCGTGCCTTCATCGAAGCGAATCACCGCCATGACGACGAAGATGTAGCGCTCGTACTCTTCGTATTTGACGCGCGTGCCGGGCGAGAGGGTGTCTTCGATCGAGAGCGGATGGAATTCGAATACCTTTTCGAGCAGCGCGTGCTGATGCATGCTGGTGCTGTCGATATCCACCCACAGCTCGCCCTCACCGGCCTGGAGAATCTCGCGGATGCGAGTGGGCGACACGTCCTGCTCCAGCGTACCGTCGGGCCGCCGGTATATGCTTGCGGGCCAGTTCTTGGAGGCTTGAGGCTGCTGCGTAGGTGTGGTGGTGACGGTCACAACTTCAAGATAGCGCGCGCACGAGAGCCACGACACCGGCGGCAAGCAGATCGAGGCGATAGCCGCCCTCCAGCACCGCGACCACCGGACGCGTTCCCATCCGCTCGCGCAGCGCCTCCGTCCAGTCGGTGATGTCCTCGGGCTCGAGCGTGAACTCGCCCAGCGGGTCGCCGGCGAGCGAATCGAATCCCGCCGAGACGAGCAGGATATCGGGCCGCCAGTCGACCAACGCCGCATCGACGGCCGCGAGCAAATCGCGCGCGTACACCGCGCGCGGCAATCCGCCGGGGCGCGGCACGTTGAACACGTTACCGACGCCGCGCTCCTCGGCGGCCCCCGTTCCGGGATACCACGGATATTGATGCATCGACACGAAACGAATCGACGGGTCCCGCTCGACAATCGCCTGCGTGCCGTTGCCGTGATGCACGTCCCAGTCGACGATGAGGACGCGCTGATGACCGAGCCGCTGGGCCTCTCGCGCGGCGAGCGCGACATTATTGAGGAAGCAGAAGCCCATGGCGCGCTCAGCGAGCGCGTGGTGGCCGGGGGGACGGGTGATGCCGAAAGCACGGCCCTGTGTCGTGCCTTCCCGCACGGCGGCCAGGGCGACACCCGCCGACGCGAGCACGCTTTCCCAGCTGCGTGCGCCGAGCAACGTGTCGGCGTCCAGCGCGCCGCCGCCACGTCGATCCAATGCTTCGAGCATGTCGATGTAGCCGGCGGGATGCACACGCTCGATCGCGACGCGATCCGCCGGCGCCGACTCGACCCAGGCGATGTGCGACACGATGTCGGGCCGGCGCAACGCTTCCAGCACCGCCTCGAATCGCTGCGGGCGCTCGGGGTGCCCCGCGCCGCCGTAGTGATGCCGGCAGGCGGGATTCCAGACGACTGCGGTGGTCACCTAGTTCGGGCGGTGGGTATGCAGCAAATCGCGCAGCGACTCGACCTCGCGCTTCATCTCGCGGCGGGCAGCGGCGAGCTCAGCCATCGCGCGGCGATAACGGCGCCACCCCACCACGACGAGCGCTGCCGCAATCGCGCAGCCGGCTGCCCACACAAAGCGCTGGACGAAGGCAAACAGCACCGCATCGAGCAGCAAGAAGCCGATGGCGAAAATCGTGACGGCGCGGGTAAACGCGGCGGTGCTCACCGAACTGCTTGACGACGCCCGGGCAGCACGATGAATGGCGCATTCGCCACCGCGCCGAGGGCACCCAACGTCGTGGATTCATCCAGCACCGCCGCGCCGCGGAACTTCACGACGAACGCCTGCTCGTCCGCGCTGGTCTTGAGTGCGGCGCTGAGCGCTTCGCGCTTCAGCTGCGCGACGGTGGTGGTGTCGTCCACCTGAATCGCCACGCGCTCCCAGGCCGACGTCACCATGACGCGTACGGGATAGCGCGTCAGTACCGCCGTCACACGATCTCGATCTGTGACGCGAGCGGCAGCGTGGAAAAGAAGCGGTCGAGCGCCTGATCGAAGAACAGCGTGGAGGCACGTACCCGCGTGATCCCCGCCCCCACAGCCGGATCCTGCCATACCGCTATGACCAGCTCCTCGCCCCCCTGGCCGCGCAGGTTGAGGAAGCTCGGCCCCTGTTGCTCGACGAACGCAGCGGAGTTGGGAATGCGCTCGGCGAAGAACTGCTGCGCGCGTGCGAGTACCTCGGCGGGCGCGAGGGAAACGGTCGTGGTATGGGTCATGGCGTACGGAGGATCGCGATGCCGGTGGGCTGGCGTGGCACGGCGATGCTGGCGACGCGCGCGTGAGTGGACAGGTCGATGACGTCGACGGCGCCCGGATCGGCGCCCACGCTCTCCTGGGAGATGAAGGCCCATCGGCCGTCGGGAGAATATGCGACACCGTGCGGCAGGCTCTTGGAGGTCGGGATCTTCGCGACTTCGACGAGACGCTGCGCGTCGATGAGCGACACGCTCTGCGCTTTCTTGTTCGTCACGATGACCCAGTGCCCGTCGCTGGAGGGCTCGACGTTGTATGCCCCCGCGCCGACGGGGATTTCCTGTATCACCTCGAGCGAGCCCGCATCGAGTACCTGCAGCGTATTGCCGTGATTGCAGGCGACGTACAACCGGCGGTCGTCGGGCGAAACGGACACGAACGTCGGCATACAGTCGTGCGCTGGGGGCCCCGCCCCACCGGCGTGCATCGGCATGCCCGGCATGCCCATGCCTTCGCCCGTCTTGTGGCGGCGCCGGATCCGCAGCGACTGGCGGTCGATCTCGAGAATCTCATCGGAGTTCATGCACGACACGTACACCGCCGTACCGGCATGATTGACCTTCACGCCGTGGGGCATGTCGCACGCGTGCAGGTTCGTGACTGGCGTCATCGTCGCCGTCTGCACGATGGTGACGACGTTGACGCGCGGGTGATCGCCGTGGAAGTCGGAATTGGCCACGAACGCAAGCGCCCCGTCCGGGGTCAACGCGACGGTTGTAGGAAACATCTCTACCTGCGCCTGGCCCAGCAGCGAATCGGTCGCGCCGCTCATTTTCCAGAGCGAGCCGTAGGGCGTGCCATGGGCGATCGTGACGTACCAGGCCGAGCCGTCGGGCGCGACCGTCACATTGTGGGGGCCATCGATATCGGCGGGCATGACGCCGACCGGAACGACTTTGGCAACAGCCAACGCCGTACCATCCCATGTGAGCTCGGTGACGATGTCGCCTGACTCACTCGCAACCAGAACGCGATACGTGGGGGGCGGCGGCGGCGAAGCAGCCACGGCGGCCAACAGAACGAACCCAACGGTGAAGCGCATCGGAAAAAGATAGCGCCGAACCGCGCTCAGTGGGCGCCGATCGTCCCGCCCGGCTCGCAGGCATTCGCCGACGCCAGGATGTTCTGCAGCGTGTCGAATTCGACCGGTTTGGTGAGGTGGTGATTGAACCCCGATTCCGCCGAGCGGCGGCGGTGCTCTGGTTGTCCCCAGCCCGTGAGTGCGACGAGCACCATTTCCCGAGCCCAGGGCTTGGCGCGCAGCTGCTTGGCCAGCTCGTAGCCGTTCAGCTTTGGCAACCCGATATCGAGAATGGCAACGCCGGGACGGAATTCGTCGGCCGCACTGAGCGCACCCGCGCCGTCGTTGGCGGTCGCGACCTCATGCCCCAGCATCCGCAACAGCATCGCGAGACTGTCGACCGAGTCTACGTTGTCGTCCACGACGAGAATCCGGCAGCGGTTGCCCGGCGCGGGCGCGCTGGGTGCGCGTCGCTCAGCGGCAGCCTGGCGATTCACAGCCGGCAGCCGAATGGTGAATCGGCTTCCTTTGCCGGCGCCTGCGCTAGCGGCGACGACGGTCCCGCCGTGCAGCTTCACGAGCCGCTCGACCAGCGAAAGGCCCACGCCCAATCCTCCCTGCGCGCGCTCGAGCGACATGCCCGCCTGCGTGAACATGTCGAATATCCGCGGCAGCATCTCCGAAGGAATGCCGATGCCCGAATCCTTGACGGTGATGACCGCGGAATCGCCCTCACGCTGGCCGGAAAGCCAAATCTGCCCACCGGGGTCGGTGTACTTGGCGGCGTTGTCGAGGAGATTCGAGACGATCTGCGTCAACCGGGTCGGGTCGCCGTCCACGTACACCGGCTCGGCCGGCGCGGAGACCGTGAGTTGGTGGCGCGACTTCTCGATCAAGGGCCGACTCGCCTCGACGGCGGATTTGAGGATCGCGGCGACATCGACCCGTTCGCGTCGTAGCTCGATCGTGCCGCGCGTGATGCGCGCGACGTCGAGCAAGTCCTCCACCAGGCGGGTCATGTGCTCGGCTTGCCGATCGATAATGCTGGTTGCCCACTGCAGCTCTTCCGGGGATGGCGTGCGGGCGCGCAGGATCTTCACGGCGTGGCGAATCGGGCCGAGCGGATTGCGCAGCTCGTGCGCCAGCAGTGCCAGGAATTCGTTCTTGCGTTGATCGGCCTGCTCGAGCTCGCGACGCACGCGTTTCTGCAGCGAGACGTCGCGCGCCACCTTCGACGCGCCAACCACCACCCCCGCCTCGTTGCGGATCGGCGAGATCGTCAGGGAGATATCGAGGAGCGTACCGTCCTTCGCTTGGCGGATCGTCTCGAAGTGATCGATGCGCTCGCCTTTTCGCAGCTTGCTGAGGATGACGATCTCCTCGTCCCGGCGGTCTTCCGGAATAATCGTGGTGATGTGCCGGCCAATGATTTCCTCAGGCGTATATCCCAGTAACCGCTGCGCGCCTTGATTCCACGACGTGATGATCCCGTCGAGCGTCTTGCTGATGATGGCATCGTCGGAAGACTCGACGATCGCCGCCAGCAACTCCTGCGGGGCCGGGGGGGAGGGAAACTCGCCTGCGCGCGGAGCCGTGGTCACGCCGTTCTCCTGCGAACGGTGATCCACGAGACAGGCGCCATGGACGGCGAGCGCCGTCGTACCCGCGCCGCGAAGCGCGACGGGGTCAGTGGCGGTGCTCGAAATGGGTTGGCCACACATGCAGCACTGCGGACGCAAATCGCGAGCCCTCAAAAAAAAGGTCGGGGTGCCTTGCAAAAAGGCGCCCCGACCCTCGGGTGTCAAGGATTAGCGGCTCGATCCGCGCCCGCGGGGAACCTTCGCGCCTTTTTTCCGGGCTTCCGACAGCCCGATGGCGATCGCCTGCTTGCGACTCTTCACGGGCCCGCCGCGGCCACCTTTGCCGCTGCGCAGCGTTCCCCGTTTCTGGCGACGCACGGCGCTCGCGACGCGTTTGCTGGCTGCTCGACCATATCGTGGCATGATGTCCTCCGCTGGCTCAGGCGTGATCGGCGACGCTGGTCACGCCGCTTTCGCGCGCGCAATGCGCGCAGCAATAGAACGTCCCATCCGCCTCAATCCCGTGACCGATGATCTTGCAGCCACAGTGATCGCAGGCGGGCGCGAGCTTCTGGATCGCGCATTCAAAGC
>JBHEMG010000093.1:0-29985 GCA_046262715.1 Gemmatimonadales bacterium
ACGACAGGCGCGGGGGCCGGGGTAGCGGGTGGAGGTGGTGGTGTCGGACCAGCCCTGGGTGTGGGGCCAGCGGCCGGCTCCGCTTTCGGCGTGGATGCTCCCTGCTCCGCGCTCCCTGCGCCGTCTATGTTTTCGCCCGGCTTTCCAATCCACGCGACGACGTTCCCCACCGGCACCGTCGTCCCTTCCTTCACCAGCACCTTGATCAGCTGTCCATCTGCGCGGGCCACGAGCTCCATGACCGCCTTATCGGTTTCCACCTCAGCGAGCGTGTCGCCCGACTTCACGGCATCACCCTCGTTTTTCGTCCACTTCACGAGCCGCCCTTCTTCCATCGTGGGCGACAGCGCTTCCATGTGGACCTTGGTGGCCATGGCGATTACTCGAGGTACAGCGTGCGGCGCGCCGCGGCGACGACCTTCTCGGGCGACGCTTTGGCGGCGCGTTCCAGCAGCTTGTTGTAGGGCATCGGGACGTCCGCCTGCGTGACTCGCTGAACCGGCGCGTCGAGATCGTCAAAGGCGTCGCGTTGAATGATATCCACGACTTGGGCGCCGATTCCCGCATGCGGCCATCCCTCTTCCACGACTACTGCGCGGTTCGTCTTCTTCACCGAGGCGAGAATCGCTGCTTCATCGAGCGGCCGGATGGAGCGCAAGTCGACCACCTCCGCTGAGATGCTGTCCTGCGCGAGCTGCTCAGCGGCCTTGAGCGCGACACTGACGGTCTTCGAATGGCACACCAGCGTCACGTCCGTGCCTTCACGCTTGACGTCCGCCCGGCCAATTGGGACGACATGCTCTCCGTCCGGGACCTCGCCCTTCACGTTGTACAGCATTTCGCCTTCCAGCACGATGACCGGATTGTTGTCGCGGATGGCCGCTTTGAGCAGTCCCTTGGCGTCAGCGGGCGTCGCCGGTGCGACGACTTTGAGCCCCGGGATGTGAGCCAGCCAGCTCTCCCACGCTTGCGAGTGCTGCGAGGACAGCTGCAGCGCCGCGCCGTTGGGACCGCGAAATACGATCGGCATCGGAATCTGGCCGCCCGACATGTACAGCATCTTGGCGGCGGCGTTCACGATCTGGTCGAGCGCCAGGATAGCGAAATTCCATGTCATGAATTCGATCACGGGCCGCAGACCGCCCATCGCGGCGCCGACACCGATGCCCGTGAAGCTGAGCTCGGCGATCGGCGTATCCACGATGCGCTTGGGGCCGAATTCTTCGAGCAGGCCGCGGCTCACTTTGTAGGCGCCCTGATACACGCCAACCTCTTCACCCATCAGAAACACGTTGGCGTCGCGCTGCATCTCCTCACGCAGCGCCTGATTCAACGCGTCCCGGTAGGTGAGTGTGGCCATCAGTCGACCAGCACGTCGGTGAAGAGCTGCTCGGGATCGGGATCGGGACTCTCGTCGGCGAACTTCACCGCTTCATCGACCTCAGCGTGGACGTCGGCGTCGAGCGCGTCGAGCGCCGCTTGGTCGATCACACCGTCCTCTTTCAGCTTCCCGGCGAGATGGGTGATAGGATCGCGCGCCTTCTGCTCTTCCACCTCGTCCTTGGTCCGATACACCCCGTGCAGCGGGTCGGACATGGAGTGGCCCATGAAGCGATAGGTCCGCACTTCCAGCAGCGTAGGATGGCTCTGCTTGCGCGCCCGCTCCACGGCGCGCCGTGTCGCGTCGTAGACCGTCAGCACGTTCATGCCGTCCACCTGCTCCGCGGCCATATCGTAACTGCAGGCGTGCTCGACGATGTCGGTCACCGCGGCAACGCGTTCGAACGCCGTTCCCATCCCGTAGCGGTTGTTCTCGCAGAGGAAAATGATGGGAAGCTTCCATACCGACGCCATGTTCAGCGTCTCGTGGAATGCGCCAATGTTGACGGCGGCTTCGCCGAAGAAGCAAACGCAGACCTGATCGCTCTCTTTATACTTGCTCGCGAACGCGAGGCCGGCGCCGAGGGGAATGTGCGCGCCCACGATCCCGTGGCCACCCATGAAGCCGCGGCTCGCGTCGAACAGATGCATCGAGCCGCCCTTGCCCTTCGAGCACCCCGTCGCCTTACCGAACAGCTCCGCCATCACCGTCCGCGCAGGAATTCCTTTGACGAGCGCTTGGCCGTGCTCACGGTAGGAACAGATGACGTAGTCGTCCTCGCGCAACGCCGCGAGGGCACCGACGCCGACGGCTTCCTGCCCGATGTACAGATGGCAGAATCCGCCGATCTTCCCGAGCGCGTAGGCTTCCGCCGCTTTTTCTTCGAACCGGCGAATCAGCAGCATCTGCCGTAGCATGCGCAGATGCAGCTCTTCCCCTGACTGCGCCGAGCCTTTTGCGGATCGGGCGGTTGCCGTCATGCCGTCGCCGCCTCTACCTGCTCCCACGCGTGATAGCTCGAGCGAACCAGTGGCCCCGACTCCACGTGCCGGAAGCCGAGTGCCATGCCGTAGCGCTTGAGCTCGGCGAATTCGTCCGGCGTGTACCAGCGGGCGATGGGGAGATGCGCATCCGACGGACGGAGATATTGTCCGATGGTGACGATGTCGACCTGGGCGGCGCGCAGATCGCGCATCGCGGCGCGCAGCTCGTCCCACTCTTCGCCCAACCCGCAGATGAGACCCGACTTCGTCAGCAGCTCGGGATTCCGCGCCTTCGCGTTGGCGAGCAGCTCCAAGGCGCGCGGATATCGTCCGCCGGGGCGCGCGATCCGGTAGAGGCGGGCAATGGTCTCGAGATTGTGATTCAGAATGTCGGGTCGGGCGTCAACGATCAGGCGGAGCGCTTCGGGATTGCCTTTGAAGTCGGGGATCAAGACTTCGATTGACGTCTCGGGAAGCCGCAGCCGAATCTCCTCGATGCACGCGGCGAACATCTCGCCGCCCCCGTTTGGCAAATCGTCGCGATCCACGCTCGTGATGACCACGTGCTTCAGTCGCATCTGCGCCACCGCGTCGGCCAGGCGCTGCGGCTCGCCGGCGTCGAGCGGCGCCGGCGTCCCGTGCGCGACCGCGCAGTACGCGCAATTCCGCGTGCAGACGTCGCCGAGGATCATGAACGTCGCCGCCTGATGCTCCCAGCACTCTCCGATATTCGGACAGTGCGCTTCCTCACATACGGTATGGAGCTTGAGCTCGCGCATCATGTGCTTGAGGGCGAGGTAGTTGGGACCGCCCGGGGCTTTGACCTTCAGCCACGACGGCTTGCGAGGCCCCCCGTTTGTGCTTGGAGCAGAGCTGATTTGAACTAGCGGGGCGGGGGCGGCCATGAAACTCGAAGATAGTCGGTGCTCAAGGGGCCGGGTAGGCCATTTTTCAACCAGACGGTTGATCCCCGTCCTGGTTCTTAATCCGGCGCAACGCGTTTTCGATCTCCGTCGACGTTCCCAAAGCACCGTCTGCGATCTCCGCGATTTCCTCTGCTTCTTTCCACTGCCGCTCGAGCTCTTCGACCTCGGCGCGCTCGTCAACCGCCATCTCGAGCGCCAAGCCGCGTTCGGGCCGCAACGATCGCAAGGTCAGCTCGCGGCGCGCGACGTCGCGGACCAGTTGGTCGGCGCCGCCCATGGAGTCGACCTCGCGTGCCGCATCTTCTGCCCGCCGCCGCCCTCCGCGCACGAGATTCAAATAGGTCAGGCCCTGGCGCAGCACGTGAATGGCGTCGCCGCCCGTCAGCTGCGCGCCTTCGCGATGGCAGCGCGGACAGCTGACGAGCACTACCATGTCGGCGTGACGGTCCGGCACCATGCGAGCGTGCTGCACGTGGCGGGCGCGCAGCTGCATCACGCTGCCACAGTGCGCGCACAGAGGTGGTTCCACCATCGTCACTTTGCGACGGCCGACCATGCGCAGATACATCCAATCGGCGACGCGGTGGATATTCCAGACGATGACGCCGAATCCGCCGCCCGCGGCGACGTTGGCCGCGATGCCGAGTCCGATGGCCGCCACGGTGAGCGGCACGACGACCTTCATGCGTTCCCGCTGGCGATTGCGCAGCCGTTCCCCATAGCGCCACGTTGCGAGCTCGACGCGTGGCGGCTTGCCCACGCGCACGAAATCGTAGCGCTCCCAGCGAATCAGCGCGACCTGTTGGGTCGATGCGGCGATGCGACCCTGCGTTGCGGCGCGCGCCACGGCTTCGATGCGCTCGAGGCGGTCGTCGAAGGGAGTGAGGTTCCAGCGGCTGCAGCGGGGGCACACCACCCACAACCGGCCGCGCCATTCGTCGAACGCAAGTCGCCGGCCGACGCCAAGGCCCGATGGTCCGCCATCCCCGTCAAATGCCGCGTTGCAGAAGGCACAACTGCGAAACATCTAGGAAGTAAATCGCTCCGGAGCCAGAGATGCAATCTCTACCTCGCACGTGCCCGTCGTCACGAGGCTGGCGATGATCTCCGCGGTGAGACCGGCCAGCAAAATCCCGTTGCGGCCGTGGCCGGTCGCGTACCACAGACCTCGCACATCGGGATCCGGCCCGACAATCGGCCGCCCGTCGGGCGTCATCGGCCGCAGCCCCGCCCAGGTGCGGGTGGGGACCCCGGGAAGACAGGGCAGGAGTCGCTGACCGAGATGCATGAGTTGCGCGACGCCTGATTCCGTAACACTTGCGTCGAAGCCTACGTGTTCCATCGTGCTGCCCACGAGCGCCTCGCCGTCACGCGCGACGATATAGCCGTGATCGAAGTAGATCACCGCGCGCGGCATCCCATCGGGCCAGGGCAGCGCGGCGATCTGCCCGCGCACCGGCGCGACCGGCAACGTGCGCGGCAAGTGCTCGATGTGCGGACTCCAGGCGCCAGCGGCCACGATCACGTGCTCGACGCGCACCGTACCGGCCGACGTCGCAACCTCCGTGACCCGGCCCAGAATGGTACGAATGCGATTGACGCGCGCCCGAGAAACCTGCACGCCGCGCTCTCGCGCGTCGGCGAGCAATGCCCGGCTCAACGCCGGCGCATTCACTGCGCCGTCCTCGGGCGCGAACATCGCGCCGACGCACGGCGCTACGGCTGGGAAGCGCTCCGCCACGTCGGCTGCTGCGAGCCAGTCGCAGCGCAGTCCCGCCTGACGCTGCCGCGCAACCGCCTCGCGCAGCAGCTCCGCCTCGGTCTCGTCGAATGCCAGCGAGGCGACGCCTTCGCGCCACAATCCGATGTCGATGCCTGTCGTTTCGGTGAGCTCGGCGGCGAGTCCGTCGTAGAGATCGCGGCCGCGTAGGCCGAGCGCCCGCAACGCGTCGTCGGTTCGCTCGATTTGAGCGCCCAAGATGCCGGCGGAGGCGGTGGAGGCGGCGCCGTGCTCGGGGCCCGGCTCGCAAAGAAGGACCGTGAGTCCCTTCAGCGCGAGCGCGCGCGCGCACGCCGCGCCGATGACGCCGCCGCCCGCGACCAATACTTCCGAGGACGAAACTTTGTGCGACATTTAGGCGTACCCTGCAGTCGCACCGGACACCACGGAGGAAATCATGTTCCGGAGCATCATCGGGTTTGCCATACTTGCGGTTGTCGCCTGGCTCGGGCTCAAGCTCATTTTCGGGATCGTGGGCGGTTTATTCGGCATCGCGACGACCGTGCTCACGCTGGCCGTCATCGGCTTCTTCTTCTATATGGCGCTCCGCGTCATCAGCCCCTCAACGGCTGACCGCGTCCGCGACATGATCAAGGGCCGCTCCACTTCTTAAGGCTCCCAGGGTAGCGGCTGGCTCGAGTGCGCATGCACGATTTTCCAGCTGTTGCCCCGCCACTCACAGATCACCGTCGCCCGGCCGACCTCGGTACGCCGCTCGGCCGGATTCAGCCATTGGTAATCCAGTAGCACCCACGCCACGCGACCTTCCACCGTAGCGCTCGACGCTGTTATCGCGACGCGCCCCTGCGTGCCGGTGATGCCGGCAAAGCGCGGCGCCGCGAGACGCACGCGCGCGTTTCCCACGATCAGCGCCTCGGGGCTGTAGAGGGTGTCGGCACGGCGGTCGCCAGCGGCATCGAGCATGAGCGCGAGCCGCACGAGCGCTTGGACCTCATCCGTCCCTCCACCCAGGGTCCGGACGTCCCGCGGCTTGATGGTCCGCGCAGCGCACGCGGTGAGGACCGCCATCAGGAGCGCGGCCCCTAGCCGTCGAGGCGCGATAAGATGGCCCATGCGATGAGGGGAAACAGGATCTCGTGATGGCCCGTGAGCTGAATGCCGCGACCGCCGGCGAGCGTCGGCCGCTCGACGACATTTACCCGCGGCCGGTAGTGCCGCTGCATGTCGCAATCGCACGCGGTGAAGTTCTTCGGCCGGCCGTCGTTCAAGTTGCGCGCGATCGTGAGCGCCTTGAGGAACACCTCGGGCATTACCACGGCGCTGCCGAGATTCAAGACGACGCCGCCATCGTCGAGGCCCGGCAACGAGCCCGCGAGCCTTTTGAAATCGCGGTGACTCGTGGCGCCGATTGCCGCTCCATCGGCCGATGGATGCTGGTGGATGATTTCGGCGCCGATGGCCGCATGCACCGTGACCGGCACGCCCAGCTCGGCGCATGCCACCAGGACGGACACTTCGCGGCCCGGAAGGTCGGGCTTGGCGCGCAGGTATTCCGCGAGCGCCTCGCCCGCGCCCCTGCCGCTTTTGGCCCCGCGTGCCAGCGCGCCGTTCATTTCGCGTCCGGTCTCTTCCGCCATGCCGAAGGTCCCATCCCCCAGTCCGGCCGCGACGTCCTCACTGGTGCCGCCGTAGGCCGCCAGCTCGAAGTCGTGAATTGCCGCGCTACCGTTCATGGCAACGACGGTAACCGCACGTTTTTTCATGAGCGCGATGAGCAACGGCCCGAGGCCCACCTTGATGATGTGGCCCCCCAACATCGCGACGATGGCGCGCGTGCCAGCGGCCGCGACGATCTGCTCGACGACGTAGCGGAGATCCTGGGCCGCTAGAATTGATGGGAGCGCGCCGAGAAAGGCATTGAACGAGCGGTCGGAGGCATGGGGCGGGTGCGCGAGCAGGGAAGGTTCGACTTTGTTGGGGCGGTTGGCGACGGGGATGGTCTTGAGGCGAGAGAAGTCGGCTTCGCGGTAATCGGTCATGGCTGATCCGTTTCCTCCGCCCCGGGGACCTTGTAATCCTTGAGCTTCAGCGTCACCTGCCCGAACGAGAAGTTGGACTGAATCGCGAGCACGAGCCGCCGCGCGTCGTCCGACAGCCAGATCAGCGTTTCCGATTTCTCGGCAAAGATCCCGCGTCCCTGCGGAATCCTGGGACGTACGACCAGCGCACGCCACTTCTTTCCCGCCACGCTCACCCGCTCCCGGCGGACCACGTCGATGATGACCGGGTTGCGATCGGGGCGGAAATACCGCGCGTACTCGTAGCGCTCGCCCACTTCGAGTGGCACCGTGCGGATCCAATACAGGAAGGCAGCGTCATCGAGCGGCTCGAGCACGGTGGCGAACGTGGTATCGCGGCCTTCCTCCCGATAAAAGCCGGAATCCGGGAAGATGTCGTAGCGACGCTCCCGGTGCCGATCCCGCTCATCCTGGACGGAAGAGAACCGGCGCGAGCGAAAATCGTAGCGCCCAACCCACGACTCGATGGTCTGGTCCAGATGATACCACAGCGCCCCGCCCGAAATTCGAAACCGGATATGGACCGTTTCCACGCGGTGTACGGAATCGATGCTCATCACCTCCATCACCGCGTTGCCGACGTTGAAGACCCCGTATTTCGCGCTGAAGGTCAGACGCTCCCCGACCGGAAAGGGCACGGCCGGCGTCGCCCGAATTGGCGGACGCGGCCCTGTCACGGCGGTGCCTCCGGCGCTTACTCCATAGCAGATGGAGTCGGCGCGGGCCGTCTGTCCGCCGAGCGGTGTTGCTGCCAGCAGGACTGCGAGCAGCAACGCGGAGCTCTTGCGCGCCGCGCTCACGAGCCCGCGCGAGCGCCAGGCGCCGAGCAGCTGCTGCCACGGCTGCGTGCGGGAAGGCCGTTGCTTCAGGTCGTAGCGCGCGGGCGACGGAACCATTTCGATCCGGCGCGCATGCACCGCCAGCCGCGCCAGCAACTCGGCGCTCGCCGCCCATCCTTCGGTCGTGAGGAGCGGGGCGTCGCCTCCACGGAGTGCTTGGCGCAGCACGATCAGACGCAGCGCGGCGAAGCCGGAGACGGAGTCCTTCACGCCGCCGCCCACGCGCAACAGGCGGGGTGCCCACTGGCGTACCCAGCGTTCGGACCAGGTGCTGGTTCCCTGTATCCGATGTTGCTCGCCCACCACGAGATCGGCCCCCGATTCCAGCCGTTTGACCATCTCCTCCATCGCTTCGGGCGCGTGTACGAAATCGGCGTGCAGTGTGATGGCGCAATCGCGCTTAGGACGGTCGGTACGCTGCAGGGCAACCCGGAGCAGCTCCTCCAGGCTCCGGGCATACCCCTCGCGCGAGCGGTGTTTGATCACTGTCAACGGCAGCACGCGTGCATAGGAAGTCAGCACGTCGGCGGTCCCGTCCGTGGACGCGTCATCGACGGCAATGATCTGGTACTCCCGCTGGAAGGCGGTAAACACCTGACGCACCTTCCACAGCACGAGACCAACCGTGCCGGCCTCGTTATGGGCGGGAACGCAGACGTAGATCATGGCCCTGCAATCTAGAGAAGGGCCCTATAGACGTCCAAGACTCCGTGCGCCATGGCATGGGCGGTAAAACGCGGTGGGAAGGGGATCAGCGCTGGATTGCGAAGCGTTTCCACTACTTTTCGCGCCAGCGCGTCGGCGGCGCCGGGCGGAACGAGGACCTCGGGTGGAAGAATTTCGGGAATGCCGCCCGCGGCTGTCGCTACTACCGGACGCTCCAGCGCGAGTGCGTTCAGGATGACGCTGCCGAGCCCCTCTTGCTTGGACGACATCACGAAGACGCTGGCTTCGGCGATCAGCGCTTCAATCTGTTCCACGTAGCCGACCAAGTGCACGCGATCGCCCAGCGCCAGTTTCTCGATGTCCGCGCTGAGCGCCGCGCGCATCGGGCCTTCTCCCGCGATAATCCAGTGCAGAGTGGGCTCGAGTGCCCGGGCGTGTTGCGCCGCGCGTACCAGCGTCCGCTGGTCTTTGTGATCGACGAGCGCGGCCGCATTCACCGCCAGGGGTGCCTGGGCAGGAATACGTAGCTGGCTGCGGATGTCCGTTGCGGGCGACGCCGCTTTGCGTACTTCTTCGGGATCGACACCGTCCGGTACGACGGTGATGGCTTCCGCCGAGATGCCGTCGTGAATGAGTATCTGCTTGACCGCCTCAGACACGGCGATGATACGGTCGGGTCGTCGCCAGGCGCCGAATCGGCCGACGTGAAAATCGACGCGGCGCGTCGCCACCACGGTGCGGCCCATGGCCACGGTGGCGGTCAGGGTAAGCGAGTGACTGTCGTGGACGTGAATGATTTCGGGCTGGAACGCGGCGATCGTGCGGCGCAGGTGCCACCACGCGCGCGGGTCGAGTCCAATCTCCCATGCCGTGCTCTGCACGGTGACGCCATCGGCCGTGGCACGGCGCTCGAGCTCGCTGCCGAGCTTGGTGACGAGCAGCTGCTCGACTTCCGACGTTTTCTTGAGCTCGCGGCAGAGCAGCCAGACCTGATTCTGGCCACCACGCCATTCGCGCCCCGAGTCTATCTGCAGGACGCGCACGCGGCCCTCTTCACGCCGGGACTTTCACGACTCCGGCGAGAACGCGGCGCAGTGCATCGAGTTTGAAGGGCTTCTGGAGGAACGGCCGGCCCAGCTCTTCGAGGAATTGTAGCGTGTCGCCGCGGACCGTATCGCCCGTGGCAAAAATGATACGATCGGCGACGGTCGGATGCATCCGCGCGAGCGTATGAAACATCTCGCGCCCGCCCAGCCGCGGCATCCGCAAATCGCAGATGATCAGATCGAACGGTTGCATCAGCGCGCGCTTCAGAGCCTGGCTGCCGTCACGTGCGACGGCGACTTCGTGGCCCCAGCTCTCGAGCGTCGCCTGCATGTAGTGAAGAATGTGCGGTTCATCATCAACAACGAGTACCCGCAGATGCTCGAGCCGTTCAGGCATTGGGGCAGCCGTCGCGGGCCCGGCATCGCCCTCCGTCGCCGGCGCGGTGGTACTTAGTCCCATCCGTACACCGGTGGGAAGCTCGACGGTGAAGGTCGCGCCCCGGCCGCTGCCGGCCCCGCCGGGATCGACGGACATGTCGCCGCCATGCTCCTTCACGATGCCCAGGCAGATGGACAAGCCCAGGCCCGTGCCTTCGCCTTCCGATTTTGTACTGAAAAACGGCTCGAACACCCGTTGCGCGACGACTTCGGAAATGCCCGGCCCGTTATCGGAAATGTTGACCGACAGTCCGTCCGGCTCGCACTTCGTGACAATCTCGATGCGGCCGCGGCCGTCTTTCGTGCGCGTGCTCGCGATCGCCTGGGCGGCGTTATTGATGATGTTCACGAACACTTGCTTGATCTGGTTCGCGTGGACCTCGACCTCGGGCAGACCGGGCTCGAACGCCAGCGTCAGCTCTATGCGCGCCGCCAGGAGCTGGTTCTTGAGCAGCTGATGCGTGGACTCGAGGATCGGGCGAATCGATTGGAGCTGCCGTTCACCTTCCTGCCGCCGCGCGAACGACAGCAGGTTACGGACGATCGCGGACGCACGCTCGGCCTCTTGGCGGATCACGGCGAGCGGCTCCGCCAGACGCGGCGGCACGTCGGCGGCTTCGCTCAGCAGATCGCTGAAACCGACGACGGAAGCAAGCGGGTTGTTGAGATCGTGTGCCACGCCGGCGATCAGCTGGCCGATCGCGGACATTTTCTCAGACTGTAACAACTGCTCCTGGAGACGGCGTTTCTCGCTTTGATCTTCGAACAGCAGCACCGCGGAGCCGGGCTCTCCTGACGGGATCGCCGTGACTTGCATGATCCGATCGCCGGCGCGCACTTCGACGGGCGCGTTGGCGCCATCGCTCATGAGTCGCGCAATGGGATCGACCCAGGCGGGCGGCAGCAGCTGCATCCACGCCCGGCCGGGGAGTGCCGTGACGGGCAGCTTGATCAAATTGGCGAATACGCGGTTGGCCCGGCGCACCGTGCCGTGCGCGTCCACGTAGCAAATGGCCTGATTGAACGCGTCCACCGTCTGTTCCCACTCGCGTTTACCCACCGAGAGCAGCTCGACCAGACGCGCATTCTCCAGCGCGATTCCCGCCTGCGCCAACACCGCGCGTGCAAACATGAGCGCGGCGTCGTTCAGCGCGCTCGTGCTATTTCCTTCCATTGCTACAGCGCCGATCGTGCGGGAGGCGGCACCGATCGGCACGCCCAGCCAGCTGTCCGGCGCCGGATTCTCCACGCTGACGTCCAGCTCGGCGGCGCGAGCCTTCACCTTGTCGGGGAAGATGAGCGGGCCGCGCCGCAGCGCGAGCTGCAGCAGCGGTTCGTCCGTGGTCGCCGGGCGTGGCCCGTTGTGGTAAGCGATGGTGAGACGGTTGGCGTCGATGTCCAGCAGCATGACCGACAGCCGGCCGGGCGCGAGCTGCTCGGTGAGCGTCCGGGCGATGATTTCGACGATGGTCGCGGGCCGGAATGCCCCGGCCAGCTCCTGCGACAGGGTGATGAGCCGCGTCAGCGTGTCAGCGACGCCGCTCATTTCGCTTCGTCGAGGAATCGCGTCGGCACGCGCGTCGCGGCATCCACCAGCGCTTCCGCCGATTTGATGAAACGGACTACGATCGGCAACGATCCCACCAGAGCGACTTTGCGCTGCATGATGCCAGCGATCGGCCCGAGCTCCCGCTTGAGGATTTGTTTCCAATAGCGGTATTCCGCCGTGAGGACGAACGGCGCGAGCTGCGCTTCCTCGCGCGTCACGAGCTTCGCCGAGCGACAGACGCCGCGATCGAGGTCGAGCCAGATCCCCAGGTCCTCAGAAATCCCAATCGGGGGTTGCGCCGGCATCACGAGCGCCACGCAGCCGTGAGTCCAGTCCGTCGATGCGCTGCGGTACTCCTCGCTCGCGTTGATCGCGGCGCTGTAGGCCGCGACCCAGGCTTCCGACGGAAAGGCGTGCAGGCTTGCCGTCATGCCACCGCCCGCGCGAACCCGTCGAACAGGGCTCGCTCGCTGAGATCCTCGGGATGCCACTGCACCGCAAGGATCCATGATGCGCGCTGGTCCACCGGTTCGGCCGCTTCGATGACGCCGTCTTCCGCCCATGCCACGGGCCGGAGTCCGGGCGCGACGTCGCGGATGGCTTGATGATGGCGGCTGTTCACCGTGGCACTGCGCGTGCCGAGCGTGCGCGCGAGCAGTGAGCCCGCCTCGAATCGTACGGCATGCTGGCTTGTCTCCCCGGCATGTGGGACGGGCCCCGGTCGCTCGCTCTCCAAGTCCTGGTACAGGGTCCCTCCGAACGCGACGTTGAGAATTTGAATCCCGCGGCAGATAGCGAGAATCGGCAGCTTGCGGCTCCGAGCCGTAGCGATCAGCGCGAGCTCGGCGGCGTCCCGGCCGGGGTCCACGGCACCGAGCCGCGGATGCGGGGCGGCTCCATACCGCTCCGGCGCGACGTCCTCACCGCCCGTCAACACCAGCCCGCGGACCACGGCCAAGGCGGCGCTCGCGCGATCGGCCGCCAGCGTCATCGGAATGGCAAGCGGTACGAGACCGGCGCTCTCGAGCGCCCGGATGTACGCGGTGTTCAAAGTGACGCGCTCGCGACCCTCGACCAGCCGGCGCGGTGCCGTCACGGCTACCGCTGGCGCCGTCACGACGTGGGGGGCGCGGTACCGCCGAACAGGGGGCAGCGGGGATTGCTGACGCTCGCCCAGTCGACGCGGACCCCGTACAGGCTCAACGCCGTGCTGCCGCCAATAATCGTCCCGATGGCGGGATGATCCTGGGGCTCTTCCGCATCGAGGACGAGCACCCCCATCGCCCGCTGTGATGTGTCGTCTACGACCAGCAAGCCATAGCCGCGCGCGGGGAAGCCCACCCCACGATACTGGATGGAGATTTTCCCCTCGGCGTCCCGGCCTACGAGCGTCGCTCCGATGTCCCGCGATTTTTGCAGGATCACGAGTGCAGGAAGCGAATCGGGCAGGCCGCGCGGCGGATCGGTGAGCACGGCCCGCGCGTTAGTCAGCTGCTGAGTGATCATGGATGGCCCGGCGAGGAACGCGATGCCACAGGTTGGCGAGCCTCCGCGACCGCGGCTGCACGCACCCAGCAGGAGCAGGAGAGGCAGCAGGCGTTTCATGGCGGCAAATCTAATGCTAATGCGACCAAACAGCCGTGATGGTCACGGCTCGCACCGGCGCCAACGTCGCCGGCACGAGATTGTAGACGTAATTGAAGACGTTGGACGCCAGCACCCGCATCTCGATCGGACCAGCTTTCCAGCTTCCGCGCAGATCGAGAACTTTTACGGGAACGCGCCGGGGATCGACAAAGCCCTCCAGCTCGATGCGCTGCACCCGGCTGGCATATCGAAAGTCGGCGCCGATTCCGGCCGGGCCGAGCGTGTAATCCGCGCTCAGCGTAAGCAGATGCCGAGGACGGAACGCCAAAGGTCCCTGCACCGAGTCGCCTGCGACCTGCCGGCGTGTGCTCAGATAGGTGTAGCTGAGCGTGCTGGTCAGCCGATCGGAAATCGGCGCAGCCAGAATTCCAACGTCGAGTCCGGCGATGCGCGCGCGGGTGACATTCTGCAGCTGGATCAGCGGACCGGCGCTGTCGACGATCAGCCGCGGCTCTATCAGCTCGCGCGCTTCGGTCCAGAAAACGGCCGCGTCGAAACGCAACGCGCCCCAGAGCGGCGCGCTCGTGTGACCGAGCTCAAAGGACCACGCCGTTTCCGGCCGCAGGTTGGGGTTAGGGACGACGGTGAGCCCCTGCGCCACGGTGTGGACGAAGCGCTCCGCAATCGTCGGCGCGCGGAAGCCGCGGCCGATCGAGGCTCGCAGTAGTCCGCCGCGATGGTCCGTCGGCAGGGTCGCGCCCGCCCGGGGGCTGAGCACGGCGCTCAGCGAGCCGCCGTCGACCGCCAGAAAATCGATCCGCGCGCCGGCGGTGATGCGCGCGACGCCGACGGCCTGGTCACTCTCGCCGTACGCCGCGAATTCGGACTGCGAATGATTCTCGAAGATGTCGCTGGCGACATCAGAGAACGTCACCTCGCCGCCGACCAGCACGGTGCGGGTAGAGTCCGGGTGGGCTTCGGCTCGCAGCTCGGCGCCAAAGCGATTGGCGATGCCGAACTCCGTCGTGTCGGGGCGGTGATCGAAGAAATGCGTGCGAAACCAGGAGCCGCGCGCCTGCCAGGCGAAGCGATCGGAGACGACGGTGCGCGCCTGCGCGGTGAGATATCCCTTGCGGGAGTCCGTCCACGAATTGCCGAGGGCGCCCGCCGCAACCTTGAACGGCTGGAACGCCTGACCGCGGTCGTCGCACTCACCCTGGAGGCACCAGCTCAGCGGCACGTCATAATGATCGACCGCCCACGCGCCCGAGACATCGACGCGCGTCCGGGGCGAGGCCTGCCAGCGCCCCTTGCTCGCCACCTGCCAGTGATCGCCGGCGTCCTGCTGGCGATAGCCGTCGGAGTGGCGCGCTCCCGCCGCGACCTGGCCGCCGAGGCGGGCGGTACCGTACGATCCGGAGACATCGGCGCCGCCCTGCAGCCCCGTGTTGTCGCGGAAGTCCCATATGACGTGCGGAGGATTTCCGAACGCGCCCGCTGTGACGCGGGCACGTGCGTGCATCCCGTCAGGAATGTCACGCGTCGTCAGATTCACGACGCCGCCAAGGGCGGCCGATCCATATAAGGAAGATCCCGCGCCTTTCAGGATGTCGACCCGCTCGATCTGATCGACGGGGAGCACGTCCCAATTGATGCCGCCACGATCGCCCTGATTCATCGGCACGCCGTCGACCAGGAGCAGCACGCGCGAATTCAACCCCTGCACATAGCCCGTCGATCCGCGGATGTTCAGCTGGCCATTGAGGTTCTGAATCCCGCCCGCTTTATCGATCGCCTCGTCCACCGTATTCACGGCACGCCGATCGATGTCGCGGGCGGACACCTGGACGAGGCTCGTCGACGCACGATCGGTGAAACGCGCGACTTTGGTGCTGACGACGTCCAGCGGCGCGAGCTCGAGAGGCGACGCGTCGAGCGCAAAGTCGGCGAGGGTCGAATCGCCCTGCCCGATCGTGATCGTACTCGCCGCGGCAACGTAGCCGATCGCGGCGACGCGCACGCGCAGGGTCCCGCTGGGCAGCGCGGTGAGACGATAGCGTCCCCGGGCATCGGTCTGTGTGAACAGCGTTGTGTTGGGAACGCCTACGACCGCCGATCGAATGGGCGTGCCGCGGGAGTCTCGCACCGTCCCGTGCAACACACCCTGGGCGGCCGCACGCAGCGGCAGGAGCGCGAGCAACGCGATTATTTCGCGGCGCACGTTACGAAGTCCGTGGCGGGGCGAAGGCTATCGAACTCGACGCGGAAATTGACGTTCCCGGCGGACCCGCCGCTCGGCACCGTCACCGCACCCGGCTGAGACGTATCGGCTGGGTCGCGGAAGTAATCGGCGACGCGCAGCAACGCCGTATCGGCCGGCGTGAGGGTGAGCGCGCCGACTTTCTTCCAGACCGCCACCACCCAGCGATAGGTGTCGGGCGGTAGCTCGACGCTATAGGCCGCGACCGAATCGGAATACGGGATAGCACCGGGAATGACGGGCCGGCGGTCGTTGATCAGGTCGCTGCAGCTTTGCGGAAAGGTGGCGTAGGCGGCGAGAAAGACGTTATCGGTGCTGTCCGGGACCATGCCGTGAAATCGCAGCGTGCCGCAGATACCGACGAGGCTCGGTCCGCAGATGGGCTGCGGCTCGAGGCCTCCGCCGCAGGCCACGCCCCATCCCGCCACGAGGGCGGCTACCGCAACGCGGAAGGCCGACATGCCAGGAATTTGGGTGCGCGAAGGGGTGCGTCAACTTGACCCCGGTTTTGCATAGGAATAACGTTTCGGCATGCCACTGTACCAGTACCGTTGCACGGCGTGTGACGCGGTGTTCAGTCGAACCGAGACGATGAAAGAACACGCCCGATCCTCCCGTCCCGCGTGCCCGAAATGCGATTCGGGCTCCGTGGAGCCCGTCTTCTCCGACTTCTTCGCCAAAACCGTCCGCAAGAGCTGACGCAGCCGGAGGAGGATCACCTGTTCGAGCGCCTGCGGGATGCGTTTCGCGCTGCCCTGGATGCCGCCGCAGGTCCCGCCGATCTCCGCGCGCTGGCGCGCCAGATGCGCGAGGCCGTCGTAGACGCGAAAGTCGCCGTGTCCGAGGTTCAGGATGCCGTGGCGCGGACCGACCGGGAGCTAGCCGTCGAGCGGCAGCGGCTGGCCGATGCCGAGCGGCGAGGCCGGTTGGCGGGCGAAATCCAGGACCAGGAGACCGTCACTGTCGCCGAGCGTTTTACCGCCAAGCACCGCGAGCGGATTGGCGTCTTGGAGCGCAAATTGTCGGCGCAGCGCGAAGAGCTCGCCCTCGCCGCGCGGGAGCTGGAAGAGATGCAGGGTCAGCTCAAGGATGCGGAGCGGGCGCGGCCGGCGGTGGACGCGGGGCCGGGCGCGATCCCGGATCTGGACGATGAGCTGCTGCGGTCGGACATGGATCGAGCGGGACGTGAAGCAGCGGCCGCGCGCCAGCTCGAGGAGCTCAAAAAGAAAATGCGAAAGGAATGAACGTGCTCGCGCTCGCACTTTTCCTCGTCATCCAGCAACCGACGCAAGCCCCTCCCGATTTCCTCAAGCGCGCCCATACCTACAGCATCGTCGCCTACGATTCCGCCACAGGCGATCTCGGCGTTGCGGTGCAGTCCAAGTTTCCAAACGTCGGTGGCCTGGTCCCGTGGGCCAGAGCGGGAGTCGGTGCCGTGGCGACCCAATCGCTCAGTAACACCGACTACGGCGAGCAGGGCCTCGAGCTGCTCGCGCGTGGGGCGTCGGCGCCCGAAGCGATGCGCATTATCATGCGCGCCGACACGCGCCTTTCGCAGCGACAGGTGGGCATGGTGGATGCGCATGGCAATGCCGCCAGCTGGACGGGGGACTCGACGTTCGACTGGGCGGGGGGAAGGACAGGCGGCGGGGCAGATGGGCAGATGGGCGGCAAAGGCAAGATGATCACCGGTCGCAATTACGCGGCGCAGGCGAACATCATGGTCTCGGATGCGACGGTTCGAAACATGGCCGAGTCCTTCGAGCGCAGCACCGGATCGCTGGCGGATCGCCTGCTCGCCGCGCTGGTCGCGGGGCAGGCGGGCGGTGGCGACCGGCGCGGCATGCAGTCCGCCGCGCTGTTGGTGGTGCGCGCGGGTGCGGGATATCTCGGCGCCACCGACCGCTACATCGACATCCGCGTGTACGACGCGCCCGATCCCATCAAAGAGCTGCAGCGGCTCTACGCGCTGCACAAACTGTATTTCTTCACCACCGATTCGGCCGATCTGCTGCCGATCACGCCCGCGCTGCAGAAAGAGCTCGAAGCGATACTGCTCGTCGAGCCGCGAAATCAGCCGGAGAAATGGCTGGCCGCGCCGCAGCCGTCGCTGAACCAGACCTTCCTGACCGCGCTCGCCAACTTCATGTACTGGGAGAACTACGATGTGCGCGTGCGCATGGACGGGAAAATCGACCGCGTGGTGCTCGAGGATGTGCGCAAGAACCGGCGTCCGCGGAGGTGACCTATGGATGTGAAACGGGGCCGGATGGTATTCCTGGGCTACGGCAAATATTGGCGTTCGGACCGCATCCTCGGCCTGATGCCGATCGAGGAGGGGCGCGGGCCCGGTCAACGCACCAACGTGTTCATTGAAGGCAGGCCGGAGCCCGTCGTCGCGTCGCGGACCGAGCAGAGCATTCTTGAAGACATGGGCGCGACCGACGACAGCTACCGGCTGGAAGCGCTGCGCGAGGCGACGCGCGAGCTGCTCGAAGCGTTCCACGAGTTCTCCCCGGTGCTGCGCCGGGCGCTGCAGAACGAGCACCATTTTGACGTCGAGAAGTGGGAGGGGCGGCTCGGGACGCTGCTGCGGCCGTCCGAGCATTCGGACATGGCGCAGCAGGACGACCTGTTCGATCGATGACCGCCGCTCCCGTGAATGCACCCGACCGCACGTTCTTCGGCCACCCGCGTGGTCTGTCGACGCTCTTTTTCACCGAAATGTGGGAGCGCTTCAGTTACTACGGGATGCGCGCGTTCCTCATTCTCTACATGGTGCACGCGCTCGGATTCGACGACCGCCACGCCGGCAGCGTGTACGGGAACTACACCGCCGGCGTCTGGGCGGCGGCGATCGTCGGAGGCATCCTCGCCGACCAGTGGCTAGGACAGTACCGCAGCGTGCTTATCGGCGGGATCATCATCGCGTTGGGGCACTTCACGCTGGCGTTTCATCCTCTGCCGTTCTTCTACGCCGGCTTGTCCCTCATCGTGGTCGGCACCGGGCTGCTCAAGCCCAACGTTTCGGGTATCGTCGGCGCGCTGTACGAGCCGGAGGACACGCGGCGCGACGCCGGCTTCTCGATTTTTTACATGGGCATCAATCTCGGCGCGTTCATCGGGCCCCTCATTGCCGGGTGGCTGGCGCAAAAAGTGGATTGGCACTGGGGCTTCGCATGCGCGGGTGTGGGGATGTCGCTGGGACTGCTGCAGTACGTGCTCGGCCGGCGACGCCTGCAGCCTGCCATCGAGCGGCTGGCGGCCGCCCGCCGGCGGACGCCCGTATCAACGGCGACGCCGGGCGCGGTGCCGTCGGGTGGTGGCGCACTTTGGGGCTTCACTCGGGCGGAGTGGAAACGCATCGCGGCGATGGGGGTATTCTTCGTCTTCGCCGCGATCTTTTGGGGCGCGTATGAGCAGGCGGGATCCAGCCTCAATCTCTTCGGCGACCGTTACACGACGCTGCGCATTCTGGGTTTCAATTTCCCGTCGAGCTGGTACGTGTCGGTCCAGGCGATCTTCGTCATTCTCCTGGCCCCCGCGTTTGCGTGGCTGTGGATCCGCCTCGGCAAGTACGAGCCCACCACGCCCACGAAGTTCGCCTTCGGCCTGTTCTTCGTCGGCCTGTCGTTCGTGTTTCTCCTCATTCCGGCCACGGCGATTCAGGGTGCGCCCGGGGGGGGGCTGCGCGTCTCCCCATTCTGGCTCGTCGGCTGCTACTTCATTCAGGAGCTCGGCGAGCTGTGCATTTCGCCCGTGGGCTTGTCGGTGTTCACCAAGCTCGCCCCGGTGAAAATCGTCGGACTGATGCTCGGCCTCTGGTTCCTTGCCGACTCGGTCGGCAATAAGGTCGCGGGGTACGCCGCCGGGTTCATCTCATCCGCACCGCTTCCCCAGCTCTTCGGGGTGGTCGGCGCCGTGTGCGTGGGCGCTTCCCTTATCGCGTTCGCGATCGTCAAGCCCGTCAAGCGACTGATGGGCGGCGTGCGTTAGATGGCGGGGGCGCAACCGGTCGTTCAGGGTCGCGATACGGCGGGCTGGTTCAAGCATCCGCGCGGGCTGTCCACACTGTTTTTCACCGAGATGTGGGAGCGCTTCAGCTTCTACGGGCTCAAGGCGCTGCTGATTCTGTTCATGACCGCCTCGGTGACGCAGGGCGGTCTCGGGTTCACGGCCGAGCGCGGCGGCGCGATCCTCGGCTGGTACGGATTCGGTGTGTACGCGACGGCGATCTTTGGCGGCTGGATCGCCGATCGGTTCTGGGGCCAATACCGCAGTGTGCTCGTCGGCGGAATCGTGATCGCGCTCGGGCACTTCAGCATGGCCATTCCGACCATCGCCACGTTCTATCTCGGCTTGTGCCTGATCATGATCGGCACCGGCCTGCTGAAGCCGAACGCGAGCACGATGGTCGGCGCGTTGTACGATCCGAACGATGCGCGGCGCGACGCCGGCTTCTCGATCTTCTATGTCGGCATCAACGTCGGTGCGTTCGCCGCGCCGCTCATCGTCGGCACGCTCGGGCAGGAAGTGAACTGGCACGCCGGATTCGCGTGCGCCGGCGTCGGCATGGTCATCGGGCTGATCCAGTACGTCCTGGGCAAGCCGCGGCTCCTGCCGGCGCTCCAGCGGCTGGGGCAGACCGAACAACACGCAGCGCCCGTTGCCGCTCCCTGGTGGCGCTACACCCGTGAGGAGTGGGGGCGCGTCGCGGCGATCGCGGTGCTGTTCGTGTTTTCCTCCATCTTCTGGGGCGCGTTCGAACAAGCATCGTCCAGTTTGAATCTCTTCGCCGATCGCATGACGCAGAACAGGCTGCTGGGTTTCGAGTTCCCGTCGACGTGGTATCAGTCGCTGAACTCGATGTACATGATCTTTGGGCTTGCCCCGCTGATCGGCTGGTTCTGGGTCCGCATGGGCGACCGCCAACCCTCGAGTCCCGTGAAGTTCGCGCTGGGACTGATTTTTGTCGGATTGGGATTCGTCCTGATCGTTCCGGCGGCGCAACTCGCGCAGCACGGGATCAAGGTCAGTCCCTGGTGGCTCATCGGTTTGTACTTCCTGCACACGATCGGCGAGTTGTGCCTCAGTCCGGTTGGCCTCTCGATCGTGACCAAGCTCGCGCCCGCGCGCATTGTGGGCTTCATGATGGGATGGTGGTTTCTGTCGATTGCGGTCGGCAACAAGCTGGCCGGAATGGCGGGCGGGTTGTTTGAGACGTTGCCGCTTCCGAAACTATTCGGCGCTGTTGCGACAGTAACGTTTGTAGCTGCGCTCGTCCTTCTGGCCATTACTCCGTGGATGCGGAAGCTGATGGGCGGGGTGCGCTGACCGCCATCGGGTGCTCGGCGTAGTGGCACGCAGCAAGATGTCCAGGTGTGATCGCTCGCAACGGCGGAATATCCGTTCGACAACGCGCACTCTTCAACGGATGTGGGCAGCGTGGATGAAATGGGCATCCAGAAGGTGGATGCGCCGGTGATGGCATGTCTCCTGTCAACACAATGCGCTGTTTCCCAGCCTTGGGATCCGGTTTGGGAACGGCTGACAACAGCGCGGTCGTGTACGGATGGCGTGGCTGCGCGTAAATCTCCGTCGCCGGCGCACGCTCGACGATCTTCCCCAGGTACATGACCGCGACGTCGTCCGCGATATGCCGCACGACCGCCAGGTCGTGCGCGATGAAGAGGTACGTGAGCTTGCGCCTCTCCTGAAGATCGGCGAGCAGATTGAGCACCTGCGCCTGGACCGAGACGTCGAGCGCGCTCACCGGCTCGTCGCACACCACGAACTGCGGCTCGACCGACAAGGCGCGCGCGATGCCGACGCGCTGCCGCTGCCCGCCCGACAACTCGTGGGGATATCGCTTCGCGAACGCCACGTCGAGCCCGACCTCATCGAGCAACGCGCTCACGTCGCCCTGCAGACCGTGTATTTCGAGCGGCTCGCGCAGCGTCTCCGCCACCGTCATCCGCGGATTGAGCGAGCTGTACGGGTCCTGGAATACGATCTGCATGCGGCGGCGCAACGCGCGTAGCCGTCCGCTGTCCAGCGCAAACACGTCGTTGTCGTCGAACAGCACGGTCCCGGAGGTCGGCTGTTGCAGTCGCAGCATCGTCCGGCCAACCGTTGTTTTTCCCGAGCCCGATTCGCCTACCAGGCCGAGCGTCCTGCCGGAAGCGATGGTGAACGACACGCCGTCGACTGCGCGCACCGGGGCCTGCTGGCGGCCGAGGCCGAACCAGGCGCGTTCGCCCGCATAGTGCTTCACCAGCGTCCGCACGTCGACCAGGCTCATCGCTTCACCTGTCGCCGTTCCGGCTCGGTGACCAGCCAGCAGCGTGCCGTGTGGCCCGGGGTCCCCGTTTCGAGCAGCGGTGGCTCCTCGAGGCATTTTTCCCAGGCGTACGGACAGCGCGGACGAAAGCGGCAGCCGCTCGGCCAGGCGGTGGCGGCAGGCACCTGACCGGGGATGGCGTGCAGGCGCGTGCGCGGCGCATCGATGCGCGGCACGGCTGCCAGCAGCCCTTCCGTGTACGGATGAGTCGGACGCGCGAACAGCGCATCCGTTCCGGCGGTTTCCACCACGCGTCCCGCATACATGACGACCACCCGATCGGCGTGCCCCGCGACGACGCCGAGGTCATGGGTGATCAGCAGCACGGCCATGCCGAGCTCCTGCTGCAGGCGGTCGAGCAGCTCGAGGATCTGGGCCTGAATGGTCACGTCGAGCGCGGTGGTCGGCTCGTCGGCGATCAGCACTTTCGGATGACAGATGAGCGCCATGGCGATCATTACGCGCTGCCGCATCCCGCCGGAGAGCTGATGGGGATAGTGGTCTACGCGCTCGGCGGGATCGGGAATGCCCACCAGCTGCAGCATCTCGATGGCGCGATCGCGCGCCGCGCGGCGCGAGAGGTGCTGATGGATGATTGCCGCTTCCGCAATCTGATCGCCGACGGTGAAGACCGGATTGAGCGAGGTCATCGGCTCCTGGAAAATCATCGCGATCTGATTGCCTCGCACGTCGCGCAGCTCCGCGGGCGACAATGCGAGGAGATCGCGCCCCTCGAACTCGATGAGGCTGCCGGGGAGGATGTGTCCCGGCGGCTCGGGGATGAGGCGGAGAATAGACAGCGACGTGACGGTTTTGCCGCAGCCCGATTCCCCCACGATGCCGAGCGTCTCGCCGGGATAGAGATCGAAGGAGACGTCGTCCACGGCGCGCGCGGTGCCCCGGCCTTGCTCGGTGACGAAATAGGTCTTGAGGTCCCGAACGCGTAGCAGCACGGACGCGCTCATGCCGGCTCCTCGCGCGGATCCAGTGCGTCACGCAGGCCGTCGGCGACGGCGTTGAGGGACATCACGACCAATGAGATAGCCAGGCCTGGAAACAGCGTCGTCCACGGCGCCGAGTACAGATTGGACGCGCCATCCGCGATCATGTTGCCCCAGCTCGACCGTGGCGGCGCGACACCGACGCCAAGGAAGGACAACGATGCTTCGAGCAGCAGGACATTCCCGACGCCCAGCGCCGCGGAGACGATGATCGGAGCCGCGGCATTTGGCAGCACGTGGCGAAAGATAACGCGCGCCGTGGGTACGCCCAGCGCGCGTGCCGCGACGACGAAGTCGCGGTCTCGCAGCGACAGCACTTCGGCCCGCACGAGCCGGCTGGTCCCAAACCACGACGTCAAGCCCATCACCGCGACCAGCGCTGGGAACGGCAGGCCGTCCCACAGCGCGACCGCCATCAGGAGGATGAAGATCCGCGGCAGCGCGAGACCGACATCGACGCCGCGCATCAATACCGCGTCCACCCAGCGCCGATAGTATCCCGCCAGCGCGCCGACTACGGTGCCGAGCGACACGGCGACGAGCGCGCCCAACGCCCCGATGCTCAGCGAAATGCGGGCGCCGTAGACCAGGCGGCTCCAGACATCGCGGCTCAGCACATCGGTACCCAGCAGGAATGTCCACGAGGGCGCGTGGTTTTTGAGCTGGACGATGTCCAGGGGCCGGTCGGGATCGAACGGCGCGATGACCGGCGCGGCTACCGCCAGGAGGGCGAGGAACGCCAGAATCGCGAGGCCCCAGGAGGCAGTCCGATGGCGGAAGAAACGCCGCCAGCGTTCGCGCCTGAGCGCGCGCTGCCGCATGAGGCGGACGATTTCCCCGGCCAGCGCCAGCGCGACGAATAGCGCGAACCACGTCCCGAGCGTCATACCGTCACGGCCTCGTCGACGCCCGCGCCCACCCGCAGTCGCGGGTCGGCGACTCCAAGGAGAATATCGGCGAGCAGATTGCCCACCACGACGATCGAGCTGGCGATCAATGCGGTTGCGGTGACGAGGGGATAGTCGCGCGCGAAGATTCCATCGACTGCGAGCCGGCCCATGCCGGGCCCTGCGAAGATCGTCTCGACGAGGACCGCTCCCGTCAGCAGAAACGGGAACGCCAGGCCGAAGCGTGTGATAAAGGAAAGGAGCGCGTTGCGCAGCTGGTGCCGCAGCACCACGCGCCGCTCCGGGACGCCTTTGGCGCGCGCCGTGCGCACGTAGTCCTGCGTCGCGACTTCGAGCATCGCCGCGCGCTGAAAGCGCGCCGTTCCCGCCGCGCCGACGATGCCGAGCGTGGCCGCGGGCAGTATCAGGTGCCAGAGGCGGTCCGCGAGACAATAGAAGGAGTCGACGAACGGACACAGGACCGGGTCGTTCGGCCCTCCCACGGGGAGGATGCGCAGCACCTCGCCAAAGATCAGGAGCAGGATCAACGCCAGCCAGAACGTGGGCAACGAATAGATCAGCAGCGTGACATTGCCGATGAGGGTGTCTGGAAGGCGGTTCACGCGGCCCGCCTGGTAAATGCCGAGACCGAGGCCCAGCAGGAAGTCGATCACGAGCGCCGCACCCGCCAGCTGCAGCGTGAAGGGGATCGTGTCGGCGAGCGCGTCGCGCACGGGCCGGCGCAGCGAGAACGAATAGCCGAAATTCCCGTGCGCCAGCTCGATGAGGTACCGCCCATACTGCTCGGCCAGCGGGCGGTCGTAGCGGAACTGATGCTTGAGCTGCGCGCAGATGACGGGGTCAGCAACTTCCCCGTTTTCGCCGACGCACGGCTCGCCCGGCGCCACGTGAATAAGGAGGAAGACGAATGTGACGACAGCAAAGATGAGGGCAATGGACGCGACGAGACGCCGCAGCAGCCAGGCTGCCCCCGTCACCTAACGCTCCACGCGGTCTCTGTCGATCAGCCGGTCGGAAGGGATGCGCCAGGTGCGTAGTAGCGCGGCCCACGAATCGGGCCGAATCTGCACGTTCTGGACGCGGCTGTCGACGGCGGCGACGTTGTCGAGCGCATAGAGGAAGATGCCGGGCGCGTCGGCGTTGATCGCTTCGATCGCCGCGCGCCACGATGCGCGCGCCTGATCGCGCGTGGGCGCGGAGACCGCGCGATCCACCAGGCGCTCGAAGTCGCCGTTATAGTACCGGCCGAAGTTGGAGCCGCCGAATCCCGCGCGACTCCAGCTCTGTGCCATGCCGGAGGACGGCGAGGGGTCGTTGGCGCGCGAGAGAATGGCGGTGTCGAAGCGCCCGGCGCCGACCCGCTGGCCGACGACCGCGCCCTCCACTTCATCGATATCGGCCTGCACGCCGATGGCGCGGTACTGATCCTGCAGCAGGCGCGCGTACTGCTTGCGCAATTGGCTCGTCGTCGGCACCAGGATGTGGAAGGCGAGCGGCTGATCGGCGCGGTCGCGGATGCCATCGCCGTCGTGATCGCGCCAGCCGCGGGCATTCAGGATCCGGGCCGCCTGCGCGGTGTCGTAGGGCAGCTGGCGGATTTCCGGATCCCAGATCCACAGCAGCGATGACATCGGCCCGGGTGGCGCCTGGCCGAGATCTTCGAGGGCGCTCTTCACGAGTCGGGCCCGATCCACCGCCATGCTGAGCGCGCGCCGGACCTCGCGGTCGCCGAAAATCGGATTCGGTTTCGCGGTGTCGCCGCTCGCCCGCATGTTGAAAACCAGCACGGTGTAGACGTTGCCGCGAAACGGGTAGAGCGTGAGATGCGGTGTCTCACTCGCCCGCTTCACATTGTCGGGGGTGACGAGCTGCTCGCGCACGTCCGCTTCGCCCGCGATCACCTGCGTGACGGCGGTCGGTAGATTGGGCGTGAAGCGCCAGATCAGGCGGCGGATAAACGGCCGCCCCAGAAAAAAGGTCGAGTCGGCGGTGAGCTCGATCGACTGCGCCGCCTGCCAGCGGACGAATTTGTACGGACCATCGCCCACCGGCTGCCGCCCGAACGGCGCGGTCTTCCACTGCTCCCGCGGGATCACCCGCAGCAGATGGGCGGGGAGAATACGCATGTGATAGACGGCGTCATAAAACATTTCCGGGTAGCGCTCGCGGAACCGGAAGACCGCCGTCAGGGAATCGCGCTGCGTGACGCTCGCGACGCGGTGCAGCTTGGCCCGGAACGGCGACGCCACCGCGGAATCGTTATAGGCATCGAAGGTGAACTCGACGTCGGCCGCGGTCACCGGATGGCCGTCCTGCCAACGGGCGCGCGGGTCGAGATGGAACACCAGTGTGAGGGGCCCGTCCCATTCCCACCGCTGCGCGAGGAGCGGCTGAAAATCCTCGTCGCCGACCGTGTTCTCCGACATGCCGACGTCCGCGAGCTTGAGGAACAGCTGCTCGTCGACATCGTTCGCCACGACCGCGTCGCTCGAAGGCGGCAACAGCGTCGACGGCTCGCCGGTCGCGGCGTCGATCAGCGTCCCGCAGTAGTCACCGGTGCAGCCGCCGCGGCGTTCACAGCCGCCCGCGACGAGGAGCAGTGCGAGAACAGCACGGAGCCGTGGCATGGCGCTTAACATTTCACTGCGCGGCTACTCACGCAATGATGGGCGCGCGGCGAGCGCCTCGCTCCAGTTGTCGACGATGGCTGAAGTCACCTCCGCGAACGTCACGACACGGCCCAGGACCGCGGCGAGCGTGGTCTCCCCGCGCATGGGCGACACGGTCTGCTGTGAGCCGTCCAGCAGGATCGACCCGTGCTGCAGGAATGCATCGCCGCGGCGCACCTGGGCTGAGCCGACCAGCTTGCGGCCGCTGACGAGGATCTCGCCGCCGACGGAGGACGCAAAGCAGGACGCCGGTTTGGCCGATGGGCGGGTGGGCTGAGGGGCCGGCGCGAGTACCGCCTCAACGCCAAGAGTCCGCAACGCGCTCGCAAGTCGAGTGTGAATCTCGCAATACGCTTTCCGCAACGATCCAAACACAGCGATGGGTGCCGCAACCGCGTAAGTCACTTCGTGTTCATGCCAGACCGCTTGCCCGCCGGTGGGCCGGCGCACGGTCGGAACGTCGTCAAACGTGTTCGGTTGATTCCGTCCCAAGGAGAGTGTGGGAGGGTCCCAGCGGTACAATCGCAGCGCGGCAGTGCCGAGGCGGACCGCATCGTCCAGCAGCGCCACATCGGCGGCCATGTTTTCCACGCCCGATCGACCCGCGGGATCGACGATCAGATACCAGGACGGCTCATCCGCCCATCCGCCCATCAGACTTCCGCGTACGCTTCCACCGGCGGGCAGGTACAGACCAGGTTGCGGTCCCCGAACGCCGCGTCGATACGGCTCACGGGCGGCCAGATCTTGTGCTCGCGCGTCGCCGCGGTTGGGAATCCTGCGCGCTCGCGCGCGTACGGGCGGTCCCACGTGTCGGCGAGCAAATCGGCGAGCGGATGCGGCGCATGCTTCAGGAGGTTGTTCTCCCGATCCGCTTCGCCGTTCTCGATCTCGCGAATCTCGCCGCGAATCGCGATCAGCGCGTCCACGAAGCGATCCAGCTCGGACTTGGGCTCGCTCTCGGTCGGCTCGACCATCAGCGTCCCCGCCACGGGGAACGACACGGTGGGCGGATGGAAGCCATAATCGATCAGCCGCTTGGCAATATCCTCGACGTCCACGCCGGCCGAGGCTTTGAACGGCCGCGTGTCGACGATGCATTCGTGCGCGACGAGGCCGTGCTGCCCCGCGTACAACAGACTGTAGTGGCCGCCATCCTCGAGCCGGCGCGCGATGTAATTGGCGCTCAAGATCGCGACTTTCGTCGCGAGCGTGAGGCCGTCTCGTCCCATCATGGCGATGTAGGCCCACGAGATCGGGAGTATGGACGGGCTGCCCCACGGTCCGGCCGATACCGTGCCGGAGCTGGCCGCCAGCGGCACGCCGACGTCGACAACCGGATGCGTCGGCAGATGCGCCGCCAGATGCTCGGCCACGCCGATGGGTCCCATGCCGGGACCGCCGCCGCCGTGCGGAATGCAGAACGTCTTGTGGAGATTGAGGTGGCAGACGTCGGCACCGATGTCGCCCGGGCGGCACAATCCCACCTGCGCATTCATGTTGGCGCCGTCCATGTACACCTGCCCACCGTGCTCGTGCACGATGCGACAGATCTTTTTGATGGACGCCTCGAACACACCATGCGTCGACGGATACGTAACCATCAACGCGCCGAGCGTTTCGCGGTGCGCGTTGGCCTTCGCCTCGAGATCGGCGACGTCGATGTTGCCCTGCGCGTCGGTCTTCACGACGACCACCTGCATCCCCGCCATCACGGCGCTCGCGGGATTGGTGCCGTGGGCCGACTGCGGGATCAGGCAGGTGGTGCGATGCGTGTCACCGCGATGCTGGTGGTACGCGCGAATGACCAGCAAACCTGCAAACTCGCCCTGCGAGCCGGCATTGGGTTGCAGCGACACTTTGGCAAAGCCCGTGATTTCGGCGAGCCAGTACTCGAGCTGCCGGAAGAGCGTGGCGTAGCCCTGTGCCTGCTGCCGCGGCGCGAACGGATGGAGGCTGTTGAAGCCGCGCCAGGTGATCGGAATCATCTCGGTGGTGGCGTTGAGCTTCATCGTGCAGGAGCCGAGGGGGATCATCGCGGCCGTGAGCGAGAGGTCGCGGTCTTCCAGCCGTTTCAGGTAGCGCAGCATCTCCGTCTCGGAGTGGTGCGTGTTGAAGACCGGATGCGTGCAAAACGGCGTCGCGCGCGCAAATGACTCGGGAATCATGGACGCTTCGCGCTGCTCCACCGAGATCTCACGGCCCAGCGGCGCCGCGAATGCGGCGGCGACATCGGCGACGTCGGCGGCGCTCACCGTTTCGTCCAACGCGATGCCGAGGCGCGTCTGCGACAACGTGCGCAGGTTGATGAGCTTCACCCGCGCGGCGTCGAGGATGCGGGGCAGGGCGTCCGGGGGGACATCCACGGCGATCGTATCGAAGAAATTGGGATGCACGACGTTGTAGCCGAGCTTCTGGAGCGCGGCCGCGAGGGCGGCGGTATGTCCATGCACGCGTCGCGCGATGCGGCGTAGCCCCTCCGGTCCGTGATAGACGGCGTACATCGCGGCGACGACGGCGAGTAGCACCTGCGCGGTGCAGACGTTGCTGGTCGCCTTTTCGCGGCGGATGTGCTGCTCCCGGGTCTGGAGCGCCATCCGAAGGGCGGGCTTCCCGTCGGCGTCGCGTGAGACGCCGATGATTCGCCCCGGAATGTGCCGCTTGAATTCATCGCGCGTCGCGAAATACGCCGCGTGCGGCCCGCTGTATCCGAGGGTAACGCCGAAGCGTTGCGTATTTCCAACCACGATGTCGGCACCCCACTCGCCGGGTGGCGTCAGGAGAACGAGACTCAACAGATCCGACGCGACGGTAACGAGCGCGTCTGCGGCGTGGAGATCCTCGCAAAGCTTGGTGTAATCGATGACGGCGCCGTCGGTCGTCGGGTACTGAATAAGGGCGCCGAAGACATCCGGTGTCGGCTCGAAGTCCTTGTAGCTCGACACGCGAACCGTTATTCCGCGCACCGCGGCGCGTGTGCGGACAACATCGATCGTCTGCGGGTGACATTCCGCCGCGACCAGAAATACGTCCTTGCCGGGTCTGCCCTTTAGCCCGTAACTCATGGTCATGCCTTCGGCCGCAGACGTCGCCTCGTCGAGAAGCGAGGCATTGGCGATTTCCAATCCGGTGAGATCGATCACGAGCGTCTGAAAGTTGAGCAGCGCCTCCAGTCGTCCCTGCGCGATCTCAGCCTGATAAGGCGTGTAAGCGGTGTACCAGCCAGGATTCTCGAGGATGTTTCGCTGAATAACGGGCGGAGTGACGCAATCGGAGTAGCCCATCCCGATGAACGATCGAAAAACCTGGTTCTGGGATGCGAGCGCTCTGAAGTACGCGAGCACCTCGGCCTCGGTCATCCCGCCGGCGAGATCCATCTCCCCGCGGAAGCGGATTTTGGCAGGGATTGTCGCGTCCACGAGCGCATCGAGCGACGCGAAGCCAACCGTTTTCAGCATGTCGGCTATGTCGCGCTCGTCAGGACCTACATGTCGTGGAACGAATGATTCAGCAGGAGGAATTGCTGCTCCGACCTGCTTGATTGTAGTGCTCATAGGAGTGACAATTTAACAC
>JBHEMG010000094.1:0-22406 GCA_046262715.1 Gemmatimonadales bacterium
GTTGTGACGCCCTCCGCGGGATCGGGGATAAATGCAACCGGCGCGCCGAGCAGCGCTTCGAGGGGACGGACGATCTGCTGCAGGGAATATTGGGGATCGGGACCGCCCTTGGGCCGGCCCAGGTGCGACAGGAGAACGACGCGCGCGCCCTTCTCTCGGAGATAGCCGATCGTGGGCAGTGACGCGCGCAGCCGGGTGTCGTCGGTGATGTTGCCGTTCTTGAGCGGGACGTTGAAATCGACCCGCACCAGCGCCCGTTTGCCGTCCAAGGCCTGCGGCGGCAGATCCCGCAGGCTCCGCTTTTTCAACGCCGCTTTCCGATATACGCCAGCAGGTCGACGCAGCGGGCCGAGTATCCCATCTCGTTGTCATACCAGGACGACACATGGACCAGCGTCCCCTCGATCACCGCGGTGGACAGACTGTCTACGACACTGGAGAACAGGTTGCCGATGTAGTCGACCGAGACGAGCGGCTCATCGCTGACGTCGAGGATCCCCTTCAGTGGGCCGGCAGCAGCCTTCTTGAAAGCAGCGTTGACGGCCTCCACGGTGGTAGGCCGCTCGACCTCCGCCGTCAGGTCCACGATCGAGACGTCGGGCGTCGGCACGCGCAGCGAGATGCCGTCGATCTTTCCCTTCACCTCCGGGATCACGAGCCCCGTCGCTTTGGCCGCGCCGGTGGTGGTGGGAATGATGCTCAGCGCGGCGGCGCGCGCGCGCCGCATGTCCTTGTGCGGGAGATCGAGGATCTGCTGATCGTTCGTGTACGAGTGCACCGTCGTCATGAAGCCGTGCTTGAATCCAAAATTGTCCATCACGACCTTGACGACCGGGACGAGACAGTTGGTGGTACAGGAAGCGTTTGAGATGATGTGATGCTTGGCCGGGTCGTACTTGTCGTTGTTCACGCCCATGCAAATCGTGATGTCTTCGCCCTTCGCGGGGGCGGAGATCACGACCTTTTTGGCACCCGCGACGAGATGTTTTGCGGCGCCCTCGCGATCGGTGAAGCGCCCCGTGCTTTCCAGCACGAACTCCACGCCGAGCTCTTTCCAGGGCAGCTGCTCGGGCTCCTTGATGGCCGACACCTTGATCGTCTTGCCGTTCACAACCAGGGCGTCGCCCTTCCCTTCGACCGTGCCGGGAAAACGACCGTGCACCGAATCGTATTTGAGCAGGTGGGCCAGCGTCTTCGTGTCGGTGATGTCGTTGACGCCGACGAACTCGATGTCGGTCTGTTTGGCCATCGTTGCCGCGCGCAGTACGTTGCGGCCGATGCGGCCGAACCCATTGATCCCTACCCGAACCGCCATGAAGGTCCCCTTAGCTGAAGTCTGGAATCGCCGCTCGGGCGAACGTCACGCCGCAAATACTTCTCGCACCCGCTTGCTCGAGCGCACGCGCCGCTTCGGCGAGCGTCGCGCCGGTCGTGAAGACGTCGTCAACGAGAATCATTGTCGATTGCGGATTTCGGATTGCGGATTTGATCGGTTGGCCCCCAATCCGCAATCCGCAATCGTCAATCCGCACTCCAAAGGCCCCTGCCACGTTCGCCAGGCGCGTCTCTGGTGTCAACGCCGTTTGCGTAGGCGTCTCCCGCGAACGGACGAGCAGCCCGGCAATCACAGGAATGCGCCAGTGTTGCGCTAACGCGCGCGCCAAGACGTCGCTCTGATTGTAACCCCGCGTGCGCAGCCGTTTGGGCGCGAGCGGAATAGGAACGAGGGCGGACGGACCGTCGGTTTCCGGTCGCAGCGGCGACAGCGCAGCCGCCAGATCGTCAGCGATGCGGGGCAAACCGCCGTACTTCAGCGCGTGGACCGCCGGCCGCGCCGCCGCATCGAGCCAGACGCCCGACCGCACACACGTGAGCGCGGTGGGCCATTCCGCGCACAGCCGGCAGGGGCCGAAATGCGGCTCGGGTTGCCCGCACCGTACGCACCACGGGGGCCGCACCGCGCGCCAGCGCTGGCGGCAGATGGAACACACGATGCGGGCGGCGTCGCGAATGCCCAGCAGCGCATGACACAGGAGGCACTCGGCGGGAAGAAGAAGCTGTTCGAACGCCGCGCTAAACACGCAACGCAGTTGCCACGGCGGCGCGCATCACTTCGACCGGCGCGGCCACGCCGGGAAAAAAGCGCGCGAAGGCCGCCGCTCCCTGCTGCACCAACATCTCCCGCCCGTCGCAGGCGACGATCCCGCGCTTGCGCAGCGCATGCACCCAGCGAGTCTCGCCCGCCGCGTACACCAAATCGAGCGCCCGCCTTACGCCAGGCACCGCATCGGGTTCGAGCGGCAGCGGGTCGTCCGCCGCGAGCCCAAGCGGCGTCGCATTGATTGCCACATCCGCTTCGATGCGGGCCGGGGCGACGCGCGCCCGCACTCCGCACTCCCCGGCCCAGCGCACGAACTCGGATGCGCGGGCCGCGTTGCGCGAGCGTACCCACAGTGCAGCGCCCCGATCCGCCGCGGTTATCGCTACCGCGCGGGCGGATCCTCCCGTGCCGATCACGACCCACTGCCCCCCTGTGATATCGACGCCGAGCTGGTCTAGTGCGGCGGCGACGCCGAACACGTCGGTGTTGTCGCCGACGAGCGCGCCGTCCTCGGTCCAGAACGTATTGCACGCGCCGACGCGCGCGCAGATATCCGTTTTCCGCGCGACGGCGCTTTCGACTGCTTCTTTGTGGGGAACGGTGACGTTGCCTGCGCCCCCGATGGACACCTGCATCGCGAGGACGCTGGACAGCGACTCCGGCGAAACGCGCTGCGCGACGTATACCGCATCGAGGCCGAGCGCGCGGTACGCGGCGTTGTGCATGGCGGGCGAAAGCGAATGGGCTACCGGATCGCCGATGACGGTGAGCTGTCGCGTCTTAGCGCTGATCTCCATGCTTGCTCTCCGCGGCGAGTCGATCGGCCACCGCCTCGACCAGCGCTTCCAGCTCCTGACACGTGTCGCGATAGACGCCGAGGTCGCCACCGAAGGGGTCGCTGACCTCGTCGCTTCCACGTCCGGCGTATTCGCCGAGCACGAACACGCGCCCCTCGCCGCCCAGCTCATCGACGCGTGCCCGATGATGGCGGGCCATCGTCAGAATCAAATCCGCCTGCTCGACCAGCTCGCGCGTGAGCAGCCGGGCGCGATGGCCGGAGAGATCGAGGCCTCGCTCCAGGCCCACGAGGTATGCCCCCTCCGATGCCGGGGCCCCGTCCCACGCGCCGGTGCCGGCGGACGTTACGGTGGCATCGAGCCCTCGGCCCGTGAGCGCGCGCTCGAGTAACGACGCGGCGAGCGGACTGCGGCAGATGTTGCCGGTACAAACGAACAAGACCTTTTGGATCATGGTGCGAGACGACCACCAACGGCGCGTCGCAGCTCGGCCAGGCTGAGGGTGCCTTCGCGTACGATTTGCGCCCGCGGTCGCGTGCAATCAACGACCGTGGACGGGGGCCGGTTCCCCAGCACGCCGCCATCGAGCACCAGCAACTGCCCCTTATCGACGGCGGCCGCGAAGTCGCGCGCGATCGCATCGGCACCGGGACCGGGCGGCTGGCCCGGCAGGTTCGCCGAGGTCGACGTCAGGGGTATGCGCAACGCCGCCACGAGCCGGGCGATGGCCTGGTGCGAGGTCCAGCGCACGGCGATGCCGCCGTCGGGACCTCGTAACAAGTCAGGCAGCTGGCCGGATCCGCCTGGCAACACCAACGTGAGCGGTCCAGGCCAGAACGCCCGTGCCAGGGCGTCGGCCGACGCATTGAACGCGAGCCCGCGCGCCTCAGCCATGCCCCGGTCGCTGATCAATAAGAGGAAGGGCTTGCCGGCCGAACGCCCCTTCAGCGCCGCGAGGGCGGCGACGTCGGCGTGCAGCGCCCGTGACCCAAGGCCGTATACGGTCTCGGTGGGATATGCGAGCAATCCCCCATTTCCCAAATGTTGTACCACCCGGGGGATGGCCGTGGCAATCTCGGCATCCGATTGGAACGGGACGGTCTTCAACGCAGCTCACGCGCGAGCGCCTCGGCGATCCGGAAATCGTCGGCGGTAGTGACTTTGAAGTTGAATGGCGAATCGGGAATCAGCTCCACCGGAAAGCCCGCGCGTTCGCACACTTCGGCATCGTCGCTCGGTGCCCCGCCGTTCGTCGCGCTCTGGAGCTGGGCATAGGCATCTCGTAACATCTGTCGCGGGAAGCCCTGCGGTGTCTGCGCGCGCCAAATGCGCTCGCGGTCCACCGTGCGCGTAATGCGCGGCGTGGGGCGATGGCTCCCCGGCCCGATTTCCTTGAGCGTATCGGACGCCGGAACGGCGGCGACCGCGCCAACCCCGGCGCGCGCGCGCGCGATCACTGCGTCGATCGTGCCGCGGCTCACGAACGGGCGCGCCGCGTCGTGCACGAGAATCACCACCGCATCGGTCGATAAGGCATCCATGCCGGCGCGCACAGAGTCGGCCCGTTGTGCGCCGCCGGCCACAAAGCCGAGCCGGTCGCCGCGGATTTTGCCGAGCCACTCCGGCGGGCGCTCGGAGTAGCCCGGGGGCAGCGCGATGACGACCTGCCGTACCTCGGGGTGGCCGGTGAACGGCCGCAGGGCACGCAGCAGCATCGGGACGCCGAGGATCGGGCGAAACTGCTTTGGCTCCCCGGGGCCGGCGCGCACGCCCGCCCCCGCGGCGACGACAACCACGCCGACGTCAGGCGGCAAGGCGGCGGGCGAGCTCACCGATTCCCTCCAGCCCGATCACCTCGAGATCGCTGGTCGTCCCGCGCGAGCGCGCCGAGAGGAACACGCGCCGGAAGCCCTGTCGCGCCGCCTCGACGAGCCGCCGCTCGACGCCGGCGACGGGTCGGATTTCGCCGCCAAGACCGACCTCTCCCAAAAAAAGCGCGTCGGCCGGCACCGGCCGGTCGTGCACCGTCGAGACGAGCGCCGCCAGCACGGCGAGATCGGTGGACGGCTCGGCGAGCCGCACGCCGCCCGTCACGTTGACGAAGACGTCGAGGTTACCGAACGGCAGGCCGCCGCGCCGCTCCAACACCGCGAGCAGCAGCGCCAGTCGGCGATGATCGAGTCCTGTCGCCACGCGCTGCGGCGTGCCGAAGCCCGCTTTCGACGCGAGCGCCTGGATCTCCACCAACATCGGACGCGTGCCTTCCATCAGCGCCGTCACCGCGGATCCCGAAGCGCCCGTGCTGCGGCCGGCCAGAAACGCGGCGGCGGGATCGGCAACGGGCTCGAGCCCGCTGCCCGTCATGCGAAAGACACCGATTTCGTCCACCGATCCGAAGCGATTCTTCACCGCGCGCAGGATCCGATGATCGAGCGTCGCCTCGCCTTCGAAGTACAGCACGGTGTCGACGATGTGCTCGAGCGTTTTGGGGCCGGCGATCCCGCCGCCCTTGGTGACGTGACCCACGAGCACGACGGCGGGTCCCGCTTCTTTCGCGAACCGCATCAGCCGGGCGGCGCACTCACGCACCTGGCCCACGTTGCCCGGCGCGCCTTCGAGGTCTTCGGTATACGTAGTCTGCACCGAGTCGAGCAGCACCACGCGCGACTTGAGCTGCGCGGCGTAATGGATGATAGACTCGAGCCGCGTCTCGCCGAGGACGTGAATGCCGCCGGCATCCTCCTGCAGGCGATCGGCGCGCAGGCGGAGCTGATCGGGCGATTCCTCACCGGACACGTACAGCGTCGCGATGCCTTGACTCTCGAGTCGCGCGGCGCATTGCATGAGCAGCGTGGATTTGCCGATGCCCGGCTCGCCGCCGACGAGTGTGACCGAGCCGGGCACGATGCCCCCGCCGAGCACGAAGTCGAATTCGGCGAGGCCCGTGCGCCACCGGTCGAGTGGGGATTGCTTCAGGTCGGTGAGGCGAACAGGTGGCTGGCCGATCGGAGCATTCCGAACCGCCGAACCGCCTGAGCGCCCAACGGTCTCTTCTACCAGCGCATTCCACGCTCCGCACGCGTCACACTTCCCTCCCCACTTTGGCTGGTCCGCGCCGCATTCGGTGCAGCGGAATATCGACTTGCCTTTAGACACGCCCGGCCTCGAGCGACGGTGCTTCGCGTGCCGAGTAGTTGTCGAAGCGCGTGAATTCCTTCTTGAAGTGGAGCTTGACGGTGCCGGTCGGGCCGTTGCGTTGCTTGCCGACGATGACTTCGGCGAGCCCCTCGATGCTTTCGTTCGTCTTTGGGTCTACCGGGCCGTCGTAGAACTCCTGGCGGTAGATAAAGCAGACCACGTCGGCGTCCTGCTCGATCGCGCCCGACTCGCGGAGATCCGACAGCTGCGGGCGCCGGTGCTCGCCGCCGCGCTGCTCGGGTGCGCGCGACAGCTGCGAGATTGCGACGACCGGAACGTCCAGCTCCTTGGCGAGCGCCTTGAGCGAACGAGAGATGTAGGAGATCTCCTGTTGCCGGTTTTCCGCGCCGCCTGGACCCTGCATGAGCTGCAAGTAGTCCACGATGACGAGCGCGATGTCATGCTCGGACTTGAGCCGCCGCGCTTTGGAGCGCATCGCGAGCGGCGTGAGCGCCGCCGAGTCGTCGATCCAGATCGGCGCCGTGCCGAGCAGTCCCGCGGCGCGCGCGAGCTTCGGGTAGTCGTCGTCGCGCAGCTGGCCACGGCGCAGACGTTGCGCGTCCACCAGACCTTCGGAACAGAGGAGCCGCTGCACCAGCTGGTCCTTCGACATTTCCAGCGAGAAGAACGCGGTGGCGGTGTTGTGCTCGATCGCTGCGTGCTGCACCACGTTGAGCGCCAATGCCGTCTTTCCCATGGAGGGCCGTGCGGCGAGGATCACCAGATCTGAGCGCTGGAAGCCGGCGGTGAGACGGTCGAGATCGACGAACCCGCTCGGTACGCCCGTCACGGAGCCGGCTCCGGATTGGAGCTGCTCGATCCGCTCCATGGTAGGCCAGATCAGCTCCTTGATCCGGATGAACTCTTCGGCCCGCCGGAACTGCGCCACCTGGAACACGCGATGCTCGGCGTTGTCGAGCGCCTCGCCCGCGGTGCCGTGGCCTTCGTAGACGTCCTGAATGATGGCGGTCGCGGCCTCGACGAGGCGGCGCAGCACCGCCTTGTCCCGCACGATCTTCGAGTGGTAGTCGATGTTGGCGGCGGTCGGGACGACGTCGATCAGCGACGCGATGTATTCCATACCACCGGCACGGTCCAGGTCGCCGCGGCGCGACAGCTCGTCGCGCAACGTGACCGGGTCGATCACGTCGCCGCGCTCGGTCAGGGCAAGCATCGAGCGGAACAGCAGACGATGCCCTTCGCGGTAGAACATCGAGTCGTCCAGGATCTCGGCGGACTTGAGCGCCGCGTCCTGGTCCAGCAACATCGCGCCGAGCACCGCCTGCTCCGCCTCGTTGCTCCAGGGCGTCTGGCGGCCGGACGATTCTCCTCCCGGGGGCCCGGGGCGCTCAGCTGTCGAGGAGGCGAGCGGCGATACGGACGTCATCCCAGGTTGGTCTCTTCCAGTTGGGGTTACGCAGCAGCGCGGCCGGGTGATACGTCACGACCACCGGGATGCCGCGAAAGCGGTGCACCTGATTGCGGAGCGATCCTAACGATTGCTTGGTATTCAGCAGCGTCTGTGCCGCCGTCCCCCCCATCGCGAGAATCACCTTCGGTTTGACGAGCTCGATTTGACGATGGAGAAACGGCACGCACGCGGCGATCTCGTCGTACTGTGGCAGCCGGTTCTCCGGCGGACGGCATTTCACCACATTACAAATGAAGACCTGCTCGCGCGGCAGCTCGATCGCCGCGAGAATCTTCGTGAGTAGCTCCCCCGCGCGGCCCACGAAGGGCCGTCCCGTCTCGTCTTCCGTGCGTCCGGGCCCTTCCCCCACCACGACCAGACGCGCGGTGGCAAGGCCCTCGCCGGGCACCGTCTTGGTCCGCGTGTCGCACAGAGCGCATTTGCGACAGGCACTGATCAGCGTGACGACGTCGTCGAGCGACTGCGCTTTCTGCAGCGGATCGGTGGCGAACAGATCGGCGGCGGGCGGATCGAATGAGACGCCGGCGGGCGGATGGGAGGGGCTGATGGGCGGCATGACCGCCGCGGGGTCTGGACCCGTCACAATCACAGAATCGCCGCCGAGCAGCCGCTGCTGGTTCAGGTATGCGATTGCGAGAGTCCGCCCGTCGCTCACAGGGCTTCTTCCACGACATCGAGGATTCGTTCGGCCACGTCACGCTTGGGAAGGAGGGGCAGATCGACGCGCCGTCCTCCCTTGCCCAGTACGGTCACTCGATTCGTGGTGACCTCGAATCCCGCGCCGGGCTCGAGCGCATCGTTGAGGACCACGAAGTCGAGCGCCTTATCTTGCAGTTTCTCGCGCGCACGCGCCAGACCTTCCCCGGTCTCGAGTGCGAAGCCCACGACGACGCACCCGCGCGGCCGCTTGAGCGAGCGCAAGATATCGGGCGTCACTTCGAGCTCGAGCGTCATCGCGCCGGAAGAGCGTGGGCGTTTCACGCTGCCGCCGACCTTCGGTTTGAAGTCGGCCGGCGCCGCGGCCATGAACAATGCGGCGGCATCTTTCATCGCGGCCTGGATGGCCTGCTGCATTTCGTCCGTCGTTTTGACGCGCCGTATTTCCACGCCGCCGGGGGCCGGCAGCTCCGTCGGACCGCTCACCAGAACGACCGCGGCGCCGCGTGCCAGCGCGGCCTCCGCGAGCGCGTATCCCATGCGCCCGCTCGAAGGATTCGTCAGGACGCGCACCGGATCGAGATGCTCGCGGGTGGGACCGGCGGTCACGACGACACGCTTCCCCGCCCATTTCCCGCCGGCCTGCGCGCCGAACAGCCGCTCGGCGGCGGCAAAGATCGTTTCGGGTTCGCTCATGCGGCCGGGACGAGAGCTGGGCCCTTCCGCGAGCGCGCCGATGTCCGGGCCGATGAACTGCCAGCCGCGCTGCGACAGCGTTTGAATGTTGGCAGTGGTCGCGGGATGTGCGTACATCGCATCGTTCATCGCGGGCGCGGCGAGCACGGGACGGCCGTCACGCGCGAGCAGTAGGGCGGTGAGGAGATCGTCCGCCATGCCCATGGCCGCGCGCGCCAGGATGTTGGCGGTCGCGGGCGCGACGATGACGAGGTGAGGAACTTTCGCGAGATCGATGTGCGCGAGCGCGCGGCCGCGCTCCCACAACGACGTCAGCACGGGACGGCCCGTGAGCGCTTCGAACGTCGCCGGCCGGATGAACTCGCCCGCCGCGGCGGTCAGGATCACATCGACCGTGGCTCCCGCTTCGGTCAGCCGCCGCGCCAGCGTACAGCTCTTGTAGCATGCGATTCCGCCCGACACGCCGAGAACGACGTGACGAGAGGGACCGGTCAACGGCATCAGGCTTCCTGCTGCCGCCGCCGCCGCACCAGGCGGTACTTGAGGCCACCGCGCACCAGCTCGTCGAACGCGCGCGTGGTGAGTTTCTCTTCCCAGTCCACGGAGCGGTCCCGCGGGAAATCATTGACGTAGCGCGCGAACTTGGCGGCGACGAGCACGCCGAGATACTTGTTTTGTGTCTGCCCGGCGACTTCAGCTGGGGTAATGATCCGCATTGCTCAGCCTTTCTGTTGATGCAGCGCATCATAAAGACGCTGGGCCTCTTCGTGCAGGCCGCGTCCGTAATTGGTGATCCACTCGAAATCTTTCTTCTCGCGGGTCCGGCCCCGCACATCTTTGGCGATCGCCACCACTTCCTCGACCGCCGTCTGCAAGTCGTCGTTGCGGATCCAGCGATCGAACAGCGTCGATTGCTGCAGCTCGTATTCGGCCCGCTCCAGCCGCCAGCGGATCTGCTCGACCGACTCGCTTTTTCGCTGCCGCAGCCGTTCGAGCAACACCCGCGGGTCGCTCGGGAGGATGAAGATGGAGACAGAGCGGGGCGGGCGGTACTGGTCCCGCACCTGCCGTGCTCCCTCGACCTCGATATCGAGCAAAACGTGCTTGCCCGACTGCAGCACTTTCTCCACTTCGGCCTTCAACGTGCCGTACAGCTCTCCACCATACTCCGCATACTCGAGGAACTGCCCGTCACCGACGCCTTCGAGAAACGTCGTACGCGACTTGAAGTGATAGTCCACCCCGTCGCGCTCATCGGGCCGTGGCCGCCGCGTGGTGGCCGAGACCGAGAAACCGAACCGATCCGGGTAGTTGTCGCGCACCGCTCGGGCGATCGTCGTCTTGCCGCCGCCCGATGGCGCGGACAGGACGACTATGCGCGAGGTCACTCCAGGTTCTCCAGCTGCTCCCGAAACTTCTCGAGGTCCCCCTTCATCGCGATCACGGTCTGCGTGATGCGCGCGTCGTTGGCCTTCGACCCCATCGTATTCACCTCGCGCAACAGCTCCTGCGCCAGGAATCCGAGCTGCTTGCCGACTGCCTGATTCGACCCGAGCGCCGCGCGGGCCGCCGCGACGTGCGCGCGGAACCGCACGAGCTCCTCCGTGATGTCCACCCGATCGGCGAGCAGCGCAATTTCGACCGCCAGTCGCTGCTCGTCCACCTTCGCGCCGGCAATCAGCTCCGCCACCGCCCGCTTGAGCCGCTCGTGCTCCGCGGTCAGCCGGGCCGGCGCCTGCAGCTCGATCGTCTGGGCGGCGGCCTCGAGCGTGTCGAGGCGGGCGTGCAGCTCGACGGCGAGCGCCTGCCCTTCCCGCTCGCGCATCGCCACTACATCGCGCGCCGCCCGTTCGACCACGGGCTGGACGTCCGTCCACTGCACGATCTGCTCGTTGCCGTTGCTGGCGTTCGAGGCCGTGAGCACCTCGGGATGCCGGGCGACAAACGCCAAGTCCACGGTGCCTTTGAGCTTCAACTTTTTCTTGAGCTGCTGCGCCGCCGCGAGCACCTGCTTGGCGCGCACCAGGTCCACCGTCACGGACCGCTCCGGCCCCGGCCCTTCCACCCATCGCGCCGTCACCGATACATGACCGCGCTCGAGCAGCTGCCGCAACCGTTCGCGGATCTCGGCCTCTGCGCCGGCGAGATCGACCGGCAGCTTCAGCTGCGGGTTGAAATAGCGGTGATTGACGGTGCGGATGTCCACCCGCAGTCGTCCGCTCAAGACTTTATCTTCGGCCGAGCCGAAGCCTGTCATACTGCGCGGCACAGGGGCTTAAATGTAGCTCGCCGGGTCAGTTATTGAAGAACCACCGGGCGCCGTACTGCTGCGCCGCTTTGGGGAAGCTCAGGTCCTCGACGTAGCTGGAGCGCATGACGTTGATATTCTGGATCGTCCAGAACAGCGTCACGCCGGCGAGCTGCATCTGCAGGTCGGTGTCGACAAAGCTCGATCCGGTCATGGCCCGCTGCGCTCCGCCGGCGTCCAGACCGCCCAGGGGCGAGCGGCTCCACGACTCCATCGCCACCTCAGCGCGCAGGGCGAAAATGCCGCTCTTGAAAACCCGCCAGAATTTTGAGTAGAAGGTGGCGGAGATGCGCGCGTGGCGGGGTGGCTCGAAATCGCCGCCACCCACGAGGGGATCGAAGTACCAACCGGAGAGCTGCAGCCCGGGAACGACATGAATCGTCGCATGCCCGGCGATGAATTCCGTGGACGGGGTCGGTCCCAATGAATCCACTGTCTGAATTCCCTCCGCAAATCCGAGCGGTGCGAAGGGGTCGCGCCGGCCGCGCCCTACCTCGGCAGTGATCCAGCGGTTATCGAACCGCAGCCACGCGGCCGCATCGAGTGTCTGTTGCACCTGATCGGTAGCCACGAGCGCCGCCTGGGCGTCGTGCTGCCAGTCCGCCTCGACCCGCGCGGAAACGTGGAGCGGTAAGGCCAGCGATGCCGCGCCGTAGGCACGAACTCCCGCTCGCTGCCCGCGGTACACCGTCTGCCGGAACGCGCCGGTCAGCGTCAGTGGAGCAAGTGGAGTCCAACCCGCGCGCGCTTCGAGCTGCTGTGGCGCACCGGCGGCACCCAGGCGGGCAATCGCGGAAATCGTGGCGCGCGGCCAGGCCTGACTCGCTTCCACGATCGCCATCGATACCGCGCGCGGCGCGACGGCGGTGTCGTGACTGACGGTGCTCGTGGCAAGCGTGCCGCTCAGACGCCATCCCAACCCGTCGTCGCGACCGGCGACAAAAACGCGCAACAGCCGGTCACGGCGATCTTGCCGCCAGCCGTCGGTCTTGAAGCCGGGGTTGCGGTGCCAACTCGAGCTTGAGAGCTGAAACGATGCGCCGACGCGACCGCCAGGCGGGATATAATCGGCTTTTACCCAGATATCGCTGGCGCCGAAACTTGTCGAGGAGCTGTTGGAAGGGCCGGCGCCGATGCTGTTCCAATCCGCCAGGAGTGCAATGCCGACGCCGGTTCGCGAGCGAATCGCGTAGCCTGCGCGGTAGTCGGCGATGTCCTGCACGCCGCTGACGATCCCGACCTGCGTGCGTGGCGCGGTCGAGTGGGCCTGCGCCGTGACCAAATACACCTGCAGGCGCGCGGGCAGCACGACGACATCCACGCGCTCGATCGGCCCGAGCGGTATGCGGGCGGGATCGAGATAAATCGAGTCGCGGCCGATAGGCAGCATCGGTACGCCGTCCCAGTAAATCTCGAGGCCGGCCGCGCCGCGCCCGCCATACAACGGAATCTCGGCCTGCCCGAACCAACCGCCGCGTGCGACGTACACACCCGGAATGTGGCCGAGCAGATCACTCAGCGTCCGCGCGCTCGTGAAGATCAACGAGTCGCTGGTAAAGGTGTAACGCATCCCGAGTGGGAGCGGCCCCGGCGCGATTGCGGCGCCAAACGCCGGAAGCAATGCCGGAAGGGTGTCACCCGCGGGCTTTGTACTGTCGATGGCGGTGGTCGTGTCCTGCCGCGTGCTGTCCACCTGCGCGGCCGCGCCTGTCGCGCACCCGAGGGCGAGCGCCAGGGCGAGGAGACACGCCCCGCCCCGATTCACGCGCCAGCGCGTTTGAGCAGGAATTCCGTGAACAGCCGCACGCCGATCGCCGTAGGCCCCTTGGCGTGACTCGCGCCTTCCCCTTCGAGGTACGCGGTGCCGGCGATGTCGAGATGCACCCAGGGGAACCCGTCGACGAACTCGCGCAGAAACCAGGCGCCGGCAATCGTGCCCGCGGCGCGCCCGCCGGAATTCTTGACGTCCGCCACATCCGATTTCAGTAGATCGCGGTATTCGTCCCACAGCGGCAGCGGCCAGCACCGCTCGCCGGCACGCTCGCCCGCGTCCTGCACCTCCGCGAGCAATGCTTCGTCGTTGCCGAGCATGCCGATCGCGTGATGGCCGAGTGCAACGACGACCGCACCGGTCAGCGTGGCCGCGTCGATCGCGGCGACGGGTTTGAAGCGGCGCACGTACGACAGGGCGTCGCAAAGAATGAGCCGGCCCTCGGCATCGGTATTGATGATCTCGATCGTTTTTCCCAGGTGGCTTTTGACAACGTCGCCCGGCTTGATCGCGGTGCCGGAAGGAAGATTCTCCGTCGCGGGAATGAGACCGACGACGTTGATCTTGGGTTTGAGCCGTCCGAGAACCTCGAAGGTTCCGAGCACCGCGGTCGCGCCCGACTTGTCGAACTTCATGTCTTCCATGTTCAACGCCGGCTTGATGGAGATTCCGCCGGAGTCGAACGTCACCCCTTTGCCGATCAGCGCGACGGGGGCTCCCGACCCACCCTTGTACTCGAGCACGATGAAACGCGGCTCCTCGGCGCTGCCCTGCGCGACCGCGAGAAGCGCGCCCATCCCTTCCTTCTTTATCTGTGCCGCGTCCAGAATCGTCACGCCAAACCCGTGCGTCGCCGCAAGCTTCCGCGCCTGTTCGGCGAGGTAGCTCGGCGTGCAGACGTTGCCGGGCTGCATCTGCAGATTGCGGGTGAAGAGATATCCGGCCGCGATCGCATCGCCGATGCGGCGTCCGGCCTCGGCCTCATCTTTGTCGCCCGCATCGATGAGCAGCTCGAGAGACTCGAGCTCGGGCTTGGGGTCCTCGGGCTGCTTCTTCAGCTCCGTGAATTGCCATGCCCCCTGCGCTACACCCTCGATCGCGAGCTGCGCCAGCTCGGCGGGTCCGAGTCCGCCTCGCGCCTCTTTGGCGACGGCGAGACTGATCGTCCTCGTGCCCAAGGCTCGCGCGCGCTTGGCGGCGACTGCGGCCGCGCGACGAATCGCGCTGCGCGTCGTCTCTCCCGCCTTCCCCATGCCCACGAGCAGAATGCGCTGCGCTTTGCCCGCCCCGTACACGAGCAGCGTCTCGTCCTTTTTGCCTTTGTAGTCGCCGGACGCGACGGCACGCTCGAGCGTATCCTCGACTTTGGGAATCGCGCCTTGCGCGACAAGCAGCGCGAGCAGCGGGGTCTCCACGACGGAGGGCGATTTGGCGGAAACGGAAGTCTTCATGACAGATGCTCGATGATGACGTCTGCGAATGTCGATGTGGACACTTCGGTCGCTCCGGGAAGCTGCCGGGCCAGGTCGTAGGTCACGCGCTGCGACGCGATGGCGCCTTCGAGGCCGCGCACGATGGCACGCGCCACGTCCTCCCACCCCATCTCCTCGAACATCATCACTCCCGAGAGGATCACGCTGCTGGGATTCACCTTGTCCTGCCCCGCGTACTTGGGCGCCGTGCCGTGCGTCGCTTCATACACGGCGTAGCCGTCACCCACGTTGCCGCCCGGGGCGAGCCCCAAGCCGCCGACCTGCGCCGCGGCGGCGTCGGAGAGATAATCACCGTTCAGGTTCGGCGCGGCGATGACGGAGTACTCGTCGGGACGGAGCACCAGCTGCTGGAACATCGCGTCGGCGATCCGGTCTTTGATCACTAATTTGCTGGAGTCCTCCTTGCGCTTGCCGCCCTCGGCCTCGGTGACGGTCTGCTCACCGAAGCGCTCCTTCGCGACCTCATATCCCCAGTCGCGGAATCCGCCCTCGGTGAATTTCATGATGTTGCCCTTGTGCACCAGCGTCACCGACGAGCGCTTACGCTTCAGCGCGTATTGGATCGCTTTCACGACGAGGCGCTGCGAGCCAAATCTGGACATCGGTTTGATGCCGATGGCGCTGCTTTCGCGAATCTTCGCGCCAAATCGGCGCGTGAGAAACTCGATGACCGCGTCGGCTTCCGCGCTGCCCGCCTTGTACTCGATGCCGGCGTATACGTCCTCGATGTTCTCGCGAAAGATCACGACGTCGAGCTTGGCGGGCTGCTTGACCGGCGCCGGCACACCCGCGATGTACCGCACCGGGCGGATGCAGGCGTACAGATCGAGCACTTGCCGTAACGCGACGTTGAGCGAGCGAATGCCGCCGCCGACAGGGGTGGTGAGCGGGCCTTTAATGGCGATGCGGTGCTCGCGGATCACCGCCAGCGTCTCTTCGGGCAGCCAGTTGCCGGAGGCCTTGAAGGCTTTTTCGCCGGCCAGGACTTCGCGCCAGACGATGCTGCGCTTGCTGCCGGAGGTGTGCGCGACCGCGGCATCGAACACTTTGGCCGAGGCACGCCAGATGTCGGGCCCGGTGCCGTCGCCTTCGATAAACGGGATGATGGGATGGTCGGGGACGAACCAATGCCCGTCGCGATATTCGATTTTGGCGCCGGCGGCACCGCCGCGACGCCCTTCGGCCGATGTTGGCATGGCCCCCATCTTACAACAAAAAGGCCCGCCTTTGCAGGCGAGCCTTTTCGCTGCTACTGCTTATGTTACCAGCCGAGCGCGAGACCAGCGCTCAACACAAGGTCGTTTTGGAACTTGCGGCTGCCGTCAAAATTACCGCCGTAGAAATAATCCTCGGTCTCGAGTCGCAGACCGACCGACGCGGAGAACGGGATGCGGATGCCGAGACCAGCCACGCCACCCCAATCGGTGGTGCTTTGGCTTTCACGGCCCACGTTGTGGCCAGTGCGGATGATCGAGGGACCACCGCTCAGGAAGATGCCGACGCGGGACGTCGCGGGCGACAGACCGAGCATCAGCTTGGCGCCACCGACGAACACTTGCGAATTGCGGTCACCATTCACCGTCGTGCCCGTGCCCGACACGCGCACACGCGCGGGGGCGAATCCACCGGTGAACTCCAACCCCACCGGACTGTGACCCCAGAACGTCAACCGCGCGCCAGCGATGAAGCTATTATCGCGGCGAACATCAGTACCCAGGCTGCTGAAGCTGTTGCGTGTCGGGATGTATGCGCCCGCCCACGGCGTAACGGAGAAGCCGCCCTGCGCGGCCGCGGGAGCTGCGTTCAGCGCGCCGAGCAAACCGACTAACGCGAACGCGCCCGTCAGAACTCTCGTGCCAACCATAAAAAGGTGCCTCCATGTAAGGACACCGCCGTACCTGTACCACTTCGGCGGACTGCTACACGCTCGCCGGGAAAGCGACGCGCAACAATCGTCCAGTGGGTGTGTCCGTGGGCTACCGCGAGGGATCTACGACGCGTCGAAGGGCGGACTAATCCTTTGCTCCGGGGGGTGACGATCGGAACGGCGCAGGGTCGTACAGGGTAGGCGAACTATGCGCGCAACTCACTCGGTCGTTCGGACATTGATCACGCTCGTCATCAGCGGCTGCATCGGCGGGACGGGCTCGGGACTCATGGGCATCGCCGGCGGCGATGGCGGCGGCACCACGCATGCCGCTCCCGTCTTGACGTTCTTCTCGCAACCCAATTCCGCCAACGTCGGCGAGATTATTGCCCCGGATATTCAGGTCGCCGCGCGCGACTCACTGGGAAACACCGACACGTTGTTTACCGGGGTCGTCAACGTGATTCTCACCGCCAATTCGACGGGCGCGGCGTTGAGCGGCACCCGGTCGGCGCGCGCCGTGAACGGCATCGCGAGTTTCGGCAACCTTGCGATCGATCGCGCCGGCACGTACACCCTACAAGCGAGCGCCACCGGCGCGACACCGGTGACGAGCACGGCGTTCTCGATCACGACGGTCACCACGCCCTAGCGACTTACAGCCGGTAGCCGGCGAGTGTGCCGGGCGTGGTCTGCAGGAACAGCATCCCCGCAATATCGTCCACCGCATACACAGGCTCGCGATCCTTGCCCAGATCCACGCGCGAGCGCGGTTGCGCACTGTCCTTGTCGATCTGGAGCAGCACGTTGCCATTGCCGTCCGGCGAGCGTGTCAGCATGAACACGGACCCTGGTGTGGCGAGCGAGGCTTTGAAACGTTTGCTGGCCATCGCGCCGGCCTGCGCGGAATAACCCTGCAGCTGTGCCCCACCCTGGGAATACGCCGCCGCCAACTGTCCGGTGAGTCGGCGTGCCATCGTATCGGTGGCCTGGCGCGACATCTGCGCGAATGCGTCGCCATAGGCAGAGGCCGCCGCGCCGTACAAGCCGGCCCGGATCGAGTTGATGCGATAGAGCGCGCGGAGGAGGCCGGGGAGCTGCGGCGCGGGATAGTAGGCTTGTTGTTTGATCTGCCCGTCGCGGCCCACCACCACGATGTTTTGGGCGGAGCTCAGCACGATGCCCGCCGGCCGCAGCTCGATTGCCGTCGGATCTTCGCCGCCCTGAAACTTGATTTCGCCGCCGAGCGCGCGGTACGTGCCGTCCTCGCGATTCACGGCGTAGAGGTGATGATCGCGGCCGGCGAAGACGTAGAGTGTCTGCCCGTCGAGGACGTGCAGCAGCCCTTCGCCCACCGCTTTTCCGCCTTCGATGGCATCCTTGTATTTCTGCTCGCCTCGCGCCAGGTCGATGACGTTCACCTCGCCATTCGTGGCCGGATCCGACCGCGAGATGTACAACAAACCCGCCGGCGTCAGCTCGGCATAGTCCAGCTGTCCTTTGATCTTCACGTCCTTCTGGAGCCGCAGCGCGGCGGTCGCGACGTCGAGCACGTTCACGAAGGTGCGCGATTCGGCATCGACCGCGAGGACGACGGACCCGCCGGTAATCAACGCCCCCTGCACGGTGCCGCGCATGTGCAGCGGCTTTTCGGCGATCGTCGTGCCATCCTCGTAGCGTGCCACGTTGAGACCGGTTTGCACCACGCCGTTCACGATGCGGACGTTGCCCGTTGCTTCATTGGCCGGCGGCGATTCCGGAAGGATGATGATGCCCGCCGGATGTTGCACGATGTCGTGCACCCACCCCTGGATCTCGGCGGGCTTGGTCCAGAGCGTCTGCCCATCGGCGAGCCGGTACGCCATCAGGCGATTGTCGAAGCCGACATAGATGCGGTCGTTCTTGGCGAGCGACGGGAAGATCCGCACGTGCTTCGCGGGATTCCCGGCACGCGCGGTCGGCAGCGTCGCCGTCCACCGGATGGCGCCGGTCTTGGCATCGAGCGCGCGCAGCGCGGTCAACGTGTTGACCACGATGACATCCGGACCGGCCTGGAGTACCTCGAGCGTCGTCGCCTCGGAAGCCATGCGTACCACGCTTTGCATCAGCCCACCCAGACCGCCGCGCTTCGGGCCCGATTGGGCAAACAACGATTCGCTCACCCAGCGTTGCGCGCCGGTCGCGAGGTCGTACAGGGCGACGACCGGCGGCCCCGATGCGCGGCGCCCATGCACGAGCAGCGTGCCCGTTTGCGGCAGGACCCGACGCGTGACGACCTGTGTCAGGGATAACCGCCGCGAGTCGAACACCTCCGTGCCGGTGACCGGGTCGAAGATCACCGACAGTCCCGGCTTCGCCGCCTCCATGAGGAGCGACCCCTCGACCATGTGCACGCTGTCAGCCGGAAGCCCGCCCAGCTCAGGTTTCTGCCACTGGATCTGCCCCCGCTCTATATCGACGGCCGCGAGTGCCCCGTCCGTCGACACGAGCAACGCCCCGGCGGGCGTGACCTGCTGCCAGCGGATAGGGCCGCTGACATGGACGGTCCATGCGGCGGCGGCGGCGGTAGGGGTGGGGGTCTGCGCGAGCAGGACGGGAATCAGGGCTGCGAGCAGCGCCATGTCGTCTCCTTGGGGAGGCACCATATCCCCCCACCGTCTTCGTCGGCGCAAGAGGGGCGTGCCCGCTGCCTCTCATCCCTTGTCGCGTTTGGTCTAGAAACGGAACGCTAGACGTCGGGTACAGGGGGTTGGCCCGTCTTTTCATCTATAACAGGGGGAGCGCATATGACGACGGCAACGGGACGCGTGGATTCGCAATATGCTGTGGACTGGTCATTCGGCGTGCAGTGGAAGCCGGTGGTCGCCGCGGCGCTGGTGGGTTTTGCCATTACGTTGATTCTCACGACCCTCGGCGCGGCGATCGGTTTTAGCGCCGCGAACGCGTCGAATGGCGCGGACGGCCAGACCGTGGGTATCGGCGCGATTATTTGGTGGGTGCTGACCGTCGCGATCGCGGGATTCATGTCGGGTCGCGTCCTCGGGACGACCGCACGTCGCGACGTCGACTATAACCCGGCCATTCACGGCACGCTCGCGTGGGTGATCGGTGTTATCATTCTCCTGTTCCTGCTGGCGAACGGCGTCGGCAACATCATCGGCGGACTGGGCGGCGGAATGGGTGCGGCGGCAGCGAACGGCGCGCAACACAACGTGACGGCCGCGGATTCCGTGCGTGCCGTGCGTACGGCCACGCATGTCGGCACTGGCGCGGCATGGGCATTGCTCGGTTCACAGATCATCGGTCTCGTGACGACGATCATCGGCGCGGGACGCCGCGAGCGCGCAGTAGCCACGACGACGACTGAGCGTGAGCGGACGAGCCGCCTCTAGTACTTGCAGCTCGACAGAAACCTCGGAAGGTGTGGGATGCAGCATACCGGCATCCCACACCCTACCGAGACCTTCCAGTGGCTACTGAGGCAGCGGACGCCGGAACCGCGTATCCAGCGTGCGTTGCGTTTCGACGCGACGGCGAAGCCGACCATATCGAAAGCGCGTGACCGCCTGGAGCTCCTCCTGCAACGAGATGCCCGGCGCCACCTCGCGAAAACGGGTGCGGGCGCTGATGGCCGCGACATGGTCTAGCGGCGAATTCTCCGGGTGGGTAAGCGCAGTCTGCGTGAAGCGCAGCCGGTAGGTGACCGAGTCGAGGTAAGCGGAGCCGGCCATGTCGGCGGACGCAATGCGCGCCGCTGGCTCGAAATCGATGCGTAGCAACCGTTCTCCGGCGATCGTATCCATCCCCGCCAGCCGAAAACAGTGGCTGTGCACGAACGCCGCGTTGCCGAACTCCTGCAACGACAGGGTGCGCACCACGTAATCGCCGCGCCAGGGCCCATAACTAGGGGTCACCACACGGCCCACACGGTATGGCGGTTCGAGCCGGCTGCCGAGCTGCAGGGTATCGACGAGCGCGCGCAGCGTGTCCCCGCGCGGGGTGACTTCGCGCACCGTTTGCTCGATCCGGTAATCGAAGGGAAACGAGTCGGCGAGCAGCGCAAAGCGCCGAGCGTTCTCCTCGAGTTGATCGAAGACTGCGGCGAGCGCCGGATTCGTCGTATCCGGTGGTCCGGGCGTGGTGCATCGGGCAGGCAGGGTAATCGTCACCGGCGGGAGCTCGATTGCGAGATGGCGCAGTACGGCGATCAGCGTCAACGCGCTGCCTTCCCGAAGAACGACCTGCGTATCGAGCGGTACGTAGCCGATCTGTCTCGCGCGTAGCAGATACGTGCCGCTAGACAGGCCAGCAATGGCGAAGCCGCCCGCGGCGTCAGTGAACTGTTGGCGGCCGGCGGGGATCAGGGTGACGATGCTGAGAGGAAGCGGTTCGCGGGTGTCCGCGCTCACGACGGTGCCGCGAATCGATGCAGGCGCCGGTCCCTGTGTGGCGGCAAGGAAGAGGACGAGAGCGCCGATCCACGTCATGTAGTGCCCGAGGAGAGAATCGAACTCTCACGCCGTTGCCGGCACAGGATTTTGAGTCCTGCGCGTCTGCCAGTTCCGCCACTCGGGCCAACTCGCGGGGCCCCAAACTTACCTACACAACGCAAAGACCGGGAGCGGAACTGCGCGCGCGCCCTAAGTCCGCGTCGCGGCGAGCAGCGTCACGTCGTCGTGGGGTTCGGCCTCTTCGGTGAACGCGTGCAGTGCCCCGATGACTCCGGCCACAAGCTGCGCCGCTACCGTGGAGCGCGCACGGAGCGCGTCCCGCAGCCGCTTGGCGCCAAAGGCCTCCCCACTCGCGCTCCGCGCCTCCACCAGCCCATCGGTGAACGCAAAGAGACAGTCGCCGGGCTTGAGCTTGCCGTTGCCGGCGGCGAACCCTTGATCCGGGGCGAGCCCGAGCGCTGGGCCCGTCGGCCGTAGCTCGCGCATCGCGCCATCCGGGCTCACGATGATGGCCGGATCGTGGCCGGCGTTGACGTAATCGAGTTGCCCGGTGCCGGGAGTAACCGCCGCCAGGAACACGGTGGCGAACATGTTCGTCCGCCCGTGGAGGCGCGCGATATAGTCGTTCGTAAATCCGGCGACGCGTGTCAGCAAGTCGGCTGGCGAGGCGGCTTCCAGCGCGTTGCGCACGAGCGTGCGACGGCCACCGATCATCTGGATCGCGCCGCCCCCCACCGGATCGGCCGACGCGCGGATCAAGCTGCGAAACAGCGCCATGAACAGCGCCGCGCCGACGCCCTTGTCACAGACGTCGCCGACGACGAGGACGACCGTGCCGGACGGCGCCAGCTCGAACGCGTCGTAGAAGTCCCCCGAGACGTCGCGGGCCGGGTGCAGCGCGGCTTCGAGCTCGAGTCCGGCGACGACCGGGAGCGATTCGGGAAGGAAGTCGCGCTGGATGTTGCGCGCTACCTCCATCTCGTGCCGCAGACTCTCGAGATCGCTCACTCGACGATCGACTCGGTGAGCATGTTGAGCTGCCAGAGGTCCCGCGTGCCGGTATGCAGGAACGGACGCAGCGCCAGCAGCCCCGTCCTCCCGATGCTCTTCTCCAGGTACGCGAGCTCCGCGAACTTTGCTTTCACGGACGGGTCGGGCGCGGCATCGAACCCGGCCTCGCGCATGAGCAAGATGCCTTTGGCCCGGATGGCGAGCTCGCCACGCAGGCGCAGCAGACACATCATGTCGACGATCTCCTCGGGCGCGAACCGGGTGCGCACGGCCGTCAGATACTTCCCCGCCGGAGTCGCCGAAACCGTCCCCGAGCGCACGGCCTTGAGCAGCTCCTGGTCCGTGTCGAACCCTGAGCCCAGCCAGGCGGTCGTCTCACGTTCGCTGCGCTGGAACACGGCAACGCTGAGGGCGGGGACGGCCAGCATGATGAGTGCCGTCGCCAGGAGCGGGTTCAACAGGAAGTGATTGTAGAGTGAATGCAGGACCACGGCCACGAGGAGGCCGGGCATCAGCAGCGAGGGCCCGAACGCACTGCGCCGGGTTTGCAGCGTTCGGGATATCATCGCGACGATGGCCGTCGCACCGCCGTGCATGATCGCGGTTCCCAGGCCTCGCACCGTC
>JBHEMG010000095.1:0-3566 GCA_046262715.1 Gemmatimonadales bacterium
ACGAGCAACGCGTGCGCGCCCTCGATGGCGCGGTCCAGCCCGCGCAGCGGCGAATCGGCCGGGAGCGGCTCGACGGCAAAGACGTCGATTGCCGCGCCGGCAAGCCGCTTCTGCTTGATAGCGTCCGCCAGGGCGGCCTCGTCCACGAGCTCGCCACGCGCGGTGTTGATCAGCACCGCGGTCGGCTTCATCAACGTGAGGCGCGCCGCATCGATCAGATGGTGGGTTTGGTCGGTCAGCGCCATGTGCAGCGTTACCACGTCGGCCGTCCGCAGCAAGGTCTCGATCGCCAAGAGGCGCACGTGCAGCTCGGCGGCGCGCTCGGGCGGCAGATAGGGATCATGCGCGACGACCTGCATGCCGAAGGCGCGGCCGAGCTGCGCGACATGCGCGCCGATGCGTCCCAGTCCCACCACGCCCATGGTTTTGCCGCGCAACTCGGTGCCTTCGAACTTCTTGCGGTCCCACCCACCGGCGCGCATGGCGGCGGCGGCGTCCGGTATCCGGCGTACCAGCGCGAGCAGCAGACCCATCGCGTGCTCGCCTGCGCTGACGGTATTGGCGCCCGGGGTGTTCATCACGGCGATGCCGCGCCGCGTGGCCGCCGGTACGTCGATCGTGTCGACGCCCGTTCCCCCGCGCGCCACCACGCGCAAATTCGGCGCGCGTGCCATCAGGCTCGCGGTGACGCGTGTCTCGCTGCGCACGAGCAGCGCGTGCGCGCCCTCGATGGCGCGGTCCAGCTCCGCCGGCTTTCCGGCGACATCGACGACCTCGATGTCCGGTGTGCTCGAGAGCAGGTCGAGGCCGCTTTTCGCGATGCGGTCGGCCACGACGACGCGCCACGTCATTCCAGCGCCTGGCCGATCAACGGCAACAGCTCATCCAGCGCGGTCACCGTGTGGTCCCCCATGTGGCCGATGCGGATCGTCGAGTCCTTCAACGCGCCATAACCGGCGCCAATCACCCAGCCCTGCTGCTTCAGCGCGCCGACGACGTCTTTGGAGTGCTTGCCCGCGGGCAACCGCAGACACGAGACCGTCCAGCTGTGGCGCCCCTCGCGCGGAAGAAACTGCACGCCGTGCTCGGCGGCCCACGCCTCGACGCGGCGGCGCATGGCGTCGTGGCGTTTCCAGCGCGCCTCGATGCCGCCCTCGCGCTCGATTCTGCCGAGCTGCACCTCGAGCGCGTACAGCAACGAGATCGCCGGCGTATTGGTCGGCTGGAACTTCGTGGTGGCCGTGAGAAAGCTGACGACGTCGAAGTAGGCGCCGCGCTCTTCGAGCGTCTTGGCGCGGCTCACGAGCCGGTCCGAGGCGACCCCGAGCGCGAGCCCAGGAGGAAGTGCCAGCGCCTTCTGGGAACCGGTGAAGACGAAGTCGAGGCCCCAGCGGTCGGTTTCGACCGGCAGTCCCGCCATGGAGGTCACGGCATCGACGAGCAGCAGTACGTCGTCGAAGTCCTTGACCACTTCGGCATAGGCGGCGACGTCCTGCAGCACGCCGGTGGACGTCTCGGAGTGCACGCAGGTGACGGCATCGACGGGGGTGCGTTTCAAGGCGTCCCGCAGCATATCCGGCTCGACCGCGCCGCCCAGCGGCACGTCTAGGCGAATGCATTCCTTGCCGCAGGCGCCAACGATGCCGGCGAAGCGCTCGCTGAAGGCGCCGTTCACGAGCGAGAGGGCGCGCCGGCGGATGCCGTTCCGGACCGCCATCTCCATGAAACCGGTCGCCGACGTTGTGCCGATGAACACGGGCCGCGCGGTGCGGCAGACGGCGCCGAGCTTGGGCGCTACGTTTTGTAAGAGCTTTTCCATGGTGGAGGAGCGATGCCCCACCATCGGCCGGATCATCGCCTCGAGCACTTCCGGATGGACGTCGGTGGGACCGGGCAGGAAGAACTTCCCGAAGGTCACCGCGGCGGTGGCCGTCATGCGGTCGCCCGGGCGAGCTCTTCGACCAGGCCGCCCATCACGACCTCGCTCGTCTTTACGAGCCGCACGCCTTCTTCTCCCCACTCCTTGAGCAGGTGCTCGGCGACGGCCCGATCGATCGGCTTCATCGCGTCGGTCACGGCAAAGAGCCGCACCTGCGGACAGTGCTGCAGCAGCCCTTCAATGGCGTACTTGTCGCAGACGTCGAGCGCCACGCCATACAGCACGATGTCGTGCGGATTCAGGACTTCGAGGACGGTGAGGACATTAGGATTGGAAAAGACATCGAAGCGATGCTTATGGAAGAGAATGTCGCCGCGATGGGCCTTGACCCGCGCCGCCAGCGTGGCGGGATCCTGGGGCTCCGGCTCGATCACGAGCGGATCTCGCAGCGCGGTCTCCGGAATCTTTTTTTGCCCCGTCGTGCCCCGCAGGCAATGCGGCGGAAAGGTCGACTGCCAGTCGGGCGTCGCGGAGATCTCGTCGTGCTCGCAGACATGATCGTCAGCGCTCGCCACGATGCGGATGCCGTGGCCATGCGCATAGTCGGTGAGCTTGCGGAGATTCGGAATGAGATGCTCGGCGTCCGGCACGTACAGCTTGCCGTCGGCTTTCATGAAGTCGTACTGGGTATCGACGTCCCAGAAGATGACGCGTGCGGTAGGCATGCGCAAAATCTAGACAGCTACAGCGTCAGCGCTACCGCCACTTCGTCGCAGGCGTGCTGGCGCGGGCAGCGCGTGCAATCGGCCCACACCTTCAGGGGAAACTCCTCTTTCTCCACGACGCGGAACCCGAGCCGCATGAAGAACAGCGGCTTGCGCGTCAGCCCGAAGACTTCCTGCAGTCCGAGCGCGCGCGCGTCGAGCACGAGCGCATCCACCAACCGTCTGCCCACGCCGCGCCCCTGCTGATCGTCCCGCACGGCGAGCGCCGCTATCTCCGCCAGACCGGTGCTGTAGACCTTGAGGCTGCCCGTACCGACGATCGTGCCGTCCGGTGTCTCGGCGACGACGTACTCCTTGATATGCCGGCACAGATCGTAGTTCGAGCGCGACAGCAAGTCGCCGGTGGCTACGAACGGCGCCATCAGGACTTCCATCGCCGCCACGTCGGCGAGGGTGGCGGGGCGGAGCTTCGTCGCGGTATTGACCGACACGCTGGTCACGCAAGCACCTCTTCCAGGATCGCGACGCCGCGCTCGAGCTCCTCGCGCGTCACGGTCAGTGGGGGGACGATGCGAATAACCGTCAGACCGGCGGTTAGCACGAGCAGATGGCGCTCGCGGGCCGCCGCCACGACCGGCGCCGCGATCTCGTTGAGCTCGAGGCCCCACATCAGCCCCCGACCACGTGCTTCACGCACGCGCGCACTGCGCGCCGCGAGGGCGCCCAGACGCTGCCCCAGCCAGTCGCCCTTCGCGCGGACATCGGCGAGAAAATCGGGCTCGGCGATGGTTCGCAACACGTCGAGCGCCACCGTCGCCACCAACGGGCCACCGCCAAACGTCGTGGCGTGATCGCCTGGCGCGAGCGACTCCGCGATCGCGTCGTTGACGAGGACCGCACCTATGGGCAGACCGCCGCCCAGCGGCTTGGCGAGGGTATAGATATCGGGGACGACGTCGCAC
>JBHEMG010000096.1:0-3094 GCA_046262715.1 Gemmatimonadales bacterium
CTTCGTAGTAATGTGGAATGAGGTTGACGTCGGATTGCGACTGCAGCCGATGCCCGCCGGCGATGAGCTCGCGAAACCGCTCCGGATACTCGTACAATTCGCCGTTACACACCACGGCGATCGTGCGGTCTTCGTTGTAAATCGGTTGATCCCCACCCGCGAGATCGATAATTGCAAGGCGGCGCATCCCGATAACGGTGTCGTCACTCGCGTACCAGCCTTCGCCGTCGGGGCCGCGATGCGCCAACCGGCACAGGGCTTGGCGGACGCGCGCTCGGGCAGTGGCCCCAGCGACGCCAACGAGACCCGCTATGCCGCACATGGCATCATGCCGACCGGTGCTTCGCGCTCTGGCGCAGCAGCGACGCCAGACGCGGGACGAAGACCTGGACGCAGTACGCGTGTTCCACTTTCGCGCGGCCCGCGGTCCCCATGCGGGTGCGCAACTCGGGGTCCCGCAGCGCGCGCAACGCCTGCACCCACTCCGGCGCCGAAGTCGCCAGAAAGCCGTTGGTGCCATGCTCGACGATCTGCCGGCTGGCGCCCACTGGCGACGCGACGACCGGCCGCCCGCACGCCATGTACTGGATCAGTTTGTATCCGCATTTCCCGCGTTCCCACGGCTCGTCGCGCAGCGGCATGATTCCCACGTCGAATTGTTGCAGCTCCTCGATCTCGGTGGCCTCCGACCAGGGACGCACGTCGACGGCCACGTGATCGAGACTGATCGGACCGGAGCCGACCAGCGTCAGGTGCACGCCGTCGCTCCTGCACACCTCCACGAGCGCGTCCCGGATCAGCTCCAGGTATGGCGCCGTGAGTGGCTGGCCGATCCATCCTACCGTGTACGGCCGGTGCGGAGCGGGCGTCGGTACAGGATAGCGGTTGAGATCGACGACCGTAGGCACGCGCTCGACGCGGCGGGCGCCGGCGCGCTGGGCGCGCTCGGCCAGATAGTCGTTCCCCACGATGACGAGCCTCGCCCCTCGCATCACCGCATCGATCTTGCCACCGAGGAGACGGCGCACGAGCGGATTGCGGTGCGAATCGTAGCGGTGGAAGATCGCGTCATCGTAGTCGACGACGTAGGGTACGCCAACTCGCGACAAGAGACGCTCAAACCAGGCCGGCATCCAGGGAAACAGCTCGTATTCGATCCAGAGCAGGTCGTAGCGAAACGCGGTCAGCAGATGCCACAGGCGTCTGGCGTAGCCGGCGAGGATGGGGGTGGCCAGTCTCCGCCGTCCGCGATAGAGACGCTGGATGTACTGGTCGTCGAACAGCGGTTGTGATTCGACGACGATGCCAAGCTCTCGCAGATAGGGCAGGTACTGATACGAGCGAACCCGGCTGCTGGCCGCCAGCCGGCCATACCGGCTCAGCAGGAGAACTCTGAGCACCGCAGCAGATCCTTCATGTTCGTCGAGAGGAGCTCGCCGCGCGCACAACGCTCGGCAATCATGTCGCAGATCTGCTCGACGCGAGCCATGCGACGACGAATATCGACGCCGAGATTGTGATCGTGCCACCAGATGTGAAACACCTGCGAAGGTCGTAACGCATCGAGCTCGTTACGAATGCGCGCCAGATGCAGGGCCCACCCCGGACGTGGAAGGCTGGTGCGCAAGAAGATCGTGGCGCGGGTCATGTCATCCTCGAGCGCGCTCGCGTGACAGGTCCACGGGTTGATCGCATCCAGGAGGCGTCGCGCCCGCGCGACCGGTCGGCTCCGTGAGGTCTCGTTGCAGTCGTAATACCACCCGGTTTCGTTGCCCCGCCACATGCGGATACCGCAAGACTTCACGACCGGGAGAAACGCCAACTGATTGCGCGGGAATACCAGACTGACGGGCGCGGCGCCAAACCGTTGTCGCGAGAGATGAGCGACTGCTTCCAGGTCGGCTCTGACGTCCTCGGCCGTGACGCCGGGTTCTCCCATCAAGAGGTGGGAGAAGGTATGCGTGCCCAAATCCTGTCCTGGAGTCGCGTGCACCATCCGCAGCAGGTCAGGCGCAAAGTGCAGGCGCCCGTCGCGGTCCAATTCCGCGTAGCGCGGGCTGACGGCGAGAGCGGGATTCTGGTAGGCCGGAGGGCGGGGCGCCCGCTTGAAGTATTCGTCCCAGTCGCGGCAGGCCAACGCACCAACCGCTGCCCAGGTCGCGCGAATACCCCGCGCGCGGAAGAGCTCGAGCATGCCCGAAACAACTGGATAGGTGTTCTCGAGGTGGGCGCGGTACGCGTCGCCGTTGAGGCCGAGTCGATGGTGGACGCCCCAGCGGCGCTCGAAGTCGACGGAGACGACGACGCGGGGCACGCTCCGCGGTGGCAGCACGCTACTTTCTCGCGACCACGAGAAATCCGCTCGGCGCAGTGCTCCGGCTGCTCATCGCGAATCGCATTGGCGCGAGCAGCAGGAGATTGGAGAACACCCGGAGCGGATAGAGGACCGGCCAGGGGGAGAACGCGGTCGTCACCAGATCCATCATTGTGTGAAGCCGGTTACCCTGTGCATAGACGTCCACCGAGGTGAATTCGCCAAATAAATCGCTCAGGGCGCGCCGGGTGGGACGCCAATAGTCCCCATGATCCTGAAACACGAACGGCACAGTGACGACTGCCAACCCCCCGTGGCCGAGCACGCGGTAGAGCTCGGCGGCAAATACGCGCGGCCGCTGCACGTATTCGAGAACCTCGGTCGCGACCGTGCATTGAAAGCTACCGTCAGGGAACGGCAACGCCATTCCGTCACTCACGACGTCCGTGGATCCCGTGTGGCGGGCGAGGTCCGATCGGATATACGTGCGTGCATTCGGGAACAGATGGTGGTAGGGATCGTGGCCGGCGCCGACGATGAGGACCGATTCGACGTCACCCAGGCCGATCGCGCGCAGCGAGCGGCGCACCAGTACGTTCCGCATCGTGGGAAAGAATCGATGCAGGCGGTTGCGCAGGCCTCCTCCCGTCATCCGCGGACCGGCTTGCGCGCGACCACGTACAGGATGTCGCCCAGCCCGGCGGTGCCCAGCGCTTTCGTCAGGATGGTGTGCGCCAGCCGCGCGGCGCGGGCGATCCCGCCGCCGTACTTGTACCGGTC
>JBHEMG010000097.1:0-6174 GCA_046262715.1 Gemmatimonadales bacterium
TCGCGCGGCCCGGTGCGTCGCTCTCCTCGTACAGCTATGCGGTCGGTACGCGGTACGTGTGGGCGGGGCTCGCACTGCCGATGGGTGGCGGCGCGCGCAACATCGGCCTGCAGATCGGCAACTTCGGCTTCACGGGCCAGCCGGTCTATACGGTCGAGAATCCTGATGGGGATGGCACGAAATACAGCGTGTCGCAGACCTTCATCGGGGCGACGTTTGCGCAAAACTTCAGCGATCGCTTCGCCGCCGGACTCACGGTCAAGGGCATTTCCGACGCGCTCGGTAAGACGTCGGCGAATGCGTTTGCTGTGGACTTCGGGACCAATTTCCACGCCCAGGCGGCGGGGCGCCCAATTCGGGTATCGTTCGTGATTCAAAACCTCGGCTCGGAGCTCAAGCACAGCGGCTCCGCGCTCGATCAGACGGTCACGCGTCCTCCGGTGCCCGGCCAGGTCGACGTGCCGCAGGAAACGCAGCCGGCCGAGTTGGCGACGAAGTCGTGGGGCCTCCCGGTGCTGTTCCGGGTCGGCGCCGCGCTGGATGCATTCAGCAATGAACAGACCCGGGTCACCGTGCTGTCGGAGTTCACCCAGCCGAACAACAACCGCGCCGGCTTCGGCGTGGGCGCCGAGTTCATGCTCAACGACCTCGGCAAGACCGGCTTTTATGTGGCCGGTCGTGGCAGCTGGTCCTACCAGGCGGACAACAATCTGGATGCCGGGACAGGGGCGGGGTTCTCCAGCAGCTTGAGCGGGAAAGAGAATCGCGACGGACTCGCCGCGGGCTTCGGCGTCGGCTATCGCCGCAGCAGCGTCGATTTCGGTGTGGACTACGCCTACCGCAGCCTCGGGCTGCTCGGTGGCACGAACATGTTGACGTTCTCGCTCTCCTGGTAACAAGGACGGGGACGGACGGCGTTGTAGGAGGAAAGTTGAAGGTGTTGTTGTTGATCCTGCTGGCCGCCGCGCCCTGCGCGGCGGCCACGCAGGGAACCACTCCCGCGCGGTCCGCGTCAGGCGATGTCGTTGTCGGCGCGGTTCGGTCGTACCGGGGTGACCGCACGCTGATCAACGGCTTTGTGCGCGTACCGCACGAGCTGCTGAACGCAGTCACCGTGGGCACGGGTGGGTTCGCGGAGTTTCGCCTGGATGTAAGCGTCGTGGATGCGCGCGGGACCGCGCTGGCGACGGACAGTTGGACACGGCGCGTGCAGTGGTCGGCGGTCCGTCTCCCGGGCGCGGCGAGCGTCGAAATGCTGACGTTCACCGTCGATACCGGCGCCTACGAGATCCGGGCGACCGTCAAGGATTCCGCGTCGGGCCGGCAGTCGGTCGCGATGCTGGCAGTACGAGGATTCCCGGCGCGCCCGTCCGTGTCGGATCTGCTGCTCGCTCCCGCCATCCGGCGCGCGACGGCGGGCGACACGGCGTCAGGGCCGGGGGAGCTGCGCAAAGGTGATCTGCTGATCACCGCCGGGCCGGACGTGGTGCTGACGCCGACGCAGTCGTTGCTCTATTACTACTGCGAGATCTATCGCGACAGCGCGGGCCAGGTGCCCTGGATGTTGCGGGTGCGCGGCGAGGATGGGCGAGGGGTGGTCGCGACCGCTCCCGCGACGGTGGCCATCGCGGCGGGTGGCGGACTCCTCACCGGGTCCGTCGACCTGGCAGGGTTGCCGCCCGGCTCGTACCGGGCAGACGTGGTGCTCGGGACGGGCGGCGATACGACGGTGCGGTCGGCCGCGTTCCGCATGGCGGGCTTTGAAGTGGCGCAGGAGCTGGCGCAGCAGGCGCAGACCGCGGCCGCGGCCGCCGATCTGTTTTCGCGGTTGGCGGAGCCGGAGCTCGACACACTGTATGCGCCGCTGTTTTATCTGGCGTCGAGCGGTGAGCTGAGCATATATGGCGGCCTGACGCTCGAGGGGAAGCGCCGGTTTTTGCGGGAATTCTGGCGGCAGCACGATCCGACGCCGGGAACGCCCGACAACGAGCTCCAGGCCGGGTTTTACCAGCGGATCGGCGAAGCGAACCGGCGCTTTCGCGAAGGCGGTGCGTCCCAGATTCCCGGATGGCGCACCGACCGGGGACGGATCCTGATCTTGCACGGCGAGCCGGACGAAATTCTCCGGCGGCCACAGTCGGGACCCAGCAATCCCTGGGAAGCATGGCGCTACACGCGGCCACGGCCGCTCAAGTACGTGTTTTACGATCAGACGCGGTTGGGAAATTACGTGTTGATTTTTACCGACGACCGAAAAGAAAAGAACTACCCGAATTGGGAGCGATTGGTCGGTGCCGATGCGGTGCAAGAGATCGCCAGGTTCTGACGAAGCACCATCCTCTGTCTGGAGAACGTGTATGACGCGATTGGATTTTCGTACGGTGGTCGCAGTGGTGTTCCTGGCGGCGACGGGTTGCAAAGGCGACCCGACCGCTGATCTGCGCGGCGGCGCGGCCAGCCTCAGCCTGAACCCCGATCTGATGTTCATCGATCAGGGAGCGTCCAAGGGGCTGGAGGTCGTGGTGCGCGATCAGCAGCTGAACCCGGTCTCCGCTTCGGTCACGGCGACGACGAGCAACGCCGCAGTCGCGACCGTGTCGCCCGACACGCTGACGCCCTCGGCCGACAATGCTCGCTACAACTTCAACGTCACCGCGGTCGGGCCCGGACAGGCGCACGTGCGGGTGAGCGCCGCCGGAATTACCGATTCCGCGACGATCACCGTGCTTCCTACGGCATTCACCGGCACCCTCTCCAGCGCCACGCCCAAGGGCGGTGATACTTTGAGAATTGCGTCGACGGATTTGTTGAAGTTCGATACGTCGGCGACGACTGTTACGTTCGCGGGGGGCGGTGCGGCGATTATCCTCAGCAAAACACCGGATACGCTCACGGTACTTGTCCCATTCGGCGCTGCGGGCCCAGTCACCATCGGCGGAATTAACGTCACCTATGTGCCGGGGCTTCGGGTGGCGATCGCGACCGCGCAGTCGGTCACTCAGACCGGTGATTTGTGGGCCGGTGACACCGCGTATACAACCGCACCTACGATCCCTCTGCCGACCGTCACAGGTGACAGCGTCGTCATGGTAACGGATCTGCCATCTGTATTAAACGATGCTCATTGCGGCGAAGGAACGGGCGGAGGTGCGACCGGAAAGTGCACTATTTTCAAGTACGTTGCCAACGGCACCGACTCGTTAACATTCGCAGCTAACTGGACGCCGCCGACCAGCACTACGACCGGTGAGTCGGACATCGATATTTACAGCTGCAACAGTACCGGGGTGGCAGGTTGCTTTGAAGGTGGCGCGGCGGGCGCAGCAGGGGCGTCGGCAAAGACTCCAGAGGTGTTTACGATAAAGCCAACGGCTGGCACGCATTATTTGGTCATTGAGCAATTTAGCGCTGGTGAGAATCGCAACGTGATCGTGACGATCACGAAGAAAAACTAGCCGATCGCTCATGCTTAGATGACGAGCCCCGGGGGGAACCATCCCCGGGGCTCGGTGTTTTGATCCACCTCATGCTTCGCTGGTTGCTGCTCGCGTCGTTCGCGTTCGTGCCCACCGTGCTGCTCGCGCACCAGGATTCATTCGCGACCGCGTCCGAAGCGCGCCTGGACAGCCTCTACAGCCCGTTGATCTACCTCATGCGCTCGGGCGAGCGCGGTCGCTATGGCGGCCTCCTGCTCGAGAGCAAGCGCGCCTATTTGCGGGAATTCTGGAAACGGCGCGACCCCACACCAGACACGCCGCGCAACGAAGCCCTCGAACAGTTCTACGGACGCGTCGCGACGGTGAACCGGTTGTTCCGCGAGGGCGGCGCGGCCGAGGTGCCGGGCTGGCGCACGGCCCGCGGGCGCGTGTATATGCGCAATGGGCCGCCCGACGCCGTGCTGAGCCGGCCGCAGCCCGCCGGCACCAACCCGTACGAGGTGTGGCGTTTCACGCGCGGCCGCGAGCGCAAGTACATCTTTTCCGATCTCACCCGCTTCGGCAACTATGCGCTCATCTGGACCAACGACCGCTTCGAGACGAGCCGGCCGAATTGGTACCTGTTACTGGGGTCCGAAGCTTTGGATGACGTGACGCGGTTCTGAGCACGCGAGAGTGACTCCCGCCCACACGGCCGCGCCGACCGCGACGTGCGCCGCCTGCAGCACCCCCGGCAATCCCAGCAACACCGTCGCGGCGCCGATGACGATCTGCAGCCCGACCACGCCGAGCACGATCTTCGGCCCGCGACGCGGAGTGCGCACGGCCCACACGAGGACTGTGATCGCGAGCGTGTAGGCCAGCAGCCGGTGGATCCACTGGATCAGCGCGAGCGGACCGGCGGTGACCCACACATGCCCATTGCAGAGCGGAAATCCGCCGCACGCAGCCGCTGCGCCCATATTCGCCGTCAATGCGCCGAAGAGCACTGTGACGAACGCGAGCGCAGCGATGGGTAACGATGGTTCCCGCCACGCCGGCGACCCCCCGGTCGCGGCAAACAGCAGCGTCGCAAGCAGCAACATCGCTGTCCCGAGATGCAGCACGATGCTCCAAGCCGGGAGCTCGAGCTTCACGGTGATCGCGCCGAGCAGGACCTGTAGCACGAGCAGCGCCACCGCGACCATCGACGCACGCAGGACCGTGCTGCCGTTCGACGGTCGATCTGCGACTGCGAGTGCTATCACGAGCACCGACACCAACGCGGCGACGAGCCGGTGACTCCATTCGATCACCGTACTGATGTCGGCCAGCGATGGAAACAGATGGCCGTTGCAGAGCGGCCAGTGATCGCCGCAACCGAGCCCTGAGCCGGTGATGCGGACCACCGCGCCGAGGACAATGAGGAGATAGGTGCAGACCGCCGCCGCCCAGGCGAGTGTCGTACCGCGTCGCATCATAGGGGGCGAAATGTATATTCTCGGAACCGATGTCCACACCTCTGATGCCCGCCGACCGTTGGGGAGAGCGCCTGATCCGCCGGCTCGGTCTGTGGAGCGCGGTCGCGGTGCTGGTCGGCTCTACGATCGGCAGCGGCATCTTTCGCACGCCGGCGAGCGTCGCGCAGCGCGTGGACGACGTCCCGTTGTTCCTGCTCGCATGGGTCGTCGGGGCCGCGGTCGTGCTGTGCGGCGCGTTGACCTACTCAGAGCTGGCCGCCGCCTTTCCACGCTCCGGCGGGGTGTACGTCTTCGTGCGCGAATCCTTCGGCATGCTGCCGGCCTTTCTGTTCGGCTGGGCCGAGCTCTGGGTGATCCGGCCGGGGGCGTTCGGCGCGATCGGCATTACGGCCTCCGCCTATACGCTGCGCACCATCGGCGCCGATCCCGCCCACATCGTCGCGAGTCTCGGCCCCCTCGACATCCGCGCCGAGCAGGCGCTCGGTGCCGGGTACATCATCCTGGTCGGCGTCGTGAACTACTTCGGTATTCATCGGGGCGCCGTGCTGCAGAATCTGAGCACCGTCTTCAAGGTCGCAGCGCTCGCGCTCCTCGTGCTCGTCGGCTTTTCGCTCGGCAAGGCGGCCGACATGCCCGCCGGCGGCATCTTCGCGCAGCGCGCCAGCGTCGGCCTGTCGCCATTTCTGCTCGCCATGGTGGCGATTCTGTGGGCGTATGACGGCTGGGCGGACCTCGCCTTCGTGGGTGGGGAAGTGCTGCGGCCCCAGAAGACGCTGCCACGGGCCCTGCTGATCGGCACGAGCCTCGTGGTGGTATTGTATCTCGGCGCCAATCTCGTGTACCTGTACCTGATGCCGATCGCGGACATCAAGCAGGCCGAGCTCGTGGCGGCGGATGTCGCGCGGCTGGTGATCGGTCCCGCCGGGGTCGTGGTCGTCTCGGCGGCGATCGCCGTCAGCACGTTCGGAACACTCAATGGGTCGATGATGACGGCGCCGCGGATCTTTTTCGCCGCGGCCGAGGACCGGATGTTTCCCGCCTTCATCGCGCGCGTCGACCCCCGCAATCACGCACCCACCGGAGCCGTCGTGCTCATGACCGTGATGGGCACGCTCTTCATTCTCGTCCGCAGATTCACGGCGCTCGCCGATCAATTCATCATCGGGATCTGGCCGTTTTACGCGCTTGCGGTGGCGGGGGTCTTCGTGTTGCGCCGCACGCGGCCGCGCCTCGAGCGCCCGTACCGCACGTGGGGCTATCCGGTGGTGCCGCTGATC
>JBHEMG010000098.1:0-14679 GCA_046262715.1 Gemmatimonadales bacterium
GGCGGTCAATCTGCTCGAGCATCTTAACGCGAAGTCCGCGGCCCCGGCGATCGCGCGGCTGATTCACGACCCGTCGTCCGACGTGCGCAGCACCACCGTGGAGGCGCTGGGCAATCTGGGCGCGCAGAGCGGCGCCGCGGCGATCATGGAAGTGCTGAACGATCCCGATCCCGATGTGCGCGAAGCGGCACTGGGCGCGCTCAATGACTTGAAGGCGCCGATTCCCGAAGCCACGCTCTTGAATTTGCTCAAGGACCCGGACGCCGACGTCCGGCAGCGCGCCGTGCAGCTGGCGGGCGAGCGCTCGATCATCGCGGCGATTCCCACGCTGCGGCGTCTGCTCGACGATCCGCGCAGCGGGGTGCGCGAAGAGGCGGCCGAAGCGCTCGGCAACATCGCGGATCCGGCAGCACGCGCGGCGCTCCAGGCCGCGCTGCAATCGTCAGACCCCAAAGTCCGCCGCGCCGCGGCTGAAGCATTGGGGCAGGATCCATGACCGGCGTCGTCCACGTACTCGCGCTCGCGCTTGGACTTGGGGTCCCCGGGCGACCAGGCGCAGATTCGGCGCGCGTCGCGCGGCTGCTCACGGCCCTCGGCCGCACCGATCCCGTCATCTGCGACCTGATCGGCGATCAAATCGGCAACTTCTGGATGGGGAACGATGCGTCGGTCGGCCGGTTGGAGGACGCGCCCGACGTTCAGGGCGCGAAGGATTCGCTGCACGCGGCCGTCACCGACCCCAGGGCGATCGCCTTACTCCAGGCGAGCCTGAGCGCGGACAACGTGTGCGTGCGACGGGTCGCCGCGAAGCTGCTGGGCAACAGCAACGTGTCCGACGCGGCGCTTGGCCGGTTGCTTGCCGATCCGTCACCGCGGATCCGCGAAGGCGCCGCGTACGCCGCCGGCACGGGAGAGCATCGGGACACGCGCCCGGCACTCGAGCGCTTGTTGGCCGACAGTGGGGCACCCGCGGCGATGGCCGCGTGGGCGCTGGGGGAGATCGAGGATCCCGCATCGGCGCCCGCCCTCCAGAAGGCCGTGCATTCGACGTCACCGCGCGTGCGTCTCGCGAGCGCCTGGGCGCTCGGGCAATTCGAAGACGCGACGTACGCCAAGGACGTGGTGCCGCTGCTGCGCGACGTCGATCCGGCGATGCGCGCCGTCGCTGCGGAAGCGCTGGGGCAGATGAAGAGCCCGCGCGTGGGGGCGGCATTGATCGGCGCGCTCACCGACCGCAACGCCGATGTTCGTCGCACGGCGGCCAACGCGCTCGGCAACATGAACGAACGGTCGGCGGTCCCGACGCTCGAGGGTTTGCTGCTGAACGATTCTGACGCGGACGTGCGGCGCGAGTGTGCCAACGCCCTGGGGAACATCAGCCAGACGCGCTCACTCGAGCCGCTGGCGCGGGCGCTCGGGGCTCAGGACGCCGACGTGCAGCGCGAAGCGGCCAACGCCATCGGCAACCTCGATGACGTGACGACAGCGCCCGCGGCGCTGATTCGGGCGACGACGTCCCCCGACATCGAGCTGCGCCGCCGTGCCACGGATGCCATTGCCGACATCCACGACCCGGCGGCGGTGCAGGCGCTGCTCGACCGCCTGCGCGATGATGACAAGGACATCCGCTTGTCCGCGGTCAAGGGATTAGGTGAGATGAACGTCGCGGCCGCGATTCCCGGGCTGACGCGGGCGTTGAACGACCGCGATCCCGAAGTGCGCGAGGCCGCGGCCGAGGCGCTGGGGAAGACGCAAGAGTAGCTACTTCCGCAAATAGCTGTCGGTCTTGTCGAGCCAGTCCTGGCGCGGCGGGCAGAAGACGTCGACGTCGAGCGTATCCTCGAGCGCGTGGGCCTCGTGCGGCACGTTGGCCGGCAGGTGCAGCACCTCGCCCGCGCGCACGACGATTTCCTCGCGGTTTTCGTCGCCCACGAAAAACTTGAGCGCCCCTTCGAGGATGTAGGTGAGCTGCTCGTTCATGTGCGAATGCTTCGCGACGACGCAGCCCTTCTTGAGGTAGACGTGCGCGAGCATCATCTGATCGCCGGTGATCAGGCGGCGGGACAGCGTCGCGTGTATTTCCTCGCGCGGCATGTCGTCCCAGCGATACCAGGTAACGGGTCGGTTCGTACTCATGCGGCGCTAGTCACGCAGGTAGTGACACGTATACCCGCCCGGATGCTTGCGCAGGTAATCCTGGTGATAGCCTTCGGCGCTGTACCAGGTGGCCGCGGGCTCGATGCTCGTCGTGACCGGCCGCTTCCACTTGCCTGATGTGTCGACGCGCGCTTTCACGCGCTCCGCCGTTGCCCGCTGCTCCGGCGTCTGCGGAAAAATCGCCGAGCGATACTGCGTCCCCACGTCGTTCCCCTGACGGTTGAGCGTAGTCGGGTCGTGCAGCTTGAAGAACCATTGCTCGAGCAGGTCCTCGTAGCTCAACACCGAAGGGTCGAACGTCACGCGGATTGCCTCGGCGTGGCCCGACCTGCTGTCGTGCGTGTCGTCGTACGTGGGATTCTCGAGCCAGCCGCCCGTATAGCCGACATCGGTGTCGATCACGCCGGGCACTTTCCGCAGAATGTCCTCGACTCCCCAGAAGCAGCCGCCCGCAAGGACGGCGATCTCGGTCTGTGTCCCGGTCGCAACCGTCGCGCGCGTCGCTTTCGTGTCACTCATATCGATCTCCCATCAGGATGATGAAATCTAGTCAACGTGGTACTCCCGCCCGCTAGGCCGTACAATTCATCGCTCATGCGCGACATCCGTGTAGCGACCGTCCAGTTCCAACACGCCGCCGGCGACAAGACGTACAACCTCGGCCGTATCGTCCACTTCGTGACAGAGGCCGCCCGCGCGCGCGTCGAGCTGATTGCGTTCCCAGAGATGTGCCTCACGGGCTACTGGCACGTACGCAAACTCTCGGCAGCAACGTTCGAGGCACTCGCCGAGCCGGTCCCTGAAGGGCCGTCATCGCGGCGCTTACTGGAGCTGTCGCGCGAACACAAGATGACGATCGGCGCGGGCCTGCTGGAGCGAACGTCAGATGGCAGCGTCTACAACGCCTACGTCGTCGCCATGCCGGATGGCACGTGGGCGGTGCACCGCAAGCTGCACGTCTTCGAGCACCCGAACATTTCCGCCGGGAACCACTACACCGTGTTCGACACGCCGCACGGCTGCCGCGTGGGCGTGCTGATCTGCTACGACAACAACATCGTCGAGAACGCGCGCGCCACTGCCCTGCTCGGCGCCGAGATCCTGCTCGCGCCGCACCAGACGGGCGGGTGCAACTCGGTGAGCCCGCGCGGCATGAAGCCGATCGACCCCGCGGTCTGGGCGCGGCGCGCCGAAGATCCCGCGGCATGCGCGGCGGAGCTCAGCGGGCCGAAGGGCCGGGCGTGGCTGATGCGCTGGCTGCCGAGCCGGGCGCACGACAACGGCATGTTCCTGCTGTTCAGCAACGGGATCGGCCCGGACGACGACGAGATCCGCACCGGCAACGCGATGGTGCTCGACCCCTACGGTGAGATCATCGCCGAGTCGCGGGCGCTGGGTGACGACATGATCGTGGCGGATCTCGACGCATCGGTGCTGCCGACGTCATCGGGCAGGCGCTGGCTCAGGGCGCGGCGGCCCGACCTCTACGAATCACTGACGCGTCCCACGGGCCAGGAGCAGGACACACGGCGCGTGCGGTTCGGCGAGTGATCTGAACCGATGGCGCTCGTCGTCTTCCTCCGCGGCGTGAACGTCGGCGGCCACCGTACCTTCCGCCCCAGCCAGCTCGCGCAGGCGCTGCGTGATCTGGATGTGGTCAACATCGGCGCCGCCGGGACGTTCGTGGTCCGCAAACGCTGCTCGCAGGCGGCGCTGCGTGCCGAGCTGCGCGGCAACTTGCCATTCGAGACGGAAGTGATGGTGTGCGAAGGCCGCGATCTGCTCCGCTTCGCGGCCAAGGACCCGTTCGGCGGCGCGCCGGCGCTCCCCGGTGTCGTCCGGTTCGTGAGCGTGCTGGCCAAGGTCCCCCGCGGGCGCGCCATCGCGCCGCTCGCGCTGCCCGCCGAGCGCGGATGGTTGCTGCGGGTGGTCGCCACGCAGCAGCGCTTTGTGTTTGGGATGTACCGTCGCCACATGAAGACGATCGGCTATCTGGGCAAGCTCGACAAACTATTCGGCGTGCCGGCGACGACCCGCAACTGGAATACGATCATGGCCATCGTCCAGGTACTGAAAGGCGAGGTCTAAGACATGCTCACTGCCATTGGCAACACGCCGCTGGTTCGCCTGGCGCGAATCATCCCCACAGGCTCGGGCGAAGTATGGGTGAAGCTCGAGTATTACAATCCAACCGGCTCCTACAAGGATCGCATGGCCCTGTCGATGATCGAGCGCGCCGAACAGCGCGGCGCGCTGAAACCGGGCATGACGGTCGTCGAGTACACAGGCGGGAGCACCGGTATTTCGCTCGCTTTCGTGTGCGCGGTGAAGGGTTATCGCTGCCGCATCGTGTGCAACGACGCCGTGGCGCTGGAGAAACGCCGCAGCATGGAGGTGTTCGGCGCGGAGCTCGAGATCCTGAAGAGCGAGGGCGGCAAGCTCACGCCCGACCTCGTGCCGCGGATGATGGCGCGCGCGCGCGAGATCGCCGCCGAGGGCCCGAGCTACGCCACCGATCAGATGCGCAATCCCGATATGGTGGCCGGTTACGAGCCGCTCGGTGCAGAGCTGCTGAAACAGGTGCGCGGGCCGATCCACGCGTTCTGCGCCGCGGTCGGCACGTCGGGGATGCTGATGGGGGCGGGCCGGGTGCTCAAGCGCGCCGATCCCGCAATCCGCATCGTCGCGCTCGAACCGACGACGTCCGCGGTGCTCTCGGGCGGCGTCCCAGGACGGCACGGCGTCGAGGGCGTCGCGCCCGGCTTCGTGCCGCCACAGTTCGACCGCATGCTGGCAACGGAAGTTCGCGCGATCGACGAGACGGAGGCCCGGCAAATGGCGTGGCGGCTGGCGCAGGAGGAAGGGCTATTCGCCGGCACGTCGACCGGCCTCAACGTGGTGGCCGCGTTGCAGCTCGCGGTCGAGCTCGGCGCGGGCCACACGGTGGTGACGGTCGCGGTGGATAGCGGGCTCAAATATCTGGCGGGCGACTTGTATGCCGCTCGCTAGCGCAAAGAAGAACCTCAGGCGTCATTGCCCCACTCGCGCACCCTGGGCTGCGCTCACGGAGGCCAGCAGGCTCTCGAGCCTGGCGATGCCCAATGGCTTCGTCAGGTGAAAGTCGAATCCCGCCGCCTGGGACTGGGCTTTGTGGTGCTCTTCTCCCCAGCCGGTCAGCGCCACGAGCGTCATGCGTTTGCTCCAGGGCTGCTCTCGAATCCGCCGTGCTGCGTCGTAGCCATTCACCTTCGGCATCCCAATGTCGAGAAAGATGACATCCGGCCGGAACGCCGCCGCCGCATTGACCGCCTCGAGCCCATCATGCAGCGAGTGCGCCTCGTGTCCGAGGAGCTCCAGTAATTCCTTCAGCGCGTTGGCGTTGTCGGGCTGATCATCGACCACCAGCATGCGCAACGGCGCGATCTCCCCGGTCCTCCCTCCGTCCTGCGCGACCTCGTCCGTCGCGACTGCAGGTTGGCTGATCGGCAGACGAACGAGAACCTCGGTGCCGGCGCCCAGGCCGTCGCTCTTCACCTCGATGGTCCCGCCATGCAGTTCGACCAGGCCTTTGACCAGTGTCAACCCGATTCCCAGGCCGCTCCGCGAGCGCTCCAAGGAGTGATCGGCCTGCGTGAATAGCTCGAAGACTTGCGGCAGAAACTCTCGCGCGATCCCCATACCATTGTCGCGGACCGAGATCGTGACGCTGGCAGCGTCGCGCTGCGCCACCACGCGGATCTTCCCCCCGCGATTCGTGAACTTCGCGGCATTGTTCAGCACATTGGCGAAGATCTGCGCGAGGCGCGTCACGTCGGCAGTCAGGTACACGGGCTGATCCGGGAGCGTGACCCGGAGCTCGTGGCCAGCCTGTTCGATGAGCGGACGGCTCACCTGAATCGCGTCCTCGAGGATAGTCGCGAGCTCCACCCGTGCCTTCTTCAATTCCACCTTTCCGTGGGTGATACGACCCACGTCGAGGAGGTCGTCCACGAGACGGACGAGGTGTCCGAGCTGCCGCTCCATTCTCATGCGTGCCTGCTCGACGGCTTTTCCGTTCCCCCGCGATAACCGCATGATTTCCAGGCCGTGCTGGAGCGGCGCGAGCGGGTTGCGCAGCTCGTGTGCCAGCGTGGCGAGAAACTCGTCTTTGCGCCGATTGGCGTCTTTCAGGGCCTCATCGGCGCGTTTGCGCTCGGTGATGTCGCGCGTGAAGCATTGCGTGTGCACGAACCGGTCGCCCTCCCAGAGCACGCTGGAATCGATCAGCACGACTTTGATCGACCCATCTTTGCACGTCATGCGGGCTTCATACTCGCGCAGCCGTTCGCCGCAATGGAGGCGGTTCAGGACATCCGCGATGACTTCCCGGTCGGCATGAAACTCCGTGATGTTATGTCCGATATACTCGTCGCGGGCATAGCCCAACAGCTGCAGCTCGGCATCATTGGCCCACAAAATGGTCCCGTCCGGACCGACGCGGTGCAATCCGATGGCCGCCGTTTCCAGGAACACGGACAGCTGGTTCGTCCGCCGCAGCAATTCCAGCTCCGCCTCTTTCAGAGCGGTGGTATCGTGGAAGACGTTGATCGCCCCCACTATGCTGCCGGCGTCATCGCGGATCGGATCGATGTTCACGAGCACGGAAATCCGCGAGCCGTCGGGCCGCTCCATGACCACGTCCACATTGCGGAACGCGCGCCCGTCCTGCATCGCCATGGCCATGGGTGTCTGGTCGCGAGGCAGCGCTCTGCCGTCCGGATACCACAACCGGAACGAGCCGCAGAATCGCTCATCGTGGTCGCCCAACTTCGGCACGCGACCCCAGAGCTCGGCAGCTTTGTCGTTGTAGTAGGTGACCATCCCCGAAGGGGCTTCGCACGTGTAGACGGCCGCGGGCATCAGCGCCATCAACCGCCGGTAGCGCTCTTCGCTGGCGTGGAGCGCCGCCGCGGATTGCCGAGACTCGGTGAGGTCGATCAGGACATTGATGCCGCCGGTGATCCGGCCGGAGGCATCCCGCAGGGGCGTCGGGAAGGGACGAAACAGGATGCGACGGCCGTCAGGCCGCTCCGCGATCGCCTCAGCGCCCCGTACTGCGCGGCCCTCCTTCAGGGCAACGGCCATGGGACATTGATCGTGCGGGAGTGGCGTCCCGTCGGGGTGGTAGAGCTTCCAGCTCACGCACCAATGGTCGGTGCCAAGCTCGGGGACGCGGCCCGAGAATTCGACGGCGGCGCGATTGAAGTACGTCAGGCGTCCGTCCGCGTCGGTCGTGTACACGGCGGCCGGGATAGCGTCCAGAATCTGCCGCAGTGTGTCGTCGTTGCTATCGCCGGCCGCGCCTAAGGGGGCGGGATGGGGTACGGAAGCACTTTTCATTTGACCTCCATCTGTCGCTGGAGTAGCTGTCAATCGGCGGCCCGAGGCCGATTAATCCGTGTCGCCATTATCTATGCTAAACTGCGCAGGGGGCGGTTGAAAAGCCCCCTATGGTTTCTGGCGCCTGTGGGCACCAACGCTCCCCGATGGCACGAGTACGACGAACTGCTCAACTACCCGTGCTCGCTGCTCAGCGCGCGCTCGTACGCCGCCATGAGATCCTGCCGACTGACGATCCCCAGCAGCGCCTCCTTCGTTGTCACGTCGACCACCGGCAAGTGATCCACATCCTCTGCGCCGAGCCGGCGTAGCGCAGTCAGCAGCGAGTCCTCCGGCGTGACGCGCTCGGCGTGCGCGCGGACGAGATCGGCCGCCACGACGAGCGGCGCCGCGTGGTCGCCCGCCTCCACGGCATCCCGCAGCGCTTCGCGGTGCAGCATCCCGACGAGGCGGCCGTCCTCGCTCACCACAGGAAACTCGGCTTGGCGGCTATCCTGGATCAGCGTGTGCATCGTGCGCAGATCGGCGTGCGCGGGAATGGTGACGATATCGCGGTCGACGCAGTCGGCCACCGTGGTGCGCGCGAGCACTGCCGCGTCGGTGCCGTGCGAGAGCACCACGCCGCGGCGCGCGAGCCACTCGCTGTAGATCGACTCGGGGTTGAGGCGCCGCGCGACGGCGTACGCGATCACACTCGTCAGCATCAGCGGCAGGATCAGCCCGTAGTCGCGCGTCATCTCGAATACCATCATGATCGCGGTGAGCGGCGCGTGCGTGGCGCCGGCGACGAGGCCCGCCATGCCGACGAGCGCCACCGCGCCCGGCTCGATGTGCCCCCCCCAGCCGGGCGCGAGCGTCGTCACGCCGACGCCCAGCGCGCCGCCGAGTGTGGCGCCGATGAAGAGCGCGGGCGTGAACACGCCGCCGGTGCCGCCGGCGCCGAAGGTGAACGCGGTCGCCAGCAGCTTCGCGCCGGCGAGCGCGAGCAGGAACAGCGCGCCGCGCGTCGCGACGATCCCGATGTTCAGGCTCTCGTGGCCGTGTCCCCACAGGTCGGCACGGAACGCGAGATCGAGCGCGCCCACCAGCAACGCGCCCAGCACCACTTGCAGCGCGGGCGAGCGCAGCCGCGCGAATAGGTCCTGCGCTTTCCACACACTGCGTGAATAGGCGACCGATACCACGCCGGTCACCAGGCCCAGGACGACATAGAGCAGCAGCTCCCACGGCGTGTGAATCGCGAACGCGGCGGGCAGCGCGATGACGGGGTTGTCGCCGAACACGGCGCGGCCGACGGTCGCGGCGAGGATGCTAGCGACGACGAACGGGCCGAGCGCCATGCCGCCGGCGGCGCCGAGAATTTTCTCGATGCCGAAGATGACGCCGGTGATTGGCGCGTTGAAGGCGGCGGAGATGCCGGCGGCCGCGCCGCAACCGACGAGGGTGCGCAGGCGATTGGGCGAGGCGCGCAGCCAGCGGCCGATGCGCGACGCCGCCGCGGCGCCCAGCACCACGACCGGTCCCTCGGCGCCGACCGAGCCGCCGGTGCCGAGGACGATGGCGGCGGCGGCGGTCTTGGCGACGACGGGGAGGAAGCGAATGACGCCGCCTTTTACCGTGACGCGATACATCACGTCGGGGATGTTTTCGCCGTCCGAGCCGCGCGCGCCCCAGCGGACGAGCGCGCGGCAGGCGGTGAGGCCGAGCCCGACGATGACAGGGATGAGCACGACGTCGGGGAACGGGGGAGGCGCGTGTGCGGCCTCGTGCAGCACGACGCGCTGCACGAGGTCGATCGTTTTATAGAAGATCGTGACCGCACCGCCCGCCGCGGCGCCGATGACGACGGCGAGGGTGAGGAGGATCGATTGTTCTTCGCCGCGTAACGCGGCGAGTCTGGCGCGGAGGTTCAGGGGTCGCGCGGAAGCCAGACGATTGTCACTCGTCTCAACCGAGCGCTCTCACCGTCCCGGAGGCCACGCCGCCGGTTACCGGATCGATGACGCCGACCGAAACCGCCCATCGCACGATGCTCGCGATGTCGTGTAGTCCGAGCCGTGTCATCAAGTCGGCACGATGGTGGCGGACTGTGCGGACACTAAGATCGAGGATGCCGGCGATTTCTTTCGACGTGTGACCTGCGGCAATGAGCTGGACGATGTCGCGCTGCCGTGACGTCAGGACTCGGGGATGCGCAGCGCTGTGGTCGTGGCGCACGTAGTCGTGCAACACCTGCGCGGTGACGTGCGGTCCGAGCATGCGCTCGCCCCGCATGACCGCACCCACGGCTTGCCGCACCGTGTTCGGATCTGCCCGATTCGACAGGATCCCGTCGGCCCCACAGTTGAGCGCATGAAGAGCCCAACGCTCAGCCGGGCCGCTCCCCACCAGTACCACCCGTAGACTCGGACACTCCCGCCGCGCCTTGATCATCGCGTCGACTCCGGACACTGGCGGGAGCGAACCCTCCAGCAGCGCAACGTCCGGGCACATCGTCTGCAGCAGATCCACCACGGTGTCGATATCCGCGGCCTCGGCGCGCACCTGGCAGCCCTCGAGGTCGCGCAAAATTGCACGAAGACCCGCCCGCATCACCGGCGAGCTATGAGCGATCAACACCTGCGCACAGGCACGAGAGGTCCGCACAACGATAAATGTTGTGCGGAAACCGGTTGCAAGACCTCCCCCGAAGGAGCTAGTTCGTGCCCTCGTTCAGCGGCTCCACCACAATCGCGTTGGCGTTGAACGACGGGATCAGCAGCAACATCCGTTTGCGGTCGAGCCCCAGCTGCGCCGGAGACTCCACGTGCTCCACCAGCGGCAGAAATTGGCCGTCCGCCTGCACCAGGTAGACCGTTTGCTTATCCCAGCTCGTTACGGCCCAGCCATTGGGGAGCACGTAGAGACCATCGAGCTTGGCTCCCGGCAATGTGGCAAGCACCTTCTTGTGCCCCGACCGGTCGATGTGATAGAGATCCTGCGCACCGAACGGGGCCACGATGAATCCATCGCGGTCAGCGAGCAGGCCGTCGGGCTGCTGCAATTGATTGCCACGCACGATCGGTGTTCCGCCGGTCCGCGTGACGCGATAAATGGCGGCGGGCGGCGCACTGGGATCGCTGCCGTCGGGAGGAGGTTCGAGATCGGTGGCATACACGGTCCCATCGGAACCGATCGCAAGATCGTTGAGTCCCTTGGTGGCGATCGGTCTCGTGCCCAGCGACTTGCCGCTCTTCCGGTCGAATAGCCGGACGCCATCGACATCGGCAACAAACAGGGTGTCCGCGCTCAGCACCATGCCCTTTGGCCCGTGCAGGGTCACGCCGTCTTGGCCGCCGGCGATCCACTTCAGTGCCTCGACCGATCCATCGGGGCGCAGGCGCGCGATGAAGCCGTTGTTATCCGCGGCGCCCGGTTTGCCGTTGATGTTGGATATGAGGTATACATCCGCAATCGAATCCCACAGCACGGTCTCGGGGCTCGAAAACCCGACGTTATCGATCCGGCGGGTCGGATTTTTGGGTGGGGTTCCCGCCTGGGCGGACTGAACGTTGTGCTCTCCGCCGCGACAACCGCCGATCGTCACAACGCACGCGGCGGCACAGGCAACAATGGAAGTGCTTCTCATCCTTCCTCCTCAGTTTCTACCGCAGTGTGTACAGATAGGCCGCGATGTCCCGCGCATCCGCGGCCGTCACGTTCATATTCGGCATGGCATTACCCGGCAGAATCCCTTGCGGGTTCCTGATCCAGGCGGTCAGCGCCTCGAGCCGATTCGGCAGCAGGCCGGCCACGTACGTGCGTCGATCGAAGTGGTCGAGCGGCGGTCCCACGGATCCCACGGCCTGGCGTACTCCGGGCACCTGGTGGCATCCCCCGCATCCGTACGCGATGATCAGCGTGCGGCCGCGCTCCACGTCACCCCCGGGGACGGCGTGTCCAGGCGCACCGCCGTGCGCCGCCTGGCAGCCGGCGAGCATGACGCCAAGCAGGAGTCCCGTGCCGAGTCGGCGGTTCCACGTTACGTGCGCTGCCAGACGACCTCCCGATCAGCGCGCGTCTCCGCGTCCCGGAGCCAGCGAATGAAGAGGATCGCGCCCATTCCCATGTAGATCAGTCCGCCGGGGATCCACATCAACAGACCCGCGAGCTGTTGATCGTCGAGCGCATTCGCGGCGTGAGCGTAACTGTCGTACAGCGGCGCCGCCGAAAACGTCAGGACAGCGCCGATGCATCCGCCGACCACGCTCATCGCCACGAGGTAGGGGATGCGCGCGGCCGGACGCAAGCCTGGGGCCGTCACGGGCGCGAGCACGACGTACCACAGCGCGATGGCGCTCCCGAAAAAGGAGGCATGCTCCAGCGCGTGCAGTCCTTCGCTCCGCAGCGCTGCGTCATAGGGGCCCGGCAAATGCCAAAACGTGAGCAGCGCGACATGCACCGCGAATGCCGCCGCTGGAGGGATGTGTGTCCAACGCCGTCCCAGGGCGATCCGGATCGGCCGGGGCATCCAGTCCAATGCTCGTTCGGGGCGGCCGAGCAGCAACAGGATCGGCGCGGCAGTGATGAGGACCAGATGCTGGGCCATATGGGCGGACTGCAATTGGTCGGCACGATTCTCGAGCGGCCCGACTAGTGCCGAGCACAATAGCAGGAGACCGCCGTAAAACATGCAAGCTTGTGGGCGCGTGACGCTCCGGTGTTGCCCCGCCGTGGCATACAACACGCCGGGCACCACGACCGCGAGCAGCCTCAGGGCGAGCATTGCGCGACCGTCAGGAGCGATACGCCGTTCGCGAGCAGTACGAGCGTGAACAACACGCCGAGGAGAATCCCGGACATAGCCATGAATCGCGCTCGTCCCTCTCCGATCTCCAGCAGCTCGCTCTTTTCCGCCGGGTGCTCCCGAGTCACGGTCCAGCTTCTCGTCGCGATGAACAGGGCGGCGAATGCCACGCCGAGCAGCACGACGGTCGACACCACCAGCACGATCCACGTGGCGCTTCCCGCCTGAACGCCCGCGGGCGGTTGGACGGGCTCACGCGCGATGCAGGCCGTGCTGTTGATAAGGGTGGCGAGGAGCGTGTGCGTGCTCCAGGCGGCAGGCGCACCGAGGATACCGAACCACAGCGCGCCGATCGGAACTCGATGCCGTTTCGGCGCCGGATGATCGTCGAACGTCCGCGGGTGCCCCGTCATAGCAGGCGCGGCGAGAGGTACAGGGACGCGAACACGGCGAGCCAGACCGCATCGACAAAATGCCAGTACATGATGGCGTTTCGAACGACGAGCCGCTCCGTGCCGCGAATCGCGCCGCGAGCGATCCGCACGAAGGCGAACGCCAGCATCAGCAGCCCGATCAGTACGTGCGCGCCATGAAAGGCGGTGATCGAGAAAAATGCAGACCCGTACGCATGGTCGGCGGGGCTGAATTTCTGGCCGGCGAACTCCAACCCCTGAATCACGAGGAAACCCGCGCCGAGCAGCATGCTGAGCAGCACGCCGATGCGCGCGCGACCAGGCGAGCGGCGCTCCATGCCGCGCGTCCCCCACCACGCCGTGAGGCTGCTCGCCAGCAGAATGAGGGTGTTGGGCAGCGCGAGCCGAAGGCCCGGCGGCCCGCTCGGCGGCCAGCTCCCGTGCGAGCGTCCGGCCAGATAGAAGTAACTGAACAGCAGGTACGCGAAGAACACCGCCTCATTCAGCACGAGCAGCGACATCCCCCAGCCACCGGGCGAGGCCGCCGTCGCATCACCGATCGGCAGTCCGGTTTCGGAGTCCTGGACCGTACCGTCAACCGCGTGCTGCCGGTCCCGAGCCGGCCACAGCCACCCGGCACAGCAGATCAGCGCGGTCGCCGCCGCCGCGGCCGCCAGCCACCATACACGCGTCAGCGCCCCGTAAAACACCAGCAGCAACGCAACCGTGAGCGCGATCGGCCAATGCGAGTCTACAGGCATGCGCAGCACGGCGCGCGCGCGCGCATCGAGCGGCGTAGTCTCGAGCGTCGCGCGACCATCGATCAAGATCGGGCCCTGGTAGATCTCGCTGCGGACGCCTTCCGTCCCCGTCTCACCGAGCTTCTCCTCCCACAACGGGTGTCGCGATCGGATGGTGGGGATCACCGCGAAGTTGTAGACGGGTGGCGGCGAGGAGGTCGCCCACTCCAGTGTGCCGGCGTCCCAGGGGTTCGCCCCGGCAGGCGTTCCACGACGGATGCTGCGCACCACGTTGATCAAGAACAGGAGAATCCCGGCGGCGAAAACATACGCGCCGGCGCTCACGATCAGATTCCCGGTCGACCAGCCCATGCCGGCGCCGTAGGTATAGATCCGGCGCGGCATGCCGTGCAGCCCGAGCAGATGCATGGGAAAGAACGCGACGTTGAAGCCCACGAACATGACCCAGAAACTCCACTTGCCGAGGCGCTCGGACATGAGCCGGCCGGTGATCTTGGGGAACCAGTAATACACGGCGCCGACGACGGGAAAAACGTTGATTCCGATCAGAACGTAGTGCAGGTGCGCCACGATGAAGTACGAATCGGTGAGCTGCCAGTCGAACGGGATCGCCGCGGTCATGACGCCCGATACGCCACCCACCACGAACAGGAGCACGAACCCTGCCATGAACAGGAACGGCGTTTGAAAGCGCGGACGGCCATGGAAGATGGTCGCCAGCCAGGCAAATACCGCTACCGCCGATGGGATCGCGATGAGCAGCGACGCGCCGCCGAAGAAGCTCATTGAGCGCAGCGGCAATCCCGTCGCAAACATGTGGTGCACCCAGACGCCGAATCCCAGGATTCCGGTCGCCACGGTTGCCAGCGCAACGTAGGTATATCCGACCAACGGCCGCCGGCAGAATACCGGCAGCACGTCGGATACGATGCCCATCGCGGGGAGCACGACGATATAGACCCAGGGATGTCCGAAGATCCAGAACAGATGCTGCCACAGCAGCGGCTGGCCGCCCGCCGCCGCATCGAAGAAATGCATGCCGAGCCGGCGATCGAAGAACAGGAAGAGCAGATCCACGCTCAACGCGGGCATCGCAAACAGGATTGCCACGGACACCGTCATGGTGCCCCAGACGAAAATCGGCAGGCGATTCACCGACAGCCCCGGCGCCCGGAGCTTGGCG
>JBHEMG010000099.1:0-3093 GCA_046262715.1 Gemmatimonadales bacterium
CTTATCTGCTGGGCGTGTCTGGTGGAGCGGCGGTGGGCGCGGTGCTCGCGTTCTCCTTGGGTGCAACGAGCGACGCATTGATCACCCTCGCCGCCTTTGTCGGCGGCATCGGCGCGGTTTTCGTCGCGCTCGCCGTCGCGCGTGTCGGCGGCAGGAGCGCTCGCGCCGACGTGCGGACGCTGCTCATCGCCGGTGTCATAGTCGGAGCGTTCGCGAACGCCGCGATCATGATCGCGCTGGCCAACGCGTCGCCCAACAACATCCGGGGCGCTCTGTGGTGGATGATGGGATCTGCGGTGGACGCGACCTGGCATCGCGTTGCCTGGCTCGCCGGCACGGTAGTTCTCGCCGGAGGCGCGCTGGTTTATTGGGCGCGCGAAATCGACGTCCTCTCCCTGGGCGAAGATGCGGCTGCCTCGTTGGGGGTCGACGCGGAGAAGGCCGGGCGTCGCGCGTTCCTCATCGCCGCGCTGCTCTCGGCCGCCACAGTCGCCGCCGCCGGACTGATCGGATTCGTCGGGCTCGTCGTCCCCCACATCGCGAGAGCGATGGGACTTCGCGCTCACCGGCCGCTGATCATCGCATCGGGCCTGACCGCCGCCACGCTCGTGGTCGCGGCCGATCTCGCCGCCCGAACGCTCGACGCTCCGACGGAGCTTCCACTCGGCGCGATCACGGCGGTGCTCGGCGTGCCGTTCTTCCTCATCCAGCTGCGGCGGATCTCGTGATCCTATTTAAGGATCTCGTCGTCTCCTATCCGGGTGCCGACCGACACGCCGTCGACGGCGTCACGTTCTCCACCGGTCGCGGGCAACTGACCGCGCTCGCGGGTCCTAACGGGTCGGGGAAGAGCTCCATCGTGAGGGCATTGCTTCGGCGCGCCGACATTCTGCGGGGAGTTGCCAGCCTCGACGGTCGCGATGTGCGTCTGCTCTCCTACGGTGACCTGGCGCGGAATGTGGCTGTCGTGCCGCAGCGGGAGGAGCCCGCGTTTCCGGTGTCGGTGCGAGAGTATGTCGCGCTGGGGAGATATCCGCATCTCGGTCTCTGGCGTGCGCCTGCAAAGGATGACGAGCTTGCGGTCGAGGAAGCCTTGCTGCAGGCGGGCGTCGCTGATCTCGCCAGTCGTGACACAGATGCGTTGTCGGGAGGCGAATGGCAGCGCGTGCGCATCGCCCGGGCGCTGGCGCAGCGCGCACCCGCCATCGTTCTCGACGAGCCGACCACATTCCTCGACGTCGCCCACGAGATGGCGATCTTCGAGCTTCTGTTTTCGCTAGCGCGGTCGGGACTGGCGGTTCTGCTCGTCAGTCATCAGCTCAATCTCGTCGCGCGCTTCGCCGACACGATCGTTGTGCTCGATCACGGCAAGATCGCGATCAGCGGCACCCCCAACGATGTGATGCGCGCCGACAGACTGGAGTCGATCTACGACTGGCCCGTCGTGATCACGCGCGACCCTGCCACCGGGGCGCCTGCCCTGGTCCCCCTCCGACGCCCGCTCAAGCTCTGACTCCCACAATCAACTGACTAACCCATTATGACCTTCCGCTCGTTGTTCGCCACTTTCGTCACCCTCGCTCTCGTTGCGAGCGACGCTCTGGCTCAGTCACCGGACACTACACACCTCGGGACCGTTGTCGTGTCCGCATCCAAAATTCCGCGACCCGCGGCGACGCTCTCCCAGGCCGTCACGGTCATATCGGGCGATGACCTTCGCGCTCGCGGGGTTACGCGCGTATCCGATGCGCTTCGGGAAGTTCCCGGCGCGACGCTGGTACAGAGCGGCTCCTACGGCGCCATCACGTCGCTTTTTCTGCGTGGCGGCGAGAGCAGGTACACCAAAGTGCTGATCGACGGCGTGGCGGTGAATGCGCCGGGCGGCTCCTTCGATTTCAGTCACCTCACCACGGACAACATCGAGCGCATCGAGGTCGTGCGCGGCCCGGCGAGTGTTCTCTACGGCGCCGATGCGGTCACCGGGATCGTCCAGATCTTTACGCGCCGTGGTACGGAAGGCGGTAAGGTCTCCCTCGCGGCGCGCGGCGGAACCTACCACTCCTTCGACGTCGACGGGAACGCCAGCGGATCGAACACGTTTGGCACCTACTCGGCCGGCGCCGCGCAGCATTCCACTGATGGAGTGATTCCGTTCAACAACCAATACCGGAATGGCACGCTCAGCTCGGCGCTTACCATCGGGAACGTCCTCAGCGGGGACGGCAGGATCTCCGCTCGATACACCACCGCCGAGTTCCATTACCCGACCGACTTCACCGGCTTGCCAGTCGACACCAATTCGTATCGCGTACAGCACCGTCTCACTGTCGGATTCGACGCCGGCCGCAACCTCAATGCCAACGTTCAGACGCGTCTGCTCGCCGGAAACAACGATGTCTGGGACCTGAGTGAGGACATTGCCCCGCCCTTTGGCGCGACCGCCCCGCAACATTCAGCGTCTTTGTCGCGCGGCTACCGGCGGAATGTCGAGGGCAGGGTAGCGTTCTTTCTGCCGGCCCAGAGCACTCTTACAGTTGGGGCAGTCTACGAGCGCGAGCACGAACACAGCTCCAATGCGTCCGGCGCCGTGGGCGCCCCGACGACCGAGACAGACGCGTTCGACGCCTCCCGGCACAATGTCGCCTACTACGGCGAGCTGCTGGGAAACGTCGTCAACCGCCTGTCGTACACGGTGAGCGGCCGCATCGACGACAACTCTGACTATCGCCGGCACGGGACCTATCGAGTGGGCGGCAACGCGTCGGTGATTCCAGGAATCCGCCTCCGCGCTTCGTTGAGCACGGCCTTCAACGCGCCGGCGTTCAATGAGCTTCGGCCCACTCTCTTCACTGTCGGCAGTCCCGACCTCAAACCCGAGCGCAGTCGCTCCGCCGAAGTCGGGGTGATGACTAGCTTCGCCGCGGAAATCCTCCAACTCAGCGCCGGCTACTTCGCGCAGCGCTTTTCGGATCTGATCCAGTACGTGAACGGGGGCCCTCCAGGCTTCAAGGGCAGCTTCGCCAATCTCACTGCGGCAACTTCAAATGGGTACGAGCTCGAGCTGCACGTCCTGCCCGCCTCGGCGTGGCGCGG
>JBHEMG010000100.1:0-5082 GCA_046262715.1 Gemmatimonadales bacterium
TGGGCCGGACTGGTCCGCTTTCTTGTCGTCCTGGTCGGGTGGGTCTGGGGATTGATTAAGGTGGGGGTGCAGCTCGTGTGGGGCACGCTCAAAGGCGCCGTGACGTCGCCGCTCGCCGTGCTGGACGCGACCTCGCGCCGCCCCGGTGTGCCGTGGCCCGCATTCTTCCTCTTGCTCGTGTGGTCGGCCGTCGAGGCGACGATCTTCACCTTCACGCTGCGACCGACGATGAGCGAGCTGCTCGCGGACCTCACCGGCTACGAGGTCAACGGCTTCGCCCTCATCCTCATCCTCTGGATATTCCTGGCGATCATCATCGCCGGCAGCTTTGCGTGTATCCAGGTGCTGAACGACGCCATCAAGGCGCGCCAGACCGGCAACATCGTGTTCATGGTGCTGGTCGAGGTCGCGGTGGCGATGTTCGAAGTGCTGTTCCTCTATCGTGAGCTCGTGGACGCGATGACGCCGTGGCTCGCCCAGCAGGGGATCCAGCTCGGCATCTTCGGCACGATCGGCCTCGCGTTCTTCGGCTGGGTCGGAGTGCGCGGCATGACATGGTTCCTGTTCGGCCGCTTCGGCGCCCCCGCCATGATCGGTCTGCTCGGACGCCAGGCATTCGGCTCCGAGCATGGCGCCGCGGTATCGCACGCCTCGGCGGTGGGCGACTTCTGGCGCGGCCCCATCGCCGCGCTCAAGGCCGAGCGCGAATGGTTCCGCAAGGAGTCGCGAGAGCTGTTCGAGCTGATGTCGCTGCCGGTGCTGCAACTCGTGGCTGCCGGGCTGAATTTCGGCTTCATCGTCTTTGCGGGCCGCGGTCATTTCACGCTGCCTTTCAAATCGATCGACGACGTGCTCGCCGCCTCGCACTTCCCGGCCAAGTCGGCCGAGGTGGCGCGGTGAAGCGCGCGATAGTGGGGCTGCTGGCCCTCGGGCTACTCGCGTGCACGCCGCAGGCGAACGCCCCGCCACCGCGCTCGACGCTGGTGGTCGGGCTCGATATCTCCGGCTCCTTCCGCGACGGCGGGCATTTCGACGACGCGATGCGGTACGCCGCCCTCTACATCTACGGTCACGTCAACGCACTCGGCGGATTGAAGCCGGCGACCGATGTTTTCGTCGGCTCGCTGGGCGGCGAGCGGCCCGGCCAGCCGAAGACGTTCCACCCCATCCAGGACTTGTCCGGCAAGACGCCGGCACAGATTGAGTCGGATCTGCGCGCATGGTTCCCGGAAGTGGATCCGCTGACCGATTTCAACGCGTTCTTTCAGCGGACGGCGGTACACATCAAGCGGCAGAACCTGGTGCTCGCGCCGCTCAATATCGTGATGTTCTCGGATGGGATGCCGGACGTTGCCGGCGGACGTCGCATGACGCCCGACCAGTTGTACGGCACGATCGATCTGAGCCCCGTCGAGTATCTGTCGCGCAACGTGACGGTGCGGCTGCTCTATGCCGACCCCACGGTGGCGCAGAATTGGGAAAAGCGGGTCAAGCGCAACCGCGTGAAGATCTGGACGCAGGACTCGCAAGTCATGGACGGCTGGCACCGCCACGAGGTCCAGGGCGTCGCCATGGAGCGGCAGGACTCGCTGTGGAGCTGGACCCAGCAGATCGTCGACTTTCGGGTGAGACGCGGGAAGATTCTCTAACGCCTGACTGTTGCGATCCAATCTGCGGGCGCTGGTGCTTTGTGCGGCACGAGCGCCCGCAGCATTTTGTAGCCTATTTTGCGGAGCCCGGTTGGTTTCCGGCCGCCCAGCACAAATGAAGTGAGGCGCGACGCTTTGCGCGTGAGGCGGCGTCGCTCGGCCCTCCACTGAACACCATCGCCCGGGCGGTACTGCGCCCAGCCAATCGAGCCGCAGAGTCCGGCCGGGCCGAATTGGTCCGAGCTCAGCAACTCCTCTATAAAGACCCGAATAGGTCCTTCATACGTGTGCAGCACATCGTGCATCGCGACGATCGCGCCGGGCGCGAGGTGCTTCCGAAACAGATCGATGTCTTCCTTTGCGCCACGATAGGTGTGGTCTCCGTCGATCCAGAGAAACCGAATCGGTCGGTTCCAACCGGTTGCGAGCTCCCGTGAGTAGGCGCGATGCGCTTCGACGGCGTCCTCGACACCCGCGGTCTGCAGCGTCGCGCGGAAGTCGTCCCAGGAGGAGTTTTGACCCCCCAGGTCGGGATCGGTGACCGACGGTGCCGAGTGAGGATCGACGGTCACGACCGGCCCGAGTCCGTAGCGCTGCGCCACCGACGCGAGGCCGACGGTCGATTTTCCCTTGAAGCTGCCGATCTCGAGGATGGTCCCCTGTGCCGGCGCGCAGGCGGCAACCAGCGCGAGAAAGCGGGCTTCACGCTCGGTAAGAAACCCCGGCGCTACGCAAACCCGCGCCCACGCCGAGTCGATGGCCGCATCGAGGTCGGGGCCGATGGCTGGCTGCCGCCCGATGGCTGTCAGCAGAACTTGTCGAACGCCGTCGTCAAATCGGCAGCGATGTCGCGTGCGTTGCGGCCTTCGATGTTACGCCGCTCAAGCATGAACACGACCTTGCCGTCTTTGAGCAGCGCGATTTGCGGAGATGACGGCTGGTAGCCGGTGAAATACCCGCGCGCCCGCGCCGTGGCGTCGGGATCCTGACCTGCAAACACGGTGACGAGGCGTGCGGGCCGGCGTGCGTGCTGAATCGCCAGCGCCGCCGCGGGCCGGGCATTGCGAGCAGCGCAGCCGCAAACCGAGTTCACGACGACGAGCGTCGGCGCGCGCTCGCTCGCGAGCACGGTGTCGACCTCCGCCGCAGTGCGGAGCTCTTCAAAGCCCAGCTGCGTCAGCTCTTCGCGCATGGGCTGGACCATTTCAGGATCGTACATCGGCACGTTCAGATTGCGCATGCAGTCCTCACTTCTTGAGAAAGGCGCTCAACGCGGCGCGAAAGTCGGGAGTGCTGCGGCTCACGGCGTTGACGTCCGCGCCGAGTCGCAGGCCATCATCGAATCCTAATCCATCCAGCTGATAGAACTGTTGTTTGGTGAACGCCAGCGCCGAGGGACTCGCTTCTGCCAGGATGCGCAGGACCTCAGTCGCCTGCTCCTCGAAATCGGCGTCTTCGTACACGCGCGACGCAAGTCCGACCGCGGCGGCTTCGGTTCCGTCCAAAAGCCGGCCAGTTGCGGCGAGATCGAACGCAATTTTCTCGCCCACCGCACGCCGTAACATCGTCATGACGATGGCGGGCACAAAGCCCCGCTGCACCTCCGGATAGCCGAATTGGGCCGACTCGGTGGCGAGGACCAGATCGCACGCGGTTGCCAGGCCACAGCCCCCGGCGAGCGCCCGGCCCTGCACGATGGCAATGACCGGCTTTGGCAGACGACGCATGCGTACGAAGATCTGCGCGAAATGGAGTGCGGCCTGCCGGTTTTGCTCCAGCGAGTGGTCCGCGGAGGCGAGCAGCTCGTTGAGATCCATCCCCGCGCAGAAGTCCCGGCCGCTGCCCCGCACTGCGATCACGCGAACCGCTCCGTCGAGATCGGCGCGATCGAGCATCGCAAGCAGCGCGTCGATCATGGCAGTGTCGATCGCATTACGCTTGTCGGGACGGTTTAGGGTGGCCGTGAGCACGCCACCGGTCACGGTCTCCAATACGCGGTCGCTCATCGACGCACCTCGATCTCCATGCGCAGCAGGGCCGTCGAAAAGACCTTGCCTTGCGCGTCGGTCTTGAGCGAGATCGTTCCCCCACCGTCGAGTGCGCCGTGCAGCAGGAAATTGAGCGCATTCAGGTTCGGGAGCTCGAACCGCTCGACCGGCCCCTTGATCATGCCCTTAAAATGCCGGCCCACCCGTGCGGCCGTCACCTGTCTGACCAGCAGCGGATAATACCTCGGACTCTTGGCGATCAGACCGATGTTGGCGGTGTCGCCCTTATCGCCTGAGCGCGCGTGCGCGATGTCCAGCAGCCGTTTCTTCATGCGTCGAGCAGCTCCACCGCTGGTGTCACCATTTTCTTGTCGATCAGGGCCGGCCAATATGCCACGATCTCTTCGGGCTTGGGACGGCCACCCGCAAACCCGGTGACACTGGGCGGGCCGTTGAGAATGAGCGGCGCAATCTCGCGCGTGAAGCGCTCGACACGCTCCTTGTCCGGCGAGCGTACCCCGATCCGCAGCTGCACCTCGGGGATATCGCGCGGATCGATCTCCCGCAGCGCGAGCGCCCCGTGGGTCGCATTGGCGCCCACGAATTCGGTATGGACCGCTTCGAAGTCGAGCTTGAGATCGTCGAGCCGCTGGCGGAGAATGCGGTCGGCGGCCTGCGCTTTCGCCAGCGCGTCGGGCCAGCCGTACACCAGCGTGCCCACCGCCTTGTAGCCGTAGAAATACGCGATCGAGACCTTGAGCTTGTCGGTGGCGGGTTTGCCCCGCACTCCCGAAACACGCACCCGATCTTTCCCCACCTGTTTCAGCTTGATCGTTGTGAAATCGGCCACGCCGTCCGGTGTGATGTAGGCCTGCGGATCGCCCATCTCGTACACGAGCTGCTCCGTGACGCCGGGGACGTCGATGCGGCCCCCGGTGTGCGGATGCTTGACGAGGTCGAACGTCCCGTCTCCCTGGGCCTCGACGATCGGGTAGCCGACGTGCGCCAGGTCGGGGACGGTCTTCCAGTTGCTGAGGCAATTGCCCCCACTCGACTGCGCGCCGCACTCGATGATGTGTCCGGCGACGGTGCCGGCCGCAATCCGGTCCCAGGCGTCGGGAGCCCAGCCGAACGTGTGCATCAAGGGGCCCAGCGTGAGGCCGGTGTCGGTGACGCGTCCCGTGATCACGATCTGCGCGCCGCGCTGCAGCGCCTCGACGACCGGTGCCGCGCCCAGATACGCATTGGCGGAGAGTACCCGGTCGCGCACGTCGCTGAGCGGTCGACCCGTGTCGAGATTTTCGAGCTTGTGGCCCCGCGCGATCAAACCGTCCAGGCGTCCCAATAGATCGTCGCCGGTGACGACGCCAATCCTCACCTTGCCGCCGAGCCCGAGGCGCCGCGCGACGGCAGCGACGGCGGCCGCGCATGCCGGCGGGTTCACG
>JBHEMG010000101.1:0-5421 GCA_046262715.1 Gemmatimonadales bacterium
TGTGCGGCGAATGGTCATGAAGACTTCGGCTGCTTCGAGGCACTGCTGATTGCCCCAGGCCATCGCCCGGTTGCGCAGCGCGTCGAGTGAGCGCGGATGAGGGTAGGGACGGAGCTCGCTCGTATAACACGCCATCGCCGCGAGCTTGATCTCGAGTGTGGCGGAGATGTCCACCCACGTGTCGGCGGTGAAGGTGCGGGGATACGCCCACTCGGTGCTGCTCGCGGTGTCAAACGCGTACACCGCGCGGACCCAGCACGCCGTGGGGCGCGTAGCGACCAGCGTCGCCTGAAACAGGATCTGGTGATCGCGATTGATGTCGCCGCCCCACTGGCAATACACGATCTGGGGCTGGAGCTCTTTCACAATCGCATCAAGCGGCGTGATGATGTCGGTCAGCGGCATCGAGTCGAGGCGCTGATCGGGGAAGCCGAGCGGGCGCACGTCGCGCACGCCGAGCGTCTCGGCGGCCTTGCGGATGTGCTCGGGTTGGCCGACACCCTTCAGCCCGTACCGTAGCGACTCGCCTTCGCACACGATCACCGACGTCACTTCATCGCCGCGCTGCGTGTGCAGCGCGACGGTACCGCCGCACCCCAGCAGCTCATCGTCGGGATGCGCGGCGATCACGAGCACACGACGCTTATTCATGGTCTTTTCCCGCAGGAACGGCGGCTTCGGTCGCGAACTGCTTTCCGGTCCACTGCTGCTCACTGAGCGCCTGGCCGCGCAGCTTGTTGCCGGCGTCGTCCTCGACCTCGAGCACGATCAGCGTGCCGGAGCCGCATGCGACCAGCTGCCCGCACGCCGATTGGGCGGGACTGACCACCGGACCGATGATTTCGCCCGGCTCGGCGACGCGACCGGTATCGGGGGGAAGCGCGGCCTCCCAGATCCACCACTGCCTGCCGTCGAGCGTGCTGAAGGCTCCGGGGTAGGGACGGGTGAGCGCGCGCACGAAGTCATAGACCTGGGCCGCGGAGCTGTCCCAATTGATCCGGCCGTCGGCGGGCCGGCGGCGGCGCAGTACCGGCTCGTCGCCGCGCTGCTGCGGTCGGCCAGGCCGGTCGCCCGCCATCAGTTGCGGCAGGATTTCGACCAGCATTTCGCGATTGGATGCGGCGACCTGCGCGTACAGCGTGGCGCAGGTGTCGTAGGGCGTGACGGGGAAGGCGCGCTGCGCGATGATGTCGCCTTCGTCCACGCCCTCGGTGAGCCACATCAGGGTGTTGCCGCTGGCGCGCTCGCCGCGGAGAATGGTCCAGTTGATCGGCGCGCTGCCGCGGTTATGCGGGAGAAACGACGCGTGCGCGCCGATCAGGCCGAGGCGCGCGAGCTTCATCACGGGCGGCCGTACGATCTGGTGCCAGCCGATGACGAAGACCACGTCAGGCGCGAGCGCGGACAGGATTTGCTCCGCTTCCGGCTCGTTGATGTTCGAGATGAAGTGCAGCGGCACGCTGTACTGCGCGCAGAGCGGCGTGTAGTCGACGCCGCCCGAGCGCTTCGCCGCGAGCTCGGGCTTGAGCGTCAGCACCGCGGCGATGGGCGCTCCGGCGGCCAGCAACGCCTGCAGCGCCGCCAGTCCTTCGGCGTGAAAACCGACCCACGCGAACCTCACCGGCGGTAGGTCTGCACGACGTCCAGCACCGCTTCGATGACGTCGGAGACGTCCTGGTCGGTGAGGCCGGGGTGCAAGGGCAGGCTCAACAGCCGCTCGAAGTTGGAATACGCCACCGGGAAATCGCCGGGGACGTACCCGTACTTCTTGCGGTAGAAGGGGTGCAAGTGAATCGGAATGAAGTGCACCGACGTGCCGATGTTGCGCTTGGTGAGCTCGTCGATGAACTGATCGCGTCCGATCCGCAGCAAGTCCGGGCGAATGCGCAGCACGTAGAGGTGCCAGGCGTGTTCGACATGCGCGCGGCGCACCGGGGGCTCCAGCGCCTCTTCGGCGCCGAACGCCATGGTGTACGCTTCGACGATCTCGACCCGCCGGCGGTGGAATCGCTCCTGTTTGCGGAGCTGCCACAGGCCGATCGCCGAGGCGACATCGGTCAGGTTGTATTTGAAGCCCGGCGCCACGACCTCGTAGCGCCAGCTGCCGCCCTGATCGTAGCGTTTCCACGCGTCCCGACTCATGCCGTGGAGCGCCAGGATGCGCGCGCGCTCCAAAAATTCGGGAGCGGCGGTGAGCATCCCGCCCTCGGCGGTCGTCAGGTTCTTGGTGGCGTAGAAGCTGAACGCCACCGGGTTCGGGCCCGAGCCGATCGGTTTGCCGCGGAAGCTCGCGGGGAGTGCGTGCGCCGCGTCTTCGATCAACGTGAGATTGTGCGTGCGGGCCAGCGCCTCAAGCACATCCCGTTCGACCGGATGGCCGGAGTAGTGTACGGGGAGCAGCGCGCGCGTGCGCGGCGTGATCGCCGCGGCGACGCGCTCGGGATCGATATTCAGCGTGTCGGGCTCGACGTCCACCAGCACCGGTCGCGCGCCGACGTGCTCGATGACGTTGGCGGTCGCCGTGAACGTCATCGGTGTGGTGATCACTTCGTCGCCGCGCTCCAGATCGAGACAGGCGAGGGCGGTATGCATCGCCGCCGTGCACGAATTGAGCGCCAACGCGCCGGGGGCGCGGATGTAGGCGCAGAACTCTTCTTCAAATCGCCGCGTCTTGGGCCCCGTCGTAATCCAGGGGGAGCGCAGCGTGTCGACGACTTCGCGGATCTCTTCCTCGCCCACGAGCGGGGGGTTGAAGGGAAGGAAATCGCGGCGCCGTGCGGAACGTGCAGCGGTATCGGTCATTGACCGGTCCCTCCGCCGGCGACGGCCCCGCCGCTCGGCGGTACCGGAGTGACGTCGGGACTGAGCGATGTCTCGAGCGAGACGTCCTCGGCGATCGGCGGGCGGGACGAGCGTGTGACGCCGCGGCGGCGACCGGTTCCATTGCTATTGCCATGACCGTTGCCATTCCCGTTTGTGGCGCGGCGCGGCTGGCCGTTGCCGTTGCCATTGCGGCGCGCGGCTCCCGCCGGCCCCACCAGCTCGAGCCGTTCCGGCTGATACTCCTCGACAATTGCGGTCAACGCACGGACCATCGCGCGTTCGTCGCCCTGGCCCGTGACCGCGATCAACGAGCGGATCTGCCGCGCCAGCGTGGTACCGCCACGCTCGCTGCCCGCCACGACGCGAATCTTCTCCACTGACGTCTGCGTCAGCGTTTCCTCGGAAGAAAACAGCTCTTCCTCGAGTTTTTCGCCGGGACGGAGGCCGGTGAACACGATCTGCACGTCATGATATGGTTGCAGCCCGGAGAGGCGGATCAGCTGCTCCGCCAGCTCGAGGATGCGCACCTGCGTGCCCATTTCGAGCACGCAGATCTTGCCGGCGGCCTCGGGCAATGCGGCTGCTTCGAGTACGAGCTGCGCCGCCTCGGGAATCGTCATGAGGAAGCGCTTCATCTCGGGATGGGTCACGGTGACCGGTCCCCCAACGGCGATCTGCTTCTTGAAGAGCGGCACCACGCTGCCGTCCGACCCCAGCACGTTACCGAAGCGGACGACGCGGAAGTCGGTACCGGACGCACGCAACGAGGGCAGCTCGCGTACGATGTGCTCGGCGACCCGCTTGGTGGCACCGAGGATGCTCATTGGATTGACGGCTTTGTCGGTTGAGATCAGCACGAACTTCCCCGTGCCGACCCGCGCCGCGGACTGCGCCAGGCGCAGCGTCCCCACCACGTTGTTCCAGACGCCCTCGATCATGTTCCACTCGAGCATCGGCACGTGCTTGTAGGCGGCGGCGTGGAAGACACAGTCTGGACGGTAGGTCTCGAACATGCGGTCGAGCCGGGCGGCATTCGTGACGCTTGCCAGCACCGGCACGACGTCGATGGCCGGATGGGACTCGCAGATCTCGTGATAGATGAAGAAGAGCGGGCTCTCGGCGCGGTCGAGCAGCAGCAGGCGGCGCGGATTGAACTTCGCGATCTGCCGCACCAGCTCGGAGCCGATCGAGCCGCCGGCGCCAGTGACGAGGATGACTTTGCCCGCGAGCTCGGGGGCGACGTCTTTGAGGTCGAGCTGCACCGGCGCGCGGCCGAGCAGGTCTTCGACTTGCACGTCGCGCACCTGATTGATCTCCGGCTCGTCGGGGGACAGCAGGTCCACCTGCGGCGGCAGAATCTTCACCACGGCGCTCGTTTCGGCGGCCCGCGCCACCAGGGCGCGGATCTGCTCGGGGGAAGCCGACGGAATGGCGATGACGATCTGCTGCACCAGATGCATCGCGACAAAGCGACCCAGCTCGTCGGTGCCGCCCAGCACGAAGACCCCGTGCAGGGTGCGGCCATGTTTATTGGGATCGTCGTCGACCAAGCCGACGACGTTGAGCGGGTGCCGTGGATCGTGCTGCAATTGGCGAAGCAGACGCTCACCGGCCACACCCGCGCCGATGATCAAGGCGGGGCGCCCGCGACTGCGGTGGCGGCGACGGAACGGCTCTTCCTTAATCCAGCGCAGCAAGGTCCGCTGTCCCCGGCTGGGACGGCGGAACGGCTCTTCCCGCATCCAGCGTGCGAGGAATCGGATGCCCCCGGCGAGCGCGATTGTGATCAGCCAGTCCAGCATCGGAATGACCAGCGGCATCGTGCCGAGGCGACCCAAAAAGATGAGCAGCGCGACAAAGCCGACGGTGCCGAGGGAAACGGCTGCGGTGAGCTGCCGCAAGTCGCGCGCGCCCACGAGGTGCCAGTAGCCACGGAACAACCCGAAGCGATGGAACAGCACGACACGCAGCACCAAGAGGTAAGGCAACGTTTCGGCGTAGCGGCGAAGCTGATCGGGCGGGATCCGGAAATCGAACCGTAGCGCGTAGGCCAGTAGATAGGCGACCGACACCAGCAGGAGGTGACCGGCGATCGACCGGTAGGTGCGCAGACGGGTTAGGGCTTCCATCAACATGGGCGAAAAGACTCCGCGTTTAGGCTGTGCCGCTCCGTATTGCACCTTCTGTGCTCAAGTCCCGCGAGCGTGGCGCTGCTCTTGCATGGGTTGGGGACGCCTCAGGACGGAGCGCGCTGCGACACGCCGTTGCTACGCAACAGGGCGCAAGGCGGTGGCCGCTGTGGGGTTAAGTACACGACGGACGGCACCGAGCTTGCGTGACGTCGGAGTCCATGGAGCCCAAGGAGCTACCCGAGATGTCAGGTCCTCAATCAGAGAAAACGCGTCTGCCCGTGCTGCGGGCCGGCGGCAATGGCGATGGCAACGGAAGTACCGAGCACGCGCTCGATACCATCCGAATGAAGAGTCTGGCGTCGGCGCCACCGCCGCCACCCGCCGAACAGACCGATTTCCAGCGCTACCTCGCGTCGGTCATGCGGCACAAGTGGATCGTGCTGGGAGTGACGCTGCTGGGTACGCT
>JBHEMG010000102.1:0-3060 GCA_046262715.1 Gemmatimonadales bacterium
CTCGTCGGCATCGTCGCGACCCATTTCCTCGATGCGCGCTACAGTGCCAAGGCGATCCTCTGGGTCGACGTCGCGTCTGCCCGCGATCGCAGCGGCGCGCCGTCCGAGCAGCTGCTCGGAGAGCGCGGCTGGCTGGAGCTGGTGACGTCGAACGCGGTGCTCGACACCGTCGTCAAACAGCGGCGGCTGTTCCTTCATCCCGCGACGCCCGCCGATTCCGCAGCCCTCGCGACGTTCGATATTGGTGACCGCGTCGCGCCGGGCAGCTACCGGCTGGTCGTCGACAAGGCAGGGCGGGCGTTCCGTCTGGAATTAGAGGACGGCACTGTCGTACAACGCGGCCGGGTCGGGCAAGCGGTGGGAGATAACGTCGGTTTCGTGTGGACGCCCACGGCAGCCATGCTGAAACCCGGCAGCACGGTGGCGTTCAAGGTCGCCGCCGTCGCCGATGCGTCCGCTGGGCTTGCCAGCGACCTCAAGTCGCGGCTCGATCCCGCCGGCAACTTCCTGCGCCTGCAGCTCAAAGGGGCGAGCGCGGTGGGGACCGCGGCGACGTTGAATGCGATTACCGAGCGCATCGTCGCCGTCGAGAGTGACATGAAGCGCCGGAAATTCCAGGAGCTATCTGGCGTGCTCAGCGAGCAGTACGACCACGCCAAAGAATCGCTGAATCAGGCGGAGGAAGCGCTGCGGCAGTTCCGGGTGCGCACGGCCGACCGGCCGCTCGTGACCCAGGCGCCCGGAGGCGGCCTGGCGGTAGAGGGTAGCGGTCTCGCCGGCCAGCTCCGTAACGACATAGACCAGCGCCGCCGAGACAAGGCCATGGTCGATCAACTGGCCGCTCGCGCGGCGACTGGCGCCGTCTCCGTCGAGATGTGGAACAGCATTCCGGCGGTGAAGGAGTCGCAGATCATGCAGATGGCGTTGACCGAGATGGGGAAGAAGCAGGCCGACCTGCGCGCGTTGCGCTATCAGTACACGAGTGAAGCGGCCCCCGTGAAGCAGCTCGAGTCGGAGCTGTCCCAGCTCGAGCATCAGGAAGTCCCGTCGTTGGCGCGCGTCTTGTCGCGCGACCTCGGCGAAGTCGTGGCAATTACGAAGCCCCGCGCCGATACCGCGATGGGGCAGCTGCGCGCCGCACCCAACCTCGCGCTCGACCAGGATCGCCTGGTCCGCGAGCAGCGGATGGCGGAAGAGCAGTTCACGAGCGTGGACAAGGAATACTCAGCCGCCCGGTTGGGGCTGGTCAGCAGCCTGCCCGACGTGCGCGTGCTCGATCCCGCCGTCGCACCGCGCCGTCCCGCGAGCGATTACGGCCCGTTGCTCATTCTGTTGGCGATGATGGCGAGCTTCGGTGTCGCGGTGGTAGGCGTGAACGTAAGAGACAAAATGGATCCGCGGGTGCGCTATCCGGAACAGATCACCGGCCAGATGCGGCTCCAGATCCTCGGCGCGGTGCCCCACGTCAGCTGGCGCCTGGGCGCCAATGGCGACGGCCCGGCGCAGGTGATCGAAGCGCTGCGCGGTCTGCGGTTGCGGGTGCTGCATGCCCATGACGGCGACGGCCCGCTCACGCTGACCGTGACGAGCCCGGGCATCGGCGACGGCAAATCGTTCGTGTCGCTGAACCTGGCGCTGTCGTTCGCGGACGCCGGATACCGCACGCTGCTGATGGATGGCGACACGCGACGCGGTGTGCAGCACAAGGCGTTGAAGACGCCATCCACGCCGGGACTCACGGACGTGGTGGCGGGCCGGGTGCAGCTGGAAGCGGCGCTACGGCCGACGTCGTACCCGGGATTGTCGTTCCTCAGCTCGGGAACGCGGATGCAGCGGGCGCCGGAGCGGCTCTTGTCGCAGAACATGCGCGACCTGATGACCAAGCTGCGCTCGATGTATGACGTGGTCATCGTGGACAGTCCGCCGCTGGGCGCCGGCGCCGATCCGTTGGTGCTGGGAACGCTGACCGAGAATCTCCTGCTCGTGCTGCGCACGGGACAGTCGGATATCAACCTCGCGTCCACCAAGTTGGAAGTGCTGAACGCACTGCCGGTGCGCGTCATCGGCGCCGTCCTCAACGACGTGCGCTCGAGCGGCGTGTATCGCTACTACATGTACTCCTCGGCCGAATATGAGCTGGTGGACGACGAAGGTCCTACCAGGGAAGCGTTGCCGAGCATTTTGGGAGGTCGGACATGATTCGGATTTCCGCAGTGCTGGGTATGCTCGTGCTGGTGGCGGCAACACCGTCGGTCGCCCAGGCGCAGGACGACAAAGTGGCCGACCGGCCGCTCGCGACACGCCAGGAGCTCGAGTCCGCGATGGAGCGCGCCAACGGCTCGCAACTCGCGGTCCGCATCAGGAGCCGCCTCGCCGAAGGCGACTTCCGCCGGGGCGACCGCATCGCGCTCATGGTCCAGGGGGAGCAAACGCTGACCGACACCTTCACCGTCGGGACCGGCGCTGATTTAATGTTGCCCCCGCCGACCACGGGTACGCTGTCGCTGAAAGGCGTGCTCCGCTCCGAGCTCGAGCCCAAGCTGGTCGAATACGTCAGCCGGTTCAAGACGAACGCCGTGGTCCGCGCACAGCCGCTGATTCGCCTGTCGATCCAGGGCGAAGTGGCCAAAGGCGGGATCTACGCGGTCCCGGCCGACGGGCAGGTTGCCGATGCATTGATGGCGGCGGGCGGCACGACGCAGTTCGCCAAGGCCAACAACGTCACGATCGAGCGCAACGGCAAAGCCATCTGGAAGGGATCGGCGTTCGATACCGATCTGGATGCGATCGGGCTGCAGGACGGCGATCAGATTACGGTCGGATCGAAGCGCCCGGGCGGGACCGATACGCTGCGCATTACGGCGTTGATCGTCAGCATCGCGGGTGGCCTGTACGGTTTGAGCCGGGCTGTCCACCACTAGTCCGCGGACCACTGTGCCCGCCACGACAATTCGGGAAATTCAGCGGCGGTTTCCGGTGGGGGCGGAAGTGCACGCGCAGGATGGCGTGCACTTTCGCGTCTGGGCCCCCAAGCGCACGCAGGTCGCGGTCGAATCCGAG
>JBHEMG010000103.1:0-38286 GCA_046262715.1 Gemmatimonadales bacterium
CAGCAGATCCATCCAGCTCTCCGGCGTCATCGCGAGAATTTCCTCGAAGCTCGGATGGTCTTTGTTGACGCGGTCGGCGAGTATCGACGCCGATGCTTGACTGAGCGTACACCCCACGCCTTCCCAGCTCACCGCCCCGTCCTTCAGGTACATCGTGATGATGTCCCCGCACCCCGGATTCCCTCCGGGGACCGCCGCATCCGCGTCCGCCATCGCCGCCTTGTGACGCGGACGGTTGTAGTGATCGACGATCCAGGCGAGCCGGGTCTCCCGATCGATCACGGCTTCTCGACCGGCGCCCGCACGAGATTGCCCCACTCGGTCCACGAGCCGTCGTAGTTGCGCACCTTTTGGAAGCCCAGGAGATAGGTCAGCGCAAACCAGGTGTGCGAGGAGCGCTCGCCGATCCGGCAATACGCGATCACCTCATCGCCCGGCTTCAACCCGTTCTCCGCCTGATAAATCGTGCGCAGCTCCTCGGCGCTCCGGAACGTGTGCGTTTCGGGACTCACCGCGCGACCCCACGGGATGCTCTTCGCGCCGGGAATGTGGCCGCCGCGCAGCGCCCCTTCATTCGGATACTCGGGCATGTGCATCCGCTCGCCGCGATACTCCTCGGGACTGCGCACGTCGACGAGCGACCCACCCCGCTCCACGTGCTGCTCCACCTCGTTGCGGAACGCGCGGGCCCGCGTGTCGTCGCGCTCCTTCACGGTGATGTTGCCGGCGGGATACTTCGGCACCTCGACCACCAGCGGCCGCCCCTCTTCCGCCCAGCGCAACCGGCCGCCGTCCATCACCTTTACCTTCTCGACGCCGAATAGTTTGAAGACCCAGAAGGCGTACGTCGCCCACCAGTTGTTCTTGTCGCCGTAGAGTATGATCGTGGTGTCGTTGCTGATCCCCTTGGCGCGCAGCAACCGCTCGAAGCGCCCGCGATCGACGTAGTCGCGCTGCAGCGGATCGTTGAGGTCACCCACCCAGTCGATCTTCACGGCGCCGGGGATGTGCCCCGTCTCATAGAGCAGGATGTCTTCATCCGACTCGAGCAGCCGCACCTTCGGATCTTTGAGATGCTCCGCGACCCATTGGGTCGAGACGAGTACTTCGGGGTGCGCGTAGCCGCGCTTCGCTATGTCGGTAACGGACGCTACCTGCGGCATCACTCCTCCTGTGCCAGTGCTTTCCCGGGTGAGTCGTATTCTACGCCAAAGAGGCGCGCGGGGTTATCTCGCTCCTCCCGAGCGCCTGCCAGGCTTAAGTCCAAAATCGTCCGGTTAGCGGATTCGTTTCGCATTCCAGGATCGCCTTATTCCGCTGGAGGGGGGGGACCTGTCATGACTGGACGCCGCCTTGCCGCTGCCGTACTGATTATCTGGCTCGCCGCGGCATGCTCGCGCAGCGAGCCAACGAATCCCAGCGCCCCTCCGTCTCCTCCACCACCATCTCCACCGCCCCCAGTTCAGCCGCCGCCGCCTCCTCCGGTGAAACCGGTCGTCGGCTATTTCGTGGCGCCGCACGGCTCCGCTAACGCCGCCGGCACGCGCGATGATCCGTGGAGCTACGAGCATGCGTTCGCCGGGGCCGGCGGGACGATTCGCCCCGGCGATACGGTGTGGTTTCGCGATGGCACCTACCCGATTTCCGCGCCCAGCGCCATTCGGGTCGAGGGGACGGGAGAAACGAGCCGAGTCGTGTTTCGGCCGTATCCCGGCGAGCGGGCGGTGTTCGCGACCACCACCGCGGGCGACCACGATTGGATCACCGTCTACAGCAAGTGGCTCACGGTGTGGGGTCTCGAGTTCACGAATACCGACCCCGATCGGAATCGCAACCGCGGCAGGAGTCTCTACAATTACGGCAACTGCAACCGCTATCTGAACATTGTCGTGCATGACGGCGGCGTGGGTTTCTACGCCGAGCCGTCGGCGTACGGCACCGAGCTCATTGGGTCGATCTTCTACAATAACGGGTGGGAAACGAGCGAGCGCGGGTCGGGGCATGCCATGTACATCAAGAGCAACGTCGCCCCCGGCAATGCGTGCCGGCCCGGTCAGGCGCGCATTGTGGTGCGCGACAACGTGGCGTTCAATCAGTTCGGCTATGGCGTGCATGCCTACACCGATCGGGCGGAGGGGCTGAGCGGCATGCTGCTGGAAGGCAACGTCGTCTTCAACAACGGCTCAGTCGCGAATAGCACCCACAGCGAAAAAAGCTCCAATTTTCTCTTGGCCGGTGACGCGAGCGTCTTGATCGTCAACAGCGACACCGTGCGAGCGAACATGAGCTACTACTCTCCCGCGACCAAACTCCAGAATCCGGGTGCCGGCATCAGAGTCGGATATACACCGGGCGCGTGGTCGTCACGCCACGACCACGCGGTGGTGACCAACAACTACACGGTCGGCGGAAGCATGGCGCTGCGGATCCGCAACTGGGACACCATCACCGTGACGGGCAATGTCGCCTCGGGACCCAACGTGGCGCATCTCGAAGACGCGGGGCTCGCGAACTACACCTGGAACGCGAACACGTACATCGCTGACGCCGCCAGTCCGTCGTGGTTTTTCAATGCGCCGCCCGCGCCCGAAGCCGCAGGCGTCACGTGGGACCTCTGGAAGGCCGCCACGGGACTTGGGGGCACGGACGCGGTCACCGGGCCGCCGGCATCGCCGAAAGTGTTTGTCCGCCCGCTGGCTCCGTACGCGAGCGGGCGCGGCCACATCGTCATCTACAACTGGAGCATGGCGACGTCGGTGCCTGTCGACCTCTCGGCGGTGCTCGCTCCCGGCGACTCCTTCGCCGTGTGGAACGTGCAGGATCTCTTCGCAACGTCGCCGGTGCTCGCCGCCATCTACCACGGCGGGACGGTCAACATTCCGATGACCGGCGTGGCCCCTCCGCCGCCGCTGGGAGGCGCGCGCACGCCGCCGCGTACGGCGCCGGAGTTCGATGTGTTCGTCGTGCAGAAGCGCTAGGGCGAGGCCGTATTAAAGCAGGTCCTTCGCGTCGCGCGCGTTCCGCGTGCGCAGCGAAGGACCTGATTTAGGTGCTTCGTACGTAGCGATCTCCCACCCGTACGTCCGCACGCTCGACTGCAGCTTGAACCCCAGCGCTGTCAGCACACCCTCCATCTCCCTGGGCGAATGCACGAACGAGCGAAACGGATTGCCGAACAATCCGCGGAAAAAGTTTTCGATCTGCACCCACACGCGCACCGGCCACCGATAACGGGGATACGAAAGACCGTACACCTTGCGGCACCGCTCGGCAGATAGCCGCACCAGCGGCTCCATGTCGGGATAACAGCACACCACGCGGTCGAGCGTTACGATGTCGGCGGTCGGGATCTCGGCGGCGAGCGCGACGAAATCGCCGAGCCGGAACTGGATGCGCGCGGTGACGCCGCGCCGCGCCGCTTCCTCGCGCGCCGCCTGCTGGTATGCGCTGGACGCATCGACCGCCGTGACCTCCCGCGCGCCGGCCTCGAGCAAGTCGTACTGTATGGCGCCGACGCCGCCACCGATATCGAGCAGGGTACTGCCCTGCACGCCGGCGCGGCGTAGCAGCTGGATCAGCGCGCGGGTAGTCGCGTTGGCCGGGCCGCCCGCGCGATAGCTCTTCAGCTCACGCGCGGCGCGCTTCCGATCGAACTGCGTCTCGCAAGCACTCGCGCCACAGCAGGTCACGCGCTCAAAACTACATCATGACGTTGGGATCGCTTGACCTTTCCAACACCCCCAACGGATGGCATAGTTTGACCCCGCATGCGCTACCTCAAGTGCTCCTCGTGCTCCGGCCAGTTCAAAGCCGGCGAGATGTTCTTCTACGACGACGCGCCCGTGTGCGAGCCATGCGGTGACCGGCTGGTCACGGAGGCGGCGGCCAGGCACTACAAGCCGCAGGTCGTCCGCATCCTCGACCCCACCATTTGCTCGCGCTGCAAAACCGACAATGGGGACACCGACCTGCGGCTGATCGGTGCCGTCCCCTTCTGCCCCAGCTGCGGCGCCATTCTGTACGCCTATCCGTTCCCGACCTGGCTCAAAGCGAGCTTCGCCGCCCTGCTCCTGCTGCTCGCGTTTGCCCTGTGGCGCGACGCGCCCTACTTCTCGGCCGGGCGGCATCTGGCCGAGGCACGCCGCGACATGGCGCGAGAGAACTACACGTCGGCCGCCGCGCACTTCGCGCACGTCTTGGCCGTGCAACCGACCAACCAGGAGGTCGTGTTGCTCGGCGCCAAAGCGTACCTGATGACCGGCGACGTCGCCGGTGCGCGGCAGTTTCTCGAGTTACGCGAGCAGTATGACGACAACGACTTCTTCAAGGAAGTGAACGGCATGTGGGATCGCGCGAATGGCGCGTTGGCAAAGCCGGACTCCGCGGTGAGCGCGGCCAAGTACGAGCGCCCATGATTTTCATCCCCGGCTGGCTCATCTCGATCGCGACGTTCCCGGGCGTCATGGTGCATGAGGCGGCACATCTCATGTTCTGCCGCCTTCAAAAACTCGCGGTGTTCGAGGTGGTATTCTTCCGCTTCGGCAACCCGGCGGGGTACGTGGTGCACGAGACGACCAAGGAATTCCGGTCGATGTTCCTCGTCGCCATGGGGCCGTTCTTTGTGAATTCGCTGGTGTGCGTGCTGTTTTGCAGTGCGGCGTTCCTGCCGGTGCGAGAGCTCGGTGTGGCCGATCCGCTTGCGTACTTCTTCTACTGGCTCGGCCTCTCCATCGGCATGCACGCCATTCCGTCCAATCAGGACATGGCGGGGCTGTGGCGCCTCATGCCGGCGGCCGCGAAACGGCTCAGCCCGCTCGCGATCCTCAGCTATCCGATCGTCGGCCTCGTGTATCTGCTCAACTTCGCCCGCATCGTCTGGGCGGATCTGCTGTACGGCCTGGCGATCGGGATTTGGGCGCCACTGGCCCTATTTCACTGGCTCGTGTGAACCTAGGCGCGCTGGCGCGCCACTTTCGTTTCCAGACGTTTGAGACGACGGAAGTTCAGGATCGTCAGCACGGCATCGCTCAGGATCATTCCAATCGGGACAAGCGGAAGCAACAACGGGACGTGCTTGATAGGCCGGAACAGTCGGGCTGCCATATGTGGGTCCGTGGTTAGGGTACGTTGGTCCGTACCCCGGCGCGGCCAAACGTTTCGGGGTTAGTCCACTACAACACTTCCCCTAGCACCCTTCCCACGAAGGCCAGCGCATGCAAGAGCGCTAGCTAGCCGTTCCATTACGGATAGGTTTGATACCATGCGTGCCGTCTCCTACGGCCTCATGGTCTGCTCCCTGTTCGTGGCTCCCCGCTCCCTGCATTCACAAGCCTGGGGTCCGCAGTCCTGGGGCGAGACGGTCCGCCGCGCCAAAAACATCGCCCCCGAACAACCCCCAAGCACGTGGGAAGCGCAGATTGACGGCGCCCTCGCCGCCGACCTTATCGAATTCGTCTCGCCCACGCGGGTGCTCGTCGGCCTGGTGCGCACCACGCGCCTCGGCGAGCCCCGCTACGCCGACATCGCGTTGGTCAACGCCACCGACGGGTCGATCATATGGCAAACCGAGCGCGACCAGATCGGCCAGGGCAATTACAGCCTGCTCGGATCGACCCCGCTCTTCTTACTGCTCGGCGCGAACGACTTCGGAGCGAACCTCTCGGCGCTCGATAGCGCCACCGGCAAATCGGTCTGGCATTACCGCGCCGCCGCCCCGTTCCGCATCGTACGCCCAACGCCAGACCGCATCCTGGTCTTCGCCAAACAGGGAGGGGGCCGCCGCCTCGAAGCCCTCGACGCCATGACCGGTCGCTCGCTCTGGCACCAGGATTTCGACAAGAAAGCGATCCCTGATTCTGCCGACGCCAGCCTCTTCGTCTCGGGCGACACCGCCGTCGTCGTGGCAGCGCAAATCACGGAGATCGACGCGAAGTCCGGCGCCACGCTGCGCACCATTGCTCGCGCCGCACCGTCGGACGAAAGCAGCGCGCAGCTCGCGGGCAACGTGGTGCTGGTGTGGAGTGGCCAGACCGTCGAGCTCGTCGATCGCACGGCCGGCAGATCGCGCTGGACTGAGGCCGATCCGCTCCGCGCGCAGTTCGTCACGCTCGCTCCGGGTAGCGTCATGCGCGTCGGCAAGGACGGCGATCGCGGTGTCGTGGATCGGCTGCGCCCCGAGAGCGGCACTCGCGTGTGGCGCTATCAGGCGAGCGGTGCCGTCGTCAGTCCTGTCGCCGTGGTGAACGGCCTCGTGCTGTTCTCGACCGACAGTGCGCTCGTCGCGCTCGACACCGCCACCGGCGCGCCGCGCTTCGTCACCGCGCTGTCGGAGGCTGTGCAGGCCGCCGGCCCCTCGCTCGCCCGGCGCATCGGCATCCCCGATCAGATCGAGCTGCGCCCCGGCCCCGACCGCTTGTTTCTCTCGCGCGAGCGCGCGGGAATCACCGCGTTCGAGCTCCCGACGGGCAAGCAGCTCTGGTTCCAGCCGATCTACGAGCGGCCGCAGCCCGCGTTCGACTACACCGCGCAGGGCCGCTACGAGTGGCTGCTCCAGAACCTCGCGCTCGTCGGCCGGCCGTCCGCCGAGCTGCCACCGAGCCTGTCGCGCAGCTCCAGCGCGGACGTGCATCTGCACACGATGGACGTCGCGCAAAGCTTCTATGACGAGTCGAAAGCGCGTTACGATTACCTGCGCACGAGCCCGTACGCGACGCGCGGCGAGCGTCAAGACGCCGCCGATCGCATGGTGCTCGCGTCCGAGGGCAGATTTGCCGCGACGCAGACCGAGGTGGCCGCCGGCCGCGCGATGGCGAGCATGCAGTTCGGCGCGTCGGTCCTGAACTTCGCGATCCAGCTCGCGGCCCGGCAGAACGCCCGCATCCTCTCGGGCGTCATCGAGCGCGTGCAGATCATGATGCAAGGCGCGACGCGCGCCGAGCAGCGCGCGTTCCAGGGCGACTACTACCTGCGGCCGTTCTACAAACGTGGTCGCGGCGTGACCGTGGTGTCGCTCGAGACCGGCAAACGCCGCGACATCATCTTCTCGCCGCATTCCGAGCCGCTCGTCTCCTTCGGCGTCGACATGCCGGTTTTCACGATGGGGCCGGGTGGCCGCCTCGTGGTGTTCGGCCTGTCGCTGCATACCGACCGCTACGTCGAGCGCTCGCTCGGTAAGTCGAAAGTCCCGGTGTTGTCGCTGATGTCGTACGACGTGCCGGCGATGGCGATGATCGATCGCCAGCGCGACTGGGGCTGGCTCACCGACTTCGTGAAAGCGGGCGACATCCCCTCGCTCACGCGCACGCTCGCCTCGGGCGAGGTGGACGTGAACTCGCGCCATTGGGCCGGGGGCGAATCGAGCCTGATCTGGGCGGTCGCGCTCGGCAAGCTAGACATCGCGCGCTTCCTGATCGCCCACGGCGCCGACGTCAACCAGGTCTCGGACCTGGGTCAAACCGCGCTCGATGTGGCGGCAACCGTTGAGATGCGCACCTATCTACGTTCGGTCGGTGGAAAACCTGCGGCGGAGGTTCAATGAAAACGGTCGCGCTATTGCTGGCGCTCGCGAGTCCCCTCGCGGCGCAGGAAGTCTTCACGCACGAGCTCGTCACGATGACGCTGCCCGCGGGGTGGGTCGTGCAGCCCAAGCCCGACAACGCCGAGGCCGAGTACGTCGCCGCGCTGCAGGGTGCGAACAAAGCCGGGAATGCGGTGATCACCGCCGCCAACTATGGCGACATCAAGGAAACGATGGCCCGCGGCACCGCGATGGTGCAGGCGGCGTTGCCCGGCGCGATCGCGGAAGGAGACGTAAAAGAGCTCAAGGCCGACAATGGCGACCGCATCCTGCTTCAGGGATTTACGGCGACGATGCAATACGGAGGCAAGGACGTGCCGCTCGGCGCCGTGCTGGCCGTGACGGTCAACGGCAAGCGAGGCGTCATCGCGCAGGTGTACTTCGCCCCGCAGTTCGCCAACCGCGTGGGTAAGGAATTCGGTCAGCTGGTTCGGTCGTTCAAGTAGACAGCCCGTGTAGATTTCCCCGCCATGAGTCGACGGGCGGTCGTACTGCTGAGCGGCGGACTGGATTCGGCGACCACGCTGGCCATCGCGAAACAGGCGGGGTTCGACTGCTACGCGCTGTCGTTTCGTTATGGGCAACGTCATAGCGTCGAGCTTCAGGCAGCTGCCCGGGTCGCCAGGGATCTGGGGACCGCCGAGCACGTCATCCTCGACATCGACCTCCGGCAGTTTGGCGGCTCCGCGCTCACCAGCGATATCCCGGTTCCCAAGGACCGCCCGCTGGACGACACCATCCCGATCACCTACGTCCCTGCGCGCAACACGATCTTCCTGTCGTTCGCGCTCGCGTGGGCCGAGGTCCTTGGCGCCCAGGATATTTTCATCGGTGTGAATGCGCTCGATTACTCGGGCTACCCCGATTGCCGTCCAGAATACATCGCCGCCTTCGAACAGATGGCGCGCCTCGCCACCAAGGCCGGGGTAGAGGGGGCAAAGCTGCGAATTCACACGCCGCTGATGCAGATGAGCAAAGCGCAGATAATAAGGAAGGGCCGCGAGCTTGGCGTGGATTTCGACATGACGGTGAGCTGCTACGATCCGTTGCCAGACGGAACGGCCTGCGGCCACTGCGACTCCTGCCTCATCCGCGCCCAGGGGTTTGCCGAGGCGCTATGACGTACACGGTCAAGGAGATTTACGCCACGCGGCAGGGTGAAGGAGCGAATACCGGCAAACCGGCGGTATTCCTGCGATTTGCGGGCTGCAATCTGTGGACCGGTCGCGAAGCAGATCGCGCGCGCGCCATCTGCCAATTCTGCGACACGGACTTCGTGGGCGGGACGAAGTACGCGACGGCCGAGTCGCTCGCCCAAGCGGTGGCGTCGTTTGGGCACAGCTTTGTCGTTTGCACCGGCGGGGAGCCGTTGCTGCAGCTCGACACGCCACTGATCGATGCGCTGCACCGCGAGGGTTTCGACATCGCTATCGAGACGAACGGCACGATCGCCGCGCCGCCCGGCATCGACTGGATCTGTGTCAGCCCCAAAGCCAACGCACCATTCGTGCAACGCACGGGTAATGAGTTGAAGGTGGTCGTTCCGCAGGTGGGTTTGAATCTCGAGAGCTTGGAGCAGCTCGACTTCGACCACTTCTTTTTGCAACCGATGGACTGCGCCGATGTCGAGCGCAACACCCGGCTCGCCGCGGGCTACTGCCGGGCGCACCCGCGCTGGCAGCTGAGCATCCAGACGCACAAGCTGTTGGGGATCAAATGATCAATGATCAATTATCAATGACCAATGACCAATGATCGATGATCATTCATCATTGATCACTGGACATTCGGTTAATGGAAATCCGTAAATCATTCTCCATCGAGGCCGCGCATCGTTTGCCGAACGTTCCGGCCGGGCATAAGTGCGCCCGGCTGCACGGTCATTCCTTTGCGATTGAAATCGCCGCCGGCGGTCCGGTCGATCCGATCACCGGGTGGATCGTCGACTACGCCGACATCAAAGCCGCGTTCCAGCCGCTGTACGAGCAGCTCGATCACCACTACCTCAATGAGATTCCCGGGCTCGAGAATCCCACGAGCGAGCATCTAGCGATGTGGATTTGGGACCGGCTGAAACCGGAGCTGCACAACCTCTCGGCGGTGATCGTGCGCGAGACCTGCACGACGACCTGCGAGTACCGCGGCCCTACCCTCCCCGACTAGCCTCGGCCACCAGCGCGATGCCGCCGCGCACATTTTGGGTCACGCGCACCGTCACCAACTTTGGCCTGATCGCATATACCACGTCGTCGGCAATCTGCGCCGCGAGCGACTCGCAAAACGCGCCCTCATTGCGATACGACCAGAGATAATACTTAAGCGCCTTCGACTCGATGCAGAGCTTCGCGGGTTCGTAGTCGATCGTCACGGTGCCGAAGTCGGGCTGGCCGGTTTTGGGACAAATCGAGGTGAACTCGGTCCCCGTCATCGTGACGCGCTGCACGTCGGGCGCCGGAAACGCCTCGGCCTTGAGCACGTCGCGCGCTTCCCGCCGATTCTCGGGAGGGGGCAGCGGGCCGGACGTTGGAAGCTTTCGGGGTGGGCGTGGCATCGCGCGGAATTATAAGATTGTTTGGTCAAAGCGGGGCTTCGGCGTATATTCGGTGCCCCATGCTGAACGCGTCGCAGCTCGCCGCCGCCACCGCTCCCGCAGGTCCCCTGCTGATCATCGCCGGCGCCGGCACCGGCAAGACCAAGACGCTCGCGCACCGCGTTGCGCACTTCATCGAATCCGGCGCGGACCCAGGCAGGATTCTGCTGCTCACATTCAGCCGGCGCGCCGCGGAAGTCATGATTCGCCGGGCGCAACGCCGCATTCCCTGGGCGGGCACTTTTCATTCAATAGCAAACCGGCTGCTGCGCTTGCATGCCCCGGCCGTGGGGCTCGATCCGAGCTTCACCGTCCTCGATCGCGCCGACTCGGCCGATCTCCTCAACGTGGTCCGCAGCGATCTCGGCTTCGCCAAACTGCCGGCGCGCTTTCCCCGAAAAGACACCTGCCTGGCGATTTACTCCCACGTCGTCAACACGCGCGGGGCGATCGAAACGACGCTCAAGTCGAGTTTTCCCGCCTACACCGATTGGGCCGAGCAGCTGAAGCAGCTGTTCAAGGGCTATGTGGAGGCGAAACAGCAGCGCGCGCTGCTCGATTACGACGACCTGTTGCTCTATTGGTTTTATCTGATGGAGGGAAATGCCGAGCTGGTGCGGCGCCGGTTCGATCACGTGCTGGTGGATGAGTATCAGGACACGAACACCTTGCAGGCCGAAATCGTCCTGAAGACGGGCAGCTCCATCACTGTGGTCGGCGATGACGCGCAGGCGATCTACGCCTTCCGCGGCGCGACGGTGCGCAACATCCTCGACTTCCCCGCGCGGTTCGACCCGCCGGCGACCATCATCAAGCTCGAGCAGAACTACCGCTCGGTGCAGCCGATTCTCGACGCGTCCAACGGTGTGATCTCACTCGCGGCGGACGCGTTCCGTAAGGAGCTGTTCAGCGACCGTCGCGCAACGCAACGTCCGTCGCTCGTGGCGGCCAAGGACGAGCAGGCGCAGGCGGACTATATAGTAGAAAGCGTGCTCGCCAACCGCGAAGCCGGGGTCCCGCTGCAGCGCCAAGCCGTCTTGATGCGCACCGCGCATCACTCAGATCTGCTGGAAGTCGAATTAGGACGCCGCAACATCCCGTTCGTGAAGTACGGCGGCCTGAAGTTTCTCGAGGCTGCGCATGTGAAAGATGTGCTGTGCGTGCTGCGCTGGGCAGAGAACCCGCGGGATGATATCGCGGGCTTTCGCGTGTTGCAGCTGCTGCCCGGCATCGGCCCGGCACACGCGCGCCGAATTCTGGGTGGTGCCGAGATCCCCGCACCACTCGACGACTTGTTGCATGCCTTACGGACGGCGAAAGAATGGCCGGGACAGCTCGGCATGGTGCGCAAATGGTACGAACCGCATCTCGAGCGACTGTACGAAGGCAGCGCCGTGCGTGTCGCGGACCTTGAAACGCTCGAGAGCCTTTCGCGCAGCCATGAGTCGCGCCAGAGCTTCCTGAGCGACTTGACGCTCGATCCCCCCGATGCGCTGGGCGAACTGGCGGGCGATCCGCTCATCGACGAGGAGTACTTGATCCTCTCCACGATCCACTCGGCCAAAGGGCAGGAGTGGGACGTGGTATTCGTGCTGAATGTGGTGGACGGCTGCATTCCGTCCGACATGGCGACAGACAGCAAGGAGGAAATCGAAGAAGAGCGACGACTGCTGTACGTCGCCATGACGCGCGCCAAGGATCAGCTGGTGTTGATGCAACCGCATCGGTTCTACACGGGGACGAGCCGCCGCAGCGGCGACCGGCACATCTATGCGCCGAGGACGCGATTTATTCCAGAGGAAATGCTGGGATTATTCGAACGGACGGCAGCGAGCGCTGAGGAGAAAGAGCCGCGCATCAACGTCGCGGCCAAATTGCGGGAGATGTGGACCTAGGGCGTGCGGCGCGCTCGACCAAACACGCCGCACACCCGTCTGATGCTTAGATCTTTCCTTCGACTCCGCCCTCTTCGTCTTCTTCATCCCCTGCCGCGGAGCCCTGCTTGCCTTTATTCAAACCCTGCTCGGACTGCTGACCTGCTTGGCCACCCTGACCTGACTGACCGCGCTGGCTCTGGCCACCCATTCCGCCCTGCTGGCCGGACTGTCCACCCTGACCGCTCTGGCTGCCCTGGCTGCCCTGGCTGCCCTGGCCGCTCTGACCGCTCTGACCGCTCTGACCGCCCTGGCGTCCCTGCTGGCTTCCGCCCTGTTGGCTTCCACCCTGCTGACTGCCACTCTGCTTGTCCTGCTGGCCACCCTGCTGGCTCTGACCGGGCTTGTACTGAATGCCCTGCTGGCCCTGGCCACTCTGACCACCTTGACCGGTGCGATAACTCTGCTTTTCCTGGGTATCAGTATCTTGATCCTGATTCGATTGTCCCTGCTTATTCTTGGGGCTGTCGGCGCTCATCTGTCCTCCGAGTGTTGAAGCGTACGCATAGCTCGAGCAACAGATTGTGTACCCCCGAATCGCGGCGGGAGTCTCATTCGGGGATTAGACCAAAGGAGGGAGTCGCGAAATGCTACCCAATTTCTTGCTTATACTCGCAGTAGCACAGGGTCCGACGCCAATCAGTCTGAAGCTCAATCATGAACAGTTCTCGCGCGGCGATCACGCGCGCGTGTATATCCAGACCGCGCAGGACGGTTACCTCGTCGTGCTACACGCCGATCCCCAGGGCCGTGTCCGCATCCTGTTTCCGCGCGACCCGATCGATGAGGCCTTCGTGCGCGGCGGGAAGCGTCAGGAAGTGCGCGGGCGCTCCGATCGCGACGCCTTTCTCATCGAGGATGAAGACGGCGCCGGCACCGTCGTCGCCGCTGTGTCGCGCGCGCCGCTCCGCTTCGACGGCTACATGCTCAATGGCCATTGGGACTATCGCACCCTCGGCCAGGGCAGCGTGAAAGACGATCCGCTCGCGGGGTTGCTCGACATCGTGCGCCGGATGACTGACTCGTCCAGCTTCGACTACGACGCGGCGAGCTACGTGGTCGGCCGCCAAGTCGCGAGCTATGGGCACTACTACGGCTATCCCTATCCGCGCTTCCGCGCCGGCCGCTTCGGCTACGGGGGTGGGGATCCCTTTTGCTACGATCCGGTGTGGAGCTGGAGCGCGAGCTGCTACGGCTTCGGCTCGGGGTTCGGATTTGGATTCGGCTACTCGTACTACCGGCCGCGTTCGTACTTCGGCCGGCCCTATCTCGGTGGCGGATTCGGCAGTCGGGGCGGCACGCGGTTCGTGATTCCGCAGGATCGCGGCCGCTTCGTGCCGATCCAGCCGCGCCCGCGCACGGCGCCGATCGCACGACCCGCCAAGCCATTTTCGACTGGGCGCTCGTTCGTCCCCCGCGTGCGAACCGGCGTCTCCCGGCCTGCGCCAAGACCGTCCGGCGGAACCCGGCGTCATTAGACGACAAACACAGGGCCCGGTGGTTACCGGGCCCTCTTCATTACGATGTAGCTTCCAGCATGGAGCGCCTCGCCTACCCAGCCGCCCACGCTGTCGCGCAGACCGTCGCCGAGCACTTTCGGCGACACGCCTCCCCGCTCACGCCGGACACCGCCACCATGGAGCGCCTGATCAATGCGGCGTTCTGGGCAAGCCTCAGGCGCGAAGAGGGCCGCGCACCGACGATCTCCCTCGCCTATCTGCCGCCCGACGCAGCCGGCACCGCATTGCTGATCGAGCGGCCGCTGCCGCTCGATCCCGCGACGCTCACCAAGCTGTCTCCGGCCGTCGAGCGGCCCGGCATTCATTTAGGCGTCTGGAAGAATGGCGGCGGCGAGCTCGCGGTGTGGGGCGCGACGCGCACCATCCCGCCGCTTTGCTTCGTGGCGGAAGTGATCGAGCCGGGCTTGCTGGTGATCAAGCACCGCCGGGCAGATCCCGGCGGCAAGTTCGCAAACGTGGCGGTGCTCGAGGGCGATCAGGTGAAGAGCGTCGACGCCGAAGGGACGCTCGCGACCGAGTGCCCCGACTTCGTCACGACGCTGCTCGGCTTCGATCCGGCATCGGGCGATACGGACAACGTGCTGTTGCCGCTCGCGCTGTCGATGCGCGCGCACGGGCACGGCGGCTCGTTATTGGTCGTGCCGCACGGCAGCACACAGTGGCGCAAGTCCATCATCTGGCCGGTGCCGTATACCGTCGCGCCGCCTTTCTCCAAGCTCGGCGACCTGGTCAAGAGCGGCACGCGCGACGGCTCGTTCAAAGAAGCGACCGACGCCATCGGCGGGCTTACCGCGGTCGACGGCGCTGTCGTATTGAGTGACCGCTGGGACGTGCTGGCGTTCGGCGCCAAGATTGGACGGACCGAAGCGGGGCCATTCGTGGAAGAGGTGCTGGTGCGCGAGCCGATTCTGGGCCACGCGCCGGTGACGGTGCATCCGTCGGAGCTGGGAGGCACGCGCCATCTTTCCGCCGCGCAGTTCGTGCACGAGCAGCGGGACTCGCTGGCGTTAGTCGCTTCTCAGGACGGGCGCTTTACGGTGTTTGGATGGTCGCAGCGCGCCAGGATGGTGCACGCGTATCGAGTGGAAGCGCTGCTGCTCTAGAGCCCCAAAAGGCTTCGTACACCGGCGCTGACCACCAGCTGCGGCAGCGCTCGATCTCGGTCATCGCTGCGTCGTGCGACATCGCGGGACGATAGGACCGCGCCGTGGTGAGCGCGTCATAGACGTCAACAATCCCGACGACCTGCGCCGCGACCGGAATCTCGTCGCCCTGCAGGCGATCCGGGTAGCCGGTCCCATCGTGGCGCTCATGATGCCAGCGAATGATGGGCTTCAGGTCCCATGGGAACTCGACGGCGGCGAGCAGCTCGAGGCCCCAGATCGGGTGCATCTGCACGATCTCGAACTCTTCGCGCGTCAGGGGGCCCGGCTTGTTCAGGATCTCGTGCGGCACGCGCACTTTGCCCAGATCGTGCAGGTAGGCGCCGAGGCGGATCGTGGTCTGCGTGGTTTCATCGAGCTCCAGCGCACGGGCGACGGCGAGGGCGCTCTGCGCCACACGCTCGCAGTGACCGAAGGTGTAACTGTCCGCCGATTCGATCGACTGCCCCCACTCGCGCACTAGGTCGAAATAGGTCGTCTCGAGCTCGGCGACTTTGCCGCCGACGTACACGAGATCGATGCGTGCATCGAGCCGCAGAAACAGCCGGTGCGCCGCGTTCAGCAGGCGCAGCGCGTCCTGATTTCGGCCCATCGCCTGCATCAGCAGCGCGAGCTCGCGCGAGGCCTCGGCCTCGTTGAGCACCGATCCGGCACTCACGGCCAGGTCGATCGCCGTGCGCATGCGCGACTCCGCCAGCGCCGGCCGCCCGGTCTCGCGGTACACCATGCCGATCATTTTGTACGCTTCGGACTTGTCCGCGCGCGAATCGAGCTGGTCGAAGATCGCGAGGGCCGCTTCCGCGTTGCGGCGCGCCTCCTCGTAGCGACTGCGCAAGAAGTGCGTCTCGGCGTGATTCACGAGACACATCCCCTGCAGATGCGCGTCGCCCGCCATCTCGGCGATCTCGAAGCTCTTGCGGAAGTAGTCGTCGGCCCAGGTGTACTGCTTCAGGTCGGTAAGGGCGATGCCGAGGTTCACGTAGACGTTGGCGCAGCCGTGCTCGTCGTTGGTGGCGCGATACTCGGCGACGGAGCGTTCGTAGTGCGCGACCGCGTCGGTGACGGCGCCCTGGATATTGGCGAGGATGCCGAGGTTTTGCTCGACACGCGCTTTGAGCTCACGGCTCTGGCCGCCGCGTTCGAGTGCCTGGAGGAAGGACTGGCGCGCGTCCGCTAGCGCTCCCATGCGCAGCGCCAGGCCGCCCATCGTGTTCAGCGCTTCGGCCGCGAGGACGTCGTTCGGAATCTCGCCGGCAAGTTTGTAGCTGCGAGTACAGAGGTCGCGCGCGCGCGCGGACTCGTTGCGATGATGCAGCACCACGGCTAGGCGCCGCAACGCTTCCGCCAACACTGCTTTCTCTCCCGTGCGCTCGGCGGTGGAAATCGCGGCCTCGAAAGCCTGGATGGCTTCGGGGATACAGGCGTTGCGCTCTTTGGTGCGCGCCTCGTGCAACAGGTCGGCAGCGAGACGCGCCGGACTCACCACGCGACTACGTAATCCGAGAAGTGATTGACCTTACCCGTGACGCGCCTGCCGAACAGATTGTCGAGCGAGAGCAGGTAATACAGGATATTGAGATTCGCGTCCGTGTAGGCGATGCGCTTGGGCAGCAGGTTGCCCAGCAGACTGCAGTTGGAGTAGCTCATCGACAGCACGGCAGGGACCACGAACCGCAGGCCCTCCGGCTGGAATCTGACGGAATTGACGCCGCGGCCCGTCGGCGCGGTCATCGTGATGGACGTGGGAGCGGTCAGCGCACCGGGGGGAATCAGCAGGGTGTGCGGACCAGCGCTGATCGAGCCACCCAGCGGGCCGATGGTCTGCGTCGCCGTCGCGTAAGGGAGATCAGAACACTTGAGCAAACCCGTTGGGCCAAGCAGTGCCCCGATGAGACTCGCGTCGGGAGCTGGAGCAGCAGGGGTGGTGGGCGCTTCGCCGCAGGAGGGCGAAAGGACGCAGACCACCAGCAGTAATCCAAGCGCGCGAACGGCCTTCATGAGTCCTCGTCTTACTCAAGCGTGATGGATGGCGAGGTTTTTCTGGGGACTTACCGAGGTACATGATGGGACTATACCGGGGTCTGATGCTGTGAGTATCGTCACAAGTTCCCATACGGGACGTGTTCGGTTCCAGTATTGGCGCGTTTGCGCCGCCTCGTTCCTCCTTCCATAGTAGCGGCCATGCTCGATAAGCTGGGCCGCGCCCTCGGCCCCAAGTACGAGGTCAAGAAACTCATCGGCTCGGGCGGTTTTGCCGAGGTCTACGAGGTCTGGGACAAGGATCTGGAGCGGCGCCTGGCGGTGAAGGTGCTGCGACCCGACGTCGCCTGGACCTCCGGGATGATCGAGCGCTTTCAGCGCGAGACGCGCGCCGCGGCGCGGCTCGAGCACCCCAACATCCTGCCGATCTTTTTTGTCGGAGAGGGCGAGGGACTCGCCTATTACGCCATGCCGTTCGTGGACGGGCTATCGCTGGGCGAATTGCTCAAGCGCTCCGGCGCGCTGCCGCCCGAGCGCGCGCTCGCGATCATCATCCCGATTCTCGACGCGCTCGATCACGCCCACAAAGCGGGATTGCTGCACCGCGATATCAAGCCCGACAACATCATGCTCGATACCGCGCGCGGCCGGCCGCTACTCGTGGACTTCGGCATCGCGCGCCGGCTTGGCGCGGACGCGGGAGCCGGGCTGACGCAGACGGGCCTCGTGATCGGCACGCCGCACTACATGAGTCCCGAGCAGGCCCTGGGCGACCCCAACCTTGGCCCGGCGTCCGATCTCTATTCGCTCGGCGCCGTGCTGTTTCAGATGGTGACCGGCGCGCCGCCGTTCGACGGCGAGTCGTCGCAGCAGATCGTTGGCAAGCACATCGCCGATCCTCCCCCCGCGGCTTCCGACGTGAACCCGGCGGTCCCGCGAGAATTGTCCGACGTGATCCTGCGCTGTCTGGAGAAGCAGCCTGCCGACCGCTTCCACTCCGCGGGTGAGGTGATCGCGGCGCTGGAGAGCGACAAACAGCCGAGCACGATGCGCTCGCGGGCGACGGCCGCGCAGGCGGCAACGGAGCTGTTGGTGAGCGGATCGCGAACGGCGCCGCGGCGGGTCCGGCCGCGACGGCGCGGCTGGATCGGTGCTGCCGCTGGGCTGCTGTTACTGGTCGGAGCGATCGTCGCGGTCGCGCTGCTGCTGCGCCCGCCGACGCTGGTGTTCGAAAATCGGCTCGTCGATATGGTCGCCGTGCAGGTCGGAGGCGAGGAGCGGCGCATCCTCCCCGGCGGCTCGTTCACGCTGAAGATTCCGCGCGGGCAGCGGCTCGATCTCGCGTGGCAGATGGTGCCGCGGCTGGGCGTGGCGCTGGGCGACACGATCGGGATCGCGCATCCGCGCGGCACCGTGCGCGTCGCGGCGACGGCCAGCACGACGCGTCGCGCCTACTTCGCACCGCTCATCACCAACGAAAGCGGCCGGACACTTGCGATCACGGTCAATGCAGGCCTTGCCGGATCGACGCGCTGCGGCTGCTCGGTGCCGCCCGACGCGGTCCGCATGATGATCGGTTATTACCCGCTGTTTCAAAACTCAACCGTGCGGGCCGATGCCGGTGGTCAGTCGGCGATCTTCACGAATCTCGGGCAGCAGCCGGTGGCGCGTAACGGTACGGTGGGCCTGCTCTTCCGCCCGGGCGATCTGCGTTGACACTTCGCTGACCTCATCCAGACTTTGTTCGTCTTGTGCGCGCGAGTCCCGGGGGTAGGCTCAAGGCAGTCACCCCTTCAGGAGCCCGAATGTCGCATACTCACCGCCCGCTCATTGCCGTCTTTACCGCCGTAGCCCTTGCCGCATGCGCCGCCGCGCCTCCACCGCCCAGTCGCGATCTCTCCGCGCTCGATGCCGTCACCAGCGGCATCGACGGTCTGCCGGTCACGACGACGTCGGCGGCGGCCCGCACTGAGTACCTGCAGGGTGAGCGCGAGCTCGATCTCGCCCGCGTGTTCGAAGCGCTCGATCACTTCCAGCGCTCGATAGCGGCCGATTCGACTTTTGCCGCCGGGTATCTGGGTGTCGCGAATGCCGCGAACTCGCTGGCAGACTTCAAGGCCAATCTCGCGCACGCCGAGCAGCTCGCTGCAAAGGTGTCGGAGGCGGAGCAGCTGCAGATCCAGATTGCGCGCAAGGGCCTCGAGAACGATGCGAGCGGCCAGCTGGAATTGGCGCAGCAGCTCGTCACGAAGTATCCCGACAGTCCGCGCGCGTTGCTCGCGCTGTCGAACGTGCAGCTCGGGTTGAACCGCACTGCCGAGGGACGGGCGTCGCTCGAGAAGTCACTCGCGATCGCGCCGCGCTTCCTCGCGGCCCACACCGCACTCGGTGTGTCGTATCTGTTCAACGATCCCAAGGACTTCCGCCAGGCACTCCAGCATTTCCAGGCGGCGCAGGCGCTCGCCCCGGGCGAGCCGTCGACGCACGACTTCCTGGGTGACGCACAGCGGGCGTTGAACGATCTGCCGGCGGCGCGCGCCGAATACACGCGCGGCCACGAGCTCAATCGCCGGGACGCGGGGCTGCTGCAGCAGCGCGGCCACGTCAATTCCTTTGCGGGCGACTGGGCCGCCGCGCGTGCCGATTACGACTCGGCAATGGCGGTGGGCCGCGGCAACGAGCGCGGCTTCTTCGCGCCGTTCCGCGCGTACGTCAGCGTGTACGCGGGCGATCCCGCGGCCGCGATTACCGAGCTGAACACGCTGGTTGCGGCCGTCGACGGGATGCATCTGCCCGATCCGCGCGCGGTCAAAGTCAACGCGCTCACCAACGTCGCGCTCATCGGGATCGAGACGAAGGATTTCTACGCCACGGACGCGGCCCTGAAGGCGCGCACGCCGTTGATGATGCAGCAGGCCGATCAGGTCGGGAGTCCGGCATTTCGGCGGACGCAAGAAGCGAATGTCGCGTACTTCGAGTCGTGGCTTGCCGCGCGCCGGGGTGACTACGGTGCGGCGGAAGTGGCCGCGAACCGCTTCGCGACGCTGGTGGCGCCCGACGCCAATCCGCGCAAGATGGAGCCGTTCCATCAGCTGAAGGGATTCATCGCGCTGTATCAGGGGAATGCGCGTGAAGCGGCGGCGCACTTTGCGGAGGGCAACCTCCAGGATCCCTACATCTGGTACAACTACGCGGTCGCGCTCGAGGGCTCAGGTCAGGCCGTCAAGGCCAAGCCCATCTTCACCGCGCTCGCGGTCTACAACTTCAACAGCCTGGGCTACGCGCTGATCAGGAAGCAGGCTCAACAAAAAGGCTGAGCTCGGCAATCGCCGGACAGACCGAGGCCCCCGTGACACGGAGTCGCACCCGGTGCGACGTGACGCGGGGGCCTCGTATCAGGCGGCAACTGCCGATGCTGGTCGCCCGGCCGAACTCGACCCACCCCCCTTCCCGCCACATATCAACACTTATGGATATGACGCGCTGACCAAGGGGGAGGTACTCGCGCAGCCGAACAACGTTGAACGTGCTTTCGCGTTGCAATTCTATGGTCAAAGTCGGCGTTTTTTTGTCATCATCCGTCGCCCAGTACGTGTCCTGCCGGCCATCGAGCACATTCGCAGGCGCAAACCGTCGGTCGCGCCCACGCCAATTATCCGCGCTGGCACGCGCACCGGCCGCGAGATTCGTCGCGAACGTCGCGTCGAGGATGCGCCGGAACGCACGTAGCGACTGCACGTCGTGCTCGTGGATCCGGCCCCGCCGGTCGGGCGGGAGGTTGAGCAGAAACGACGCGCCGCGGCCGACCGACGAATAATACAGGTCGACGAGCTGCGCGGGGGTCTTCACCTGGTCGTCTTCGTGCTTGTGGTAGAACCAGCCGGGCCGGATCGAGACATCACACTCGGCAGGGACCCAGTGTGTCCCCGGCCGATCGCCGCGATTGAGGCGTGCCGTGTCCGCATTGCCGGGGGAGAAGTCCTCGCTGTTCTGCGTGGCCCAGCACGTTTCCCCCGCGATTCCGTTCTCATTCCCAACCCAGCGCACATCCGGTCCCGCGTCGCTGAACAGCACCGTGTTCGGCTGCAGGTCCCGCACCAGCTGCCATGTCGCCGGCCAGTCGTAGTAGGTGCGATTGTCGATCTCGCGCCGCTCGTAGGCGCCGCCGTAATAGCCGTCCCCGCCGTTCGCACCGTCGAAGAAGATCTCGAAGATGGGCCCGTACTGTGTGAGTAGCTCGCGCAGTTGATTGCGATAGTAGACGAGATATTCCGGCCGCCCATAGTCCGCGTGATTGCGATCCCAGGGCGAGAGGTACACACCGAACTTCACGCCCTGCCGCGCGCACGCCTCGGAGATGTCCTTGACATAGTCCCTGTTCGTAACGCGATGATCCGTGTAGCGCGATGGCCACAGACAGAAGCCGTCGTGATGCTTGCACGTGAGGATCAGCCCTTTCATTCCTCCGTCACGCGCGGCCCCCACGATCTGATCGGCGTCGAAATCGGTCGGGTTGAACAGTGCCGGCGACTCGTCGCCGAATCCCCACTCGCGATTGGTAAAGGTGTTGACGCTGAAATGAAGGAAGCCGTAGCACTCGAGCTCGTGCCAGGCGAGCTGCCTTTGAGCGGGAATCGGGTGGAACGGCGCGGGAGTATCGACGAGCCTCGGCAGCCCGAGCCCCGCCACCCCTAGACCGGTGCTGACGAACGACCGTCTATCGATCGGGGCGGGCCTCGCGCTCGTCGTCCTCGATATCGACCGCCAGCGGGAAGAACAGCGAGTGCTGCACGGCGGGGTACGCCGTGCTCCAACCGCGCGCGTCGTGCCACAGAATCCGGTTGAGCAGCTCGGTCGGCGCCGCGTCCGGATCCCGGAAGTTCATGCTCGACGAGGCGCGTGCCGCGCGCCGCCGAGCCGGCGCCTGCGGGCCGGTGATCGCGCCCACGCGCTGATTCACCTCATACAGCGATTGCCGCGGCTCGAGCGCGGTGTATGGGGCGACGTCGGGTGACGCGCTCGGCTCGATGAAGCTTGCCCGCATGTCGGTCGCGACGAGGTCGAACATGCTGAGCGCGGGCAGCCCGAGCATCAGCTCGATCGTTTTGACCATGCTCTGCTGATTGTAAAACGTCGGCTCGATCGCCCCGCGCCGGGCGAAGGGGCTGGCGACGAGCGCCACCGTGCGATGCCCGTCGATATGGTCGACGCCATTCTGCGCATCGTCCTCCATGATCAGAATCGCCATCGACTTCCAGAACGTGCTGTGCGACAGCCCCTCCACGATGCGCCCCAACGCCAAATCATTGTCCGCCACGCACGCGCGCGGAGTGCACCAGTCGGGACTCGTCCCCTCGGTGTGATCGCTGGGCAGATCCATTATGACGAGATTCGGCATGGCACCGCGCGCTTCCCACTCGCGCAGATGGTCGAGCAACACGTCGGCTTTCGCGACGTCGGGAACGCCCATCGTCCAGCCCGGATATTCGCGCACGAGCAGCTGATCCAGCGATGGGATATTCGAGCGCGTATTGTACATCCGAGTCAGGATGCCGCGGAACAAGGCGGGATTGTGCGGCTGCGAGTCGCGGTACTGTGCCAGCACGTGGGACCGGACGGTCGGGCTATAGTCCACCGGTCCAGGCGCGTACTCCCCGAACACCGTTACCGTCTTTCCTTTTGACCGCGCCGCTTCCCAGAGAAACCCGCCTGCGGAATAGGCGAGCGGATCGTCCCCCTCCGACGGGTAGCTGCGCCCCAGATACAGGGGCCACATCGGGTATTCCGTCTCGTTGGCCTGTGTCGCCCAATTGTGGCCGTCCGCCGAGTTGCCCCCCGAAGCGAAAAAGTGATCGAGCAGCACGAATTGATCGGCGAGTGCGTGGGCATTCGGCGTGACGTCGCGGCCGTACTGCACGAACGCGGTGTCGCTCGCGCCGCGCCCCATGTCCCCGAGGATCTGGTCGTACGTCCGGTTTTCGCGGATGATGTACACGACATGGTCGATCAGTGACGGCTCGCCCGGCCGCTCCGGGACCGCGCGCGCCGGCACGTCGGGGCGCGCACGCGTCGCGATCGCACTATCGCGCGGGAACGTCAACCGATTGTTGCGCCCCACCGCGGTCGTATAGGCCGCGAGCTCGGCGTCCGTCGGGACGGCGATCACGTTGACCGAGCCGCGATAGCTGTGCACGTAGCGGCCCGTGAGCCCGACGTTCCGACCCTGGCCCGACCCCACGCCGAACAACGTGCCCACCGCCAGCGTATGCCCGTCGGCGCTCACGTCGACGCTGGACGGATACCAGCCCGTGGGAATGAGCCCGCGGAATCGGCCGCCGGGCAGCGCATATAATGCGACGGCGTTGATACCGCCGATCGTTACGTACAACGTCGCCGCGTCCGGGGACAGCGCGACCGCAGTCGGCGCAAAGCCGATCTTCCGCTCCCGAAACGGCGCGATCGCGATCGCACCAATGACGCTGTCACGCCGCGTGTCGATGACGCTCACCGTATCGGAATTGCTGTTGGCGACGTAGAGCCGCGCGCTCCGTTCGTCCCACGCAATCCCGGTGGGATGTCTTCCCACGGAGATGACGCGGGTGACCGCGCCCGCCACGAGATCGATTTTCGTCACGCTCCCGGGCTGCGCGATGCCGCGAGCATCCACGCGCACCAGCTCCGCGAATGGGTCGCAGCACTGCCTGGCGGCGCGATCGCCGCGCCGTGGCTTGCGGCCTCCGAGGTTGGTCACATACGCAACCGCGCCATCCTCGCGCACGACGGCGGCAACCGGCAAGACGCCGAGGCCGATCTTGCGGAGCAGCGATCCATCGTCGGCATCGAGTACGGCGAGGGAGTCGTTGGCGGGAAGCGGGACCACGATCACGCGATGGCCGGATCGATTCGCGCGTCGCGCGAGCGCCGGGCTGCCGGCGATGTAATCGCCGAGCGCCGGCGAGGCAAAACGCACGGCGCCACTGTCGTTATCGTAGGCGAGCAGATGCGCGACCGATTGCGTGCGCGCAAGCTGCTCGGAGCCGGGGATGCGGCTGCGCGCGATATCGGCCGGCAAGCGACCCACCGTCGTCACGTAGGCGCGGCCGCTGAGCCGATCGACCGCAACGCCCTGCACGCCCGCACGTCCGTCCAACGTGGCGCTCGTGACCGTCGCGTTGTCGCGCCAGCTGAGCCGGTACACCGCCCCGTGCACGGACACCCAGATCTCGTCGGGCGTTTTCCCAAAGCGCACGCCCATCACCCGATCGGCGAAGACACTCTGTACGCCGGCGGGCGTGACCTGCTGATTGTTGACCACAACGCCGGAATCGGGGACCACGCGCCGCGGCTGCGGCGGCTGTTGCAACAAGAGGAGAAGCGGGAGCACACTGGAAATGTACAGGCTGCGCTGCAGTTTATCCCTATGCAGCGGCGGGAGTTTCTGGCGAGCGACGTGCTGGAGACCGCCCCGCCGAGCTCAATTGCGGACGGAACGCCGATGGAACGACGTGAACTGATTCGTTGGCTGGTGGCAACCGCCGGCTTCCCTGGTCTCGCACTCGGCCGCGAGGTCCATCGTCAACCAGCACGCCACCCGCCTTCACCCGTCGACCGACTCGTGGCAGTGGCCGCCGAGCGCATCCTGCCGGGCGCCACAGAGGCGGACGTGAGCGCCTTCATCGATAAGATGCTGGCCGATTGGCACACGCCCGAGGAGCGCGCGCGCGTGCTCGGCGGTCTGGCGGGTTTGGAAGCACGTGGTTTCTCGGGTCGCAGCGAGACCGAGCAAGTGGCGATGCTCACGGCGCTCGACAACGAATCGTTTGCCGCGGACGACCACGACCACTGGTTTGCGCGCTTCAAGTATCTCACGGTCTACGGCTACTGCACATCCGAAATCGGCATGAAGGCGCTTGGCCTCTATCCCCTCCCATGGCGGTACGATGGCTGCGCCCCAGTCTGATTTCGACGCCATCATCGTCGGGTCAGGAATGACCGGTGGCTGGGCCGCGAAGGAGCTTACCGAGCTCGGCCTGCGCACGCTGGTGCTCGAAGCGGGCCGGCCAATCGTGCCTGCGCAGGACTTCGTCGAGCACACGCCACCCTGGGAAATGCCGTTCCGCGGCCTCGGCGATCGGCGCGCGATCGCGGCGCGGCAGGCGGTGCAGAGTCACTCCGCATCGTTCGACGAGCTCAGCCACGTTTTCTGGACTGACGACGTGGACAATCCCTACAGCACGCCGTCGGACCGGCCGTTCTACTGGTTTCGCGCGCGCCAGGTTGGCGGCAAGTCCACCATCTGGGGCCGGCAAGTCTATCGCTGGAGCGACCTCGATTTCGAGGCCAACACGCGCGAAGGTATCGCCGTCGATTGGCCAATCCGCTACCGGGACATCGCGCCGTGGTACGATCGCGTGGAGCGCTTCATTGGCGTGAGCGGGCGGGCGGAAGGGCTGGCACACCTGCCGGACGGCCAGTTTTTGCCGCCGATGGCGCTGAATTGCGTCGAGCAACACGCGCGGCAGCGCATCGCCGACACGTTCGGGCGCGACCGCGTGTTGACGATCGGCCGAGTGGCAAATCTCACCGTGCCGCACAACGGCCGCGCACCGTGCCACTACTGCGGGCCGTGTCACCGCGGCTGCATCACGCGGTCGTATTTCAGCAGTGTGAACGCGACGCTACCGGCGGCGCAGGCGTCGGGCAAGTTGACGTTGCTGACCTTCAGCATCGTCCGCAGTCTCGTCTACGACAGCGCAACGCGGCGTGTGACGGGTGTACGGGTGATCGACGCGAAGACCAAAACGGAGCGCGAGTACAGCGCGCGCGTGGTCTTTCTCTGCGCGTCGGCGCTCGAGAGCGCGCGCATTCTGCTCAACTCCGGCGTCGGCAATTCGAGCGGGCAGGTCGGCCGCAACATCATGGATCACATCAAGTGGGGCGGCGCGAGCGGGCAGATCGCGGGATGGACCAACAAGCGCACAATCGGCGAGCGTCCAAACGGCGTCTATGTGCCGCGCTTCCGCAATGTCACGTCACGCCATCCCGATTTCCTGCGCGGCTACGGCTTCCAGGGCGGCGCCGGCCGGGACGGGTGGCACGCCGCGCTGCGTGCGCCCGGGATCGGCGCCGCGCTCAAAGCCCGGCTGCTACAGCTGGGTCCCTGGTCGATGAGTTTTGGCGGCTTCGGTGAGATGCTGCCACGCGAGGAGAATCGCGCGACCCTCCATCCCACGCTGGTCGATGCCTGGGGGATCCCGTCGCTGCACATCGAATGCAAATGGAGCGAGAACGAGCTCGCGATCCATCGCGACATGAACGTCACGGCGGCCGAACTGCTCGAGGCCGCCGGCGCAACAGACATCGCGCCGAGTACGAGTGGGCCCAGCACGCCGGGCGGCACGAATCACGAGATGGGGACGGCGCGCATGGGCCGGGATCCGAAGACGTCGGTGCTCAACGGCTGGAATCAGTGCTGGGACGTGCCCAACCTGTTCGTCACGGACGGCGCGGCGATGACGTCGAGCAGCTGCCAGAACCCGTCGCTCACGTACATGGCCCTGACGGCGCGCGCCTGCCACTACGCCGCAGCTCAGATGAAGCGTCGCGCGCTGTAGCGTCTACTCGCGCGGCCGTACGAATACGGCGACCACTTGGGGATGCTCCTGCTGGATGCGCCGCTCGATCTCTTTCACCTGTTCACCCACCTGCACGGCCGGCAAATCATCGGGGAACCGAAGCCGCAGCGCCACGATGATCTGATCGGGCGCAAGATGCTGCGCGAGCACGACCTCGACTGAGTGCACGGAGCTGACGTCGTCCGCGATCCGCGCGATGTCGCGCTGCAGCTTGGGATCCGCCTGCTCGCCGATGAGCAGGCTTTTGCTTTCGCGCGCGAGCGCCATCGCAACGGTAGCGAGAATGAGCCCGATCAACACCGATGCGACGCCGTCGAGCGCGGGTCGCTGCAGCGTGACCGAAAGAAACGTGGCCCCGGCGGCGATGATGATGCCGAGCAGCGCGGCGCTGTCTTCGAGCAGCACCATGAACGACGGCGGGTCCTTGCTGCGCTCGAACTGCTCGATGAACCCACGCGAGCCCTTCAGCTTCTTGAATTCAACGAGCGCGACGCGCCACGACCACCCTTCGAACAGGAACGCGAGCGCAAACACCCCATAGTTCACCAGCGGCTTGGTGATTGGCTCTGGGTGACGGATATGAAGGATGCCTTCATACATCGAGACGCCCGCGCCCAGGGCGAAGATGAGCAACGCGACGACGAAGCTCCAGAAATAGATCTCGCGGCCGTGGCCAAGCGGGTGCTCGGCATGGGGCGGCCGTTTGGCGCGGCGCATGCCGTACAGCAGCAGTACTTGGTTGCCGCTGTCGACGAAGGAATGCACGGCCTCCGAGAGCATCGCCGAGCTGCCCGTGACGAATGCGGCGACCGCCTTGGTCGCAGCGACGAGCACATTGCCGGCGAGCGCGGCGTACAAAACGCGTTTGGTGGCCACGCGACCCTACGAATACCAGTTCTTGTCCCACGCATGCGGCTTGAGCTTCGCCAGCGTTACGGAGGGGAGCGCGCCTTTCGTGGAGGCCATCGCGTTCTGTCGCACATGCGCGGGACGGCGCATGCCGGGGATGACGGTGGACACTGCGGGGGTGGAGAGACAGAACCGCAGCGCAAGCTCCGGCAGTGTCTGGACCTGATCGTCGAGCACGCTCGCGAGCGCGGTGCTTCTGCGCTCCGCCTCGGCCTTGCGATCACCGGCGAAATACTCGTCGCGCCAGTCGCCCGCCGGAAAAACGGTATTGGCCTTGATCTGGCCGGTGAGCGCGCCTTCATCGAACGGCACGCGCACGATGATGCCGAGCGGTTTCTGCTTCGCGAGGACGAATAGCGCCTGTTCGGGTGTGCGGTCGTAGATGTTGTAGATCACCTGCGCCGTCTCGAACAACGGATCGGTCAGAATCTTGAGCGCGGTTTCCGGGGCGTGGTCGTTGATCGAGATGCCCCAGTGCAGGACCTTCCCGTCTTCTTTGAGTTGCACCATCTGCCGGTAGGAGGCCTGGAATTCCGGATCCGCCAGCCAGTTGTCGTGCCAGACGTGTAGCTGCTGCACGTGCAGCGCGTCGACGCGGAGATTCTTGAGCGACTGCTCGGTGGAGGCGGCGATGTGGCTCGCAGGAAAGACGTTGCCCAGCTTCTCGCTGCCGCGGCCGGGCCACTCGTGATTCTTGGGCGGGATCTTCGTGGCCACAACGACGCGCTCGGCACGGATATCGTCCTTGAGGACTTCGCCGATGATGCGCTCACTGTGACCGGTGCCGTAGGCGAGCGCGGTGTCGAAGAACGTGATACCCTGGTCGACCGCTTCGCGCAGCGCTTTGTTGCCTTCACTGTCGTCCACGCCGCGCCACATATCGGCACCCAGCCCCCAGGCGCCAAAGCCGATTTCGCTGATCTGATATCCCGTTGCTCCCAAAGGCCGCTTTTTCATCAAGGCTCCTCCGTGATGATGCAGACTGCCGTACGCTCGAGATCGTCGCATATTTGCTTCGACAGTCCGTGTGCTGGGTGATAAGTTTACCCCCCGCGCGCATATGCTCAACGCCTCGTGATGAGCCGCCTTGCGGCTCTGACTCTCTGCAGTCTCCTCGGCGGCAGCAGCGCCGTCGCGACGCAGGGAGTCGAGGCCGCAGCAGCCTTGAGCCGCGGTTCCACCTTTGAGCGACGCGGCGATTACACGCATGCGTATGCTGCCTATCGTGAGGCGTCGCGGCTGTACGGCACCGTCGGTGATCGCGATGGTGTAGGTCGCGCGCTCACCGCCGTCGCCCAGCTCCACCTGTTGCTGGGTCGCCTCCCCGATGCGCTCGCGGTGACCGACTCCGTCTACGCCATCCAAGTCGCGGCGAATCTCAAGTTCCCGACCGACGTCAATCGCGAAAGTCTGGCGCGCGCACTGCGACTGCGTGGCGAGGTGCTGGCCCAGCTCGGATCATTCGACAGCGCTGCCGTCGCCCTCGACTCAGCGAAGAGCTACCTCGCCGCGGTGACGACGCAATCGGGCCGGGAAGCGGAAGCTGGCGTGGTCGCCGCGCGCGGGGCTTTGGAGGGGAAGCGGCTACGGTACCAGGACGCCATTCGGTTCTATGAGCAGGCGCGGCGCCTCTACCGCGAGCTCGGTGACCGCGAAGCGGAAGCCGATCAGCTCGACATGGTGGGGCTCTATCAAACGCGTCAGGGAACCTGTGAGAAAGCGATTGCGGCCTTCGATGAAGCCTACCAGCTGCATTTCACTACCAAAAATCTCGATGACGCAGGCTTCTCACAATCGCAGATCGGTGAATGCCGCTGGAGACTTGGCTCGGCCCCGGACGCGATCGCGGCCCACGCCCGGGCGATCGAGCTGCGGACCGACGCCGGCGACCGCGCTGGGGTGGCGTATTCGTTAGTGCAATTGGCTGGTCTGTATCGTGAGAGCGGCGATCCGAAGCGGGCGCTCGACACCCTCGCGGCCGCCGCAACGATCTACCAGCAGCTGCAAAACGTTCCAGCGCGGGCGGACGTCCTCATCAAGATCGGCGCATTATATGCGGAGCTGAAGGATGTGCCGCATGCGTTGGAGCATTATCGCGCCGCCCTCGCGATCCAACGCACCCGCGCGGATGCCGCGCGGCGTGCGGGCATTTTCTATAGCATCGGCGCGCTGTACTTCGATCTGCAGCGCGCCGATTCCGCCAAAACCTACCTCCGGAGTGCGCTCGAGTTACAACGCGAAGGTGCCGATCTTCCCGGGCAGATTCGTACGCTCGCGCTCCTCGGTCGGGTCGCGCAACGCTACGACGGAAACGACGCGGCGGCCTCCAACTACCTGAAGAACGCCCTCTCGCTGGCCGCACGGACCCGCGACCAATCCTACATCGCGTGGTGCTACGTTTCGCTTGCCCAGCTGTTCGAACAGCGCGGTCAGTACGACAGCGCGCTGGCGTATCGCGGCTACGCCGTGGATCTCTATCGCAAGACACAGGATGCGGTCCGCCTCGGCAACGAGCGCCTGGAGATTGGCCGTTTACACCTCACCGGCGGCGACTTTACCGCTGCGCATGAGCTCATCGATAGCGCCCTGGTCGCCGGACAAAGCAGCGGCAATCGTGGATTGATCGGCAACGCCTATCGGTCTTTGGCCGACCTGCAATCGCTCCAGGGTGAGTACCAGCAGTCCCTCGCGCTTGCCGACAGCGCAATCCGCATCAGCACCGAAGTCAACAACTCCTGGGCGATCGCCGCCGCCTACACGACGGTAGGCAACATTTACGGTGCGCTGGCGGAGTATGGAAAGGCGCTCGGCTATTACCAGCAGGTCGACAGCATTTACCTGTCGCTGGGCGACAGCGTGGCCCGATTTAGAGCCCTCAATGACATGGGGAAGATTCACTTCTGGCAGGGCGACTATGATCGCGCCCTGGCACTGTACCAGCGAGCGCTCGGCGCACTCGCGCGAGGGCGTGTCAGGAACGAAGACCGCGCGATCGTGCTTGGCAACATCGGTGAAGTTCTGTATGAGCAACGGCAGTACTCCCAGGCGTTGCGCCGGCTGAACGAGGCGCGTGGCCTGGCGGATAGCATTCGCGCGACGCGGGTCGGCGCAGAAACACGGACGCTGCTGGGAAAAGTCGCCCTCGCCCAGGGGCAATTCACGCTGGCGCGGGAGTACCTCGATAGCGCCTACGGCCTGCGTGTCAGCATGAACGAGCCGGACCGACTCGCCGAGGTAGACGCGGAACTCGGCAGGCTCTACTACCAGGTGGGGGACCTCAAACGCGCGCAGCGTACGCTTCAGGAATCCATCGGCACGTCGCACCGCATCGGTTCCGATAAGTACCTCTGGGGCCCGCTTTACACGCTCGCGTTGGTGTCGCGCGATCAGGGCGATACGGCCGTGAGCCTGACGCTGCTGGAGGAGGCGGTGGACGTGCTCGAACGGCTCGCCGATAGAGTCGTGGGCGGTGAAGCCACCCAGAAACTCTTTTTGAGCGGCACCGCGCAGTCCCAGGTGTACGGGACACTGATCGGCCTCCTGAATAGCGCCGGCAAACCAGAGCTCGCATTTCAGTACGGCGAGCGCAGCCGATCCGCCTCGACACGCCTGCGGTATCGGAACATGGGAATCCAGCTGCAGGACACGTCCGCTGCGCGCCTGGTCGCGCAGTTACGCGACCTCCGTGCGACCGCGGACCGTTTAGCTGAAACGGCCGCGCGGCGTCGGGCCGCCGATACGTCTGGCTGCACCGCTGATGCCGACGATCCGTCCCCCGGTCAAGACGCCGGTCGTCCCGCTGATCCCGCCGCTGGTCCCGGGTGGTGCAAGGCCAGCGCGGCCACCGCCAGCCTCGAGAATGCGCGATCGGTCGCGGAGACGGAGTATCAGGTGTTCGTGCGGGACGTGATGACCAAGCGACAGGACATGCGACTGTATTTGTCGGCTCCGCAGGATTTTCGTCGCGTAAAAGGAACCATCCCCAGCGATCTCGCGATCGTGGCGTACTTCGCCGGCCCCGACAGCCTGTACGTCTTCATCGCGACGCGTACCGACGTCACCGGCAAGGTCATCCCCATCGCCCAGGCCGCGCCCGATGCGAAAGTGCGGCTGCTGGTGCGTGCCGCGAGCACGCCGCCTGCGGCCGGGCGCGACACGGCGCGCACGGGCGTGGCGCGGGCGCGCTCCGCGGGCCCACGCCCCGATTTTTACGCGTTGTCCGCGGAGCTGTACGCGCTCTTGATCGCGCCCGTGGAGCGGGAGCTCGGCACGCATCATCAGCTTGCGATCATGCCCAGTGGCGAGCTGTACTACCTGCCCTTTCAGATGCTGGGGCATCGGCTGCCGGACAGCTCGTTCACGTATCTGGACGATGAGCGCACGGTCTTCTACATGGACCGCATGCGCCTGGCCGACTCATCAGCGACGCCGCCGCCGCCCCCGCTGATCATGGCGTTCGGGAATGCCGATGGCACTCTCAGCAGCGCGCAGCAGGAAGTCGAGGAGCTTCGTACCATCTTCCCCACCTCGCGCGTGCTGGTGCGGGACAGTGCGACCGAGGCGCTGGCGCGTTCCGTCCCCGACCAGTTCAACATCGTGCACTTCGCCACACACGGAAACCTGGATTACCGAAAGTTCGAAAACAGTTACCTCACGCTCGCGCCGGGTGGCGGGCAGGACGGAAGGCTGACGCTCGGCGAGGTCTGGGGCGATACGACGCTCATGCACCGCCAGCTGGTGGTCCTATCAGCCTGCAATACCGCGGTGACGGATGCCGGCGGCGGTTTGCCCGAGAGCCCCGCAATCGGGTTTTTGGACGGTGGTGTGAAGACCGTTATTGCCTCACTTTGGCCGGTGAACGACATCGCGACGTCGCAATTGATGGCCGACTTCTACCGCAACCTGGGCACCATGCGGAAGGATGAAGCGTTACGCGCCGCGCAACGGGCGCTGCGCGCCAATCCCAAGTACGCGCATCCCTATTACTGGGGCGCCTGGGTGCTGATCGGCGACTGGCGGTGAAGCTGTCGTTCAGCGTCGCGCTGGTCGCCCTGCTGGTGGGTGCCGGACATGTCCAGTCACATACCGGGCGCAAGCTCGCCCTGATTGTCGCGATCGGTGATTATCCCGCCAGCTCCGGCTACGGGATGCTGCACTCCGCCAACGATGTCCCGCTCGTGCGCGGCAGCTTACTCGCGCAGGGCTTTGACTCGGCGAACATCCTCGTTGTTCAGGATTCGGCCGCGACGCGCGAGGGAATTCTGGGCGGCCTCGACTGGTTGACCACCAAGGCCGGACCGGGTGACGTCGTCGTGTTCCATTATTCCGGACACGGGCACCGTATTACCGACGACAACGGTGATGAGCTCGATGGCTACGACGAAGTGCTCGTGCCGTATGGGGCCCCTGCGGATCTCCATGCCGTCGCCTATCACGGGGAACGGCACATTCGCGACGACGAGCTCGGCGCGCGTCTGGCGGTCCTGCGGCACAAGGTCGGGGCCGGCGGCGCGGTGCTCGTCACCATTGACGCGTGCTTCTCCGGATCCGCGACGCGGGGCCAGGAAGAGCGCCCGGTCCGGGGAGTGATGCAACCGATCGAGGTGACCGACACCCGCCATGTCGGCCGGACGCGCGGCGCGGGCGTCGACTCGGGCAGCGGCGCAACCGAGGTTCCCGATCTCCCGGGACAGGCCGCGCCGCTGGTCGTCATCTCGGCAGCGCGACACGATGAACCGTCGCGCGAGGCGATGGACGACAGCGGCTTTGGCGTTGGTTCGCTGTCGCTCGCGCTCAGTCGCGTCCTCCCACGTGCGGATTCCAGCACCTCATATCGCGCGTTGTTCGATCGCATTGGTGTCGCGATGGCGTCTATGGATCTCGGCGACCAGCGGCCGCAAATCGAAGGCGACGTCGACACGCGCGTGTTCAGCGGACAAGCCATCGCGCAACGCGCCTTCGTGCGTGTCGCGACGGTGAGCGACGACTCCACCGCGGCGATGGTCGGCGGGACCCTGCTTGGCCTTTTGCCGGGAACGCGTATCGCGTTCTTTGCGTCGGGAACCGCCACTCCCGATAACGCAACCCCGCTGGCAACAGGAATTGTGCGCGCCGCCCACGGCGGAACCGCCGTGGTTACCGTGGCACGCCCGCGGCCGGAGCGCCAGGCGATCGAGCGAAGCTGGGCCTTCGTCACCGACTATGCCTACGGCGACTTTCGCGTTGGTGTGCGAATAGACCCGCGGCTTCCCGTCGCGTTTCGGAATGCACTGCGCGACAGTTTGGCGAGCGTCACGGTCGCCCGGCTCGTTCTCACCAATCCGGCCTTACTGATCGCCCCCGCGCAGAACGGGGGCACGATCCAGCTGGTCGCGGCCGCGGATAACGTGCCGCTGACCGCCGCGATCGATCCCGCGAGTCCGGGGTCGGTCAACCGGGTGCGTGAGGCGGTGCGGAGCTACGCGCGCAGCCGCCAGCTGCGCCGACTTGAGCTCACCGATCCGCGTATCACCGTCACCATGGAGCTGATTCCCACGCAGCGGCGCATGGTGGCTGGCGTATGCGAGGGGGACGATACCGCTGCGGTGGTTTCGAAACGCACCGCAGGAAACGAATGGGAGCTCAATCCGGGCGACGTCTACCTGTTGCGATTGCGCAACGAGGGCAAGGATTCGGCCTTTGTCACCGTTCTCAGCCTCACCCCTGACGGTGCGGTACAGCAGCTCTTTCCACCGCCGTTGGATCTTGGCAGCGACAACCTGCTTGCGCCGGGCCGCTCATACCTGCTCCGGGACAGTGAAGACAGTGTGGTCTGCTATTACGCCGAAGAGCTTCTGGGACAGGAGGTCGTCAAGCTGTTCGCGACACACGACCACATGGACTTTGCCGCCGTGCTCACGGAGCATCCAGAGGGCACGCGCTCGGCATTGAACCCGTTGCAGCGGCTCATCGCCGACGCCTATAGCGGGACCCGCAGTGACGCGGCTATCATGGCCCGCGGCACGGGGAGCACGTACGGGATCACGATCAACGTCGTCAAGCCGCAAGAGCAGTGATGAACCATCGCATTTCCCCGCAGCATGGAGGACGTATGAAGAAGTCGCTTTTTTCTTGGCTGCTTGTGGTTGGCGTGCCGGCCGCGCTGGCCGCGCAGGACAATTCGGCTGCCCGCGTGCAGCTCGTGGTGCAAAAAGCGGTGGCCGCCCGGGCGGCCGCGCCCGCGACCGAGCGGAGCATGTACGCGCCGCTCCTACAATCGGGGCAATCGATGCCGGGGGAAATCAGCGAGGACGACGCGCGGCTCCAGAACGGGTTGCCCATCGACTACTGGAATTATCAGGGTGGGCGTGACGAGCGGGTGGCGTTCAGCATTTCCTCGAGCGTTCCAGTGACGTTGGTGGTCCTCATGAAACGCGGCGAGGAGATCGTCCTGCTCGCGGCATCTGATACGATGCCGCAGTCATCGACGACCGCGGAGGTGAAGCTGCCGCTCACCGGAGATTTTTTCGTCGCGGTATTGGGCGGTGCGCAGAGCGCCTACGGCAGCTATACGATCAGCGCGCGCTCGATGGGATCGGTCTCCGCGCTCGATTGGAGCAGGCTCTATCCCGGCGGCGGCGATCCCGATGAGCGATACGCCTTACTGGTTGGCGTGAGCGATTACCCCGGCAGGCTGCTCGATTTGAACGGCTCAACGCTCAATGATGTCGAGCTCATGAAATCGGTGCTGGTCGATAAATACGGATTCAATCCGAGCAACATCCTCGTGCTACGGGATGTCGAGGGCAATCGCGAGCAAATCATCCAGGCATTCCAACGTCACCTCGGACAGGCCGGTCCCAACGGCCTCGCGGTCTTTTATTACTCCGGGCACGGCACGCAATTGCCGGACAACCGGTATCTCACCGGTCCCGCCGACCCCGAGACGTCCGACAACAAGGACGAAGCGCTCGCGGTCTGGGGCGCCGCTGCGGACTACGGTCTGATCTTGGATGACGAGCTTGGCGAGCTCGTCGGGGGACTCAAGGCAGGACGCGTGCTCGTCGTGCTCGACGACTGCTATTCCGGAACCGGCACGCGCGCCGCCGCCCAGGCACCCATCAACTGGTCGGATCTGAGTGGGGGGAAGCCGTTCCCCGCCGGCATCGCCGCACACACCAGTCCCAGCGCGGTTGGAATGGCGAGTCGCACCGCCCTGTTCACGGACATGCGGCCGCTCAGCCTTCCGCGATCCTATGTGGGCGCTGGCACGAGTGTGTCGGGTGGTGAAGCACTCGCGACGCAGCCGACCAATCACATCCTGCTCGCCGCGTCGGCGGACAACGAGACCTCACTCGCCATTACGCTGCAGCTCCCCAACGGGAAGAACTTGCCGATCGGGGCGTTCACCGCCGGTTTGTACATTGCGATGATGAAGGCCACGCCGAGCACGACCTTCACGCAGCTGATGCAACAGGTGCAGCCACAGGTCGTGGACCTGGTCACGCGTGTGACCGGAAAAGCCCAGACACCGCAGGTCGAGGGTCAGTCGCAGGGCGCAACGATCGAATCGTTCCTCGCAAAGCAATAGATGACGAACGCATGGAGGAGCACGCTGTGGTGCTCCTCCATGAACCCTACGGTTGCGGTAAACGTCGCGCGAAGGGCGCGGTGTCAAGAATACAGAGCGAGATATACAGCCTCGGTGGGCCGAAAGATTCTCGGCTTCTGAGGTAGGTATCATCGGGGAGAATGTCGCCGGCACGGGCCCCGACCAGCGCGTTGTGCTGCACCCACATCGCTCCGCCGCTCAGCTTCAGGAAGCTCCACGAGAACCCCGCGCCTACTCCAAAGCCGCGCACCGCGCCGAAGCTCAACAAAATCTCCGGCAGCCACACCGCACGGCCACTGGTTTCGCTGCGGTCGAGCGCCCCCCACGTGAAGCCTAGCGACGCGCCGTAGCCGTATCGCGCGTCACGCTCGCCTGACTGATAGACCTCGACACCACCGGTGACCGGTCTGGTGGAGTAACTGGAGAAGCGGCCGCGCGGGATGCCTATCACGTTGAACCCCAGGCCCGGATGCAGCAGGCCACGCGGCGCGACTGACACCGTGAATGTTCGCACGTCGGGATCGGCGACGCGAGCGATCTCCGGCTCGGAGCGGGCTTCCATGCTCAGGGTGACTGTCTGCCCTGTCGTCATCGTGCCCGCCGCTGTTCCGGCGCTCCAGTGGGAGCAGCCGGCCGCGACAATCCGAATCAGCCGGTCCATGTAGTACACGCTCGAGAAGAGATCATCGACATCCGACATCGCGGTCTGGACGCGGTCCGACATCAGCCGCACCGAGTCGCGCAGCTGCACCCACGCAGGGTCCGCGCCAAACTGGAAGCCTCCGAGCGCAAGTTGAAGATTTTCCTCTGCGTCGAGCAAGTCGCTCACGGCGGCAAAGAGACGATCGGCCATCGGTTCCGGCAGCGAGTCGGGCGATTGACAGGGCCCGCCGAGGGCCAGCGCGCTTCGTAGACGCTCCGATGCGGATTCGGGCGGAACGCCGCGGCGCATTTGCTCCAGCGCAAACACCACCGCCGTTTGGTTGTCGCGCAACCCGTTGGGCCCGTGCGCGACGTCGTCGAGTTTTAGGAGACTCTGCTCGCTGCTGCGCAGATTCCGCGCAAGCAGGTCGCGCGCGGCCGCAAGTGCGGCGGCATTGGCGCTCGCGTCACCGGGGCCGCGGGTACCGAGCGCCGAGATGGCGGCACGCCGGAGCTCGGGAAGGTACGGACGCATGCGCCCCATGAACGCGCGAACCGATTCTACTTCCGGCAGCGTGCTCTTCTCCGTCTGCTTTGCATAGCGATACAGGGCGGTATTGGTATTGACGATGACGATGTGCACCGGCACGGAGCGTGGCAGGCGCACGGTCGGAGACGGCCCGAGTGGCGTTGTATCGGCGCGCGAACCGCTGCGCACGATGAGACGTGCCGTGCCGGCTTTGTGATCGAACTCGACGACGGCGGTTTGCTGCGCGGCGAGGGGGGCGCCGCACACGGTGAGTAGGCTTGCGAGCAAGCCGGCATGGATGGTCGTCATGGCAGCTGCAAAACTACGGGCTATGAAAAGGGGCGGCAACGAAAAAGGCGGCCTGCGGCCGCCTTCGAATTGCCCCTCCTGGGATCGAACCAGGACTCTCCTGATCCAGAGTCAGGCGTGTTGCCAGTTACACCAAGGGGCAGAACTGGTTAGGCGTTCAATGGAGCTGAGGGGGCTCGAACCCCTGACCTCCTGGGTGCGATCCAGGCGCTCTCCCAGCTGAGCTACAGCCCCGAAAACGGGCCGGAAAAGTAACCATTCCTCCATTATTCTCCAAGCAACACACCCAGCGGAGCCAGCCTCGGCACCTGATCCCCTAAGACCTTCAGCGTCGCCGCAATGGGAATAGCGAGGAAGACGCCAGGAATCCCCCAGAGGAAGAACCAGAACATCACGCAGACCATCACTGCGACGGGGCTCAGCTTCAGGCGTCCGCCGTACGCGTACGGGGAGACGACGTTGTTCTGCAGAGTGGTGATGATCAGATACAGCGCCGGCGGCAGGAGGATCTGGCCGGTGGTCGAGAAGGTGCTGAACGCCGTAATCAGCAGCAGAGCGACGTTGAGCGCGCCGCCCAAATAGGGAATGAACTCGAGCACGAACGTCAGTATCCCCCACATCCACGGATCGGGCATGCCGATCGCCCACATGGCGAGTGCGACCGCGACGCCTTGCCCGGCATTGATGAGCGCCGTGACGACGATGTAGCGGGCCACGATGGACTCCGTCTCGTGCAGCACGTCCTTGGCGGTGCGCTTGTCGTTAGGACCCGGCACCACTTTCATCAGCTTGCGAAACAGCGTGTCGCCCGCGGCCAGCATCAAATACAAGAGCAGCATCACCTCGAAGAACGTGGTGACCAAGAGGGTGCCCTGGCCCAACAGTGACGCGACCAGCGGGGGCACGGGG
>JBHEMG010000104.1:0-12211 GCA_046262715.1 Gemmatimonadales bacterium
GAAGAAGAAGCGCCGCCCAAGCGCGAAGGACTGGTATCGGTCGACGACTTCGACACCACGCTGTATTTCCTCGACGACAAGGAAATCGAGTACCTGCACAAGGAAGTGGAGCGCGAGTACGGACAGGATTTGCGTGGCAACGTGCTCGCGATGCTGTTCGACCTGCTCGAGCTGCAGACCTACGGCACCGTTCGCGCCGAGCTGATCTCGATCATCGAGAACTTCATCCCCTATCTGCTCGGCGCGGGGGATTTTCGCTCCGTCGCGTTCATCCTGCGCGAGTGCAAGGTGATTCTGCAACGCGCCCGCGAGCTGATCCCCGAGCATCGTCAGACCCTGGAAGGCCTTCCCGCGCGGCTGTCCCAGCCGGACGCGCTCTCGCAACTCCTGCAATCACTCGACGAAGCGACCGGTCATCCCAGCGAAGAGGAGTTGAGCGAATTGTTCAGCGAGCTGGGGGCGGTCGCGCTCGGCACGCTGATGGGGTGGCTGCCGAAGCTCCACAACGAGCGCGTGAAAATGCTGGTCCAGAGCTCGGCCGAGCGCCTGGCGCAGTCGCACGCGGCGGAGGTGCTCAAGGCGCTCGCCAGTACCGATCTCGCTGTGCAGCTCGAGATGGTGCGATTGGCGGGACGGCTCAAGCTACCGGGGGCGCCCGACGGCATGGGGCCGCTGCTCGAGCGTGGCGAACGAGAGCTGAAGCTCGCGATCGTCGAAGCACTGACGACGATCGGCAGTCCCAGCGCCACGCGGCTGCTCGAGAAGGCGATCGACGATCCCGAGCGCGACGTGCGGATCACCGCCGTGAAATTCCTCGGCCAACGCGGCCATCGCAATGCGTTTCCGCGCATCGAAGCCGCGGTGCTCGGCAACAAGCTCAAGGATGCCGACCTCACCGAGAAGATGTCGTTCTTCGAGGCGTATGGGGCGCTCGCCGGGGAGGCGGGAATTGGAACGCTCGAGAAGTTGCTCGTCCCCAAGAGCGGACTGCTCGCGCGGAAAGAAGACCCCGAGACACGTGCCTGCGCCGCGATGGCGCTCGGCAAGATCCGCGCGCCGGCAGCCCGCGACGTGCTCCAACGGGTGTCGCAGGACAAGGAGGCGCTGGTGCGAAACGCCGTGAGCCGCGCCCTGCGCGATGTGGGGACGGGCACATGACGGGTCCGGTGAAGCGTCCTTCCATGATGGAGACCGTCCAGACGACGGACGGCTTCCTGCGCCACGCCGGCCGTGACTTTCTCATCGTGATGTACACGGCCTTTCGCTCTCTCAAGCTCTATCCGATCGAGAACACGCAGGTACAGAAAGCGCTCGACGATCTCGCGGCCAGCACCAAGCAGCTGCTCGACGTCGAGCGCGAGGTCGAGATCCGGATGCAGGGAGAATTCATCTTCATCAACTCGACGCGCTTGCGGCTCGATCTCGACAACTACGCGTCGTTTTCGCACATCCTCAACGTGTTCCAGCAGTGCGGCATTGGCGCGGTGCGGGTGGACGAAGGCGTGGATCGCCGCCAGCTGCAGGTATTCGTGTCGCTGCTCCTGTCGTACGCGGCGAAGGAAGCGAATCCCAATAAGCTGTTCGAGCTGTCCCAGAAGCTGAGCGACGGCGGCGTCTCGCACGTCAGCGTCGAGCCACCGCTCGAGGTCGAGGAAGATGTCGAGGAGGAGGAGCGTCAGAAGGAAGCGGCCAAGCGTACCTACGCGCGATCGGTGGCCGTCACCAAAGAGGTGATCAACAGCATCCGCATGGGCCGCACCGCCAACGTAAAAAAGGTCAAGCGCGCGGTTCAGGCCATCGTCGATCAGGTGCTCAACAACGAGTCGTCCCTCGTCGGACTCACGACGCTACGTGACTACGACGAATACACATTCACCCATTCGGTGAACGTGTGCATTTTCTCGGTGGCGCTGGGTCGCAAGCTGGGCCTCACCAAGCTGCAGCTCTACGATCTGGGCATGGCGGCGCTCTTCCACGACGTGGGCAAATCCCGCGTCCCGCTGGAGGTACTGAATAAGGAAGGAGGCCTGACCGAGGAGGAGTGGCGCATCATGCAGGCCCACCCCTGGCTGGGGGTGCTGACGCTGTTCGGACTCCGGGGCTACGGCGAGATCCCCTATCGCGGCATGGTCGTCGCGTACGAGCATCACATGAAGGTGGACCTGACCGGCTACCCGAAGTCGATCCGCGGCCGGACGCTGTCGATCTACTCGAAGGTGATTGCGGTGGCAGACGGTTTCGACGCCGCGACGAGCCGGCGGGTCTACCAGACCGTGCCGATCCAGCCCGACCAGGTGCTGAAAGAGATGTGGGAGAACCCCCGGCGTGGCTACGACCCCGTGGTGGTCAAAGCCTTCATTAATCTGATCGGCATCTATCCCGTGGGGACGTGCGTCATTCTCGACACCTACGAGGTCGCGCTGGTTCACAACGCGAATCCGGACGTTGCGCACGTGCACCGGCCGGTGGTGCGCGTCGTGACCACCCCCGATGGCGCCCTGCTCACTCCGGGGACGGTCGTGGATCTCTCGGAGAAAGACGCGAGCGGCAACTTCCCGCGCACCATCGTCAAAGTCACCGATCCCGTCAAATACGGCATCAACGTCAGCGACTACTTTGTCTAATCGCGGCGCCCCCGCCGCCCCGGCCTCCGCCTCTCCCATTGCGGACCGGTGGCAGGCACTAGGGAAACAGCGCGCATTCCTTCCGTACATCACCGCAGGATTTCCCACTCCGGCAGGATCGCTGGATGCGCTGCGGCGCCTCGCGGCCGCGGGCGCGGACTTTGTCGAGGTCGGCGTGCCATTTTCCGATCCGCTCGCGGACGGCCCGACGATCCAGCGCACCACACAGGCGGCGTTAGAGCAGGGTATGACGATGGCGGGCGTACTCACGCTGATTCGCGACGCCGCGCTCGACATCCCCGTCATCATCATGACGTACCTCAACCCGGTGCTGTCCTATGGCGCGGAGCGGTTCGCGCGCGATGCGCGGGCGGCCGGAGCCGCCGGCGTCCTGCTCACCGATTTGCCCGCCGGGGCAGATCCGGGCGTCGAGCACGCCGTCACCGCCGGCACGTTGGCACTGATCCGGCTGATCGCGCCGACGACCGATGCGGCACGGCTCCCGGCAGCGCTCGCCAATGCCACGGGCTTCGTCTACCTGATCTCGCGACTGGGCGTGACGGGTGCGCGCGCCGCGGTTCCGGCCGACCTCGAGGAGAATGTGCGGCGCATCCGGGCGGCGACGCGTGTCCCGGTGGTCGTGGGTTTCGGCATCAGCACGCCTGAGCAGGCAGCGGCCGCGACGCGCTACGCAGATGGCGTTGCCGTAGGCAGCGCGTTGATGGACGCGCTCGCCACGGGCGGCGTCGGATCAATGGAAAAACTGGCCCGCGAGTTGGCGGCCGCGGTGCACACGTGAATCTGGGGCGGTTCGTCGCGCTCTACAGCCAGGCGCTCGCGTGGATCGGCACTGCGCTGCTCGCCGCCGTCCTCGTCGCGGATCCGCGCTGGCTCGGACAGGTCCCCGAGGTCTTCGTGCTGTTTGGCTGCGCGGTGGCGCTCCGCGGGTTGTCGGTGCCGCTGAGCAAATACTCCTACCTCACGCAGACTCCACTCGTCGGAATCGCGGGCAGCCTGCTCGTGGGCGCGCCGGCGACAGCCCTCGCCGTGTCGGCCGCGACGCTCGTCACCGATTCCGTGTGGCTGCGCAAACCGGTGCGGGTGGCGTGGATCAATCTCGGGCGCGAGATCATCACGATCGTCGCCGCGTACGGCGTCTACGCCACGGCGCTGGACTGGCTGGGGATGCAGGGCGTTCCCGCGCTCAACATCGAGCTCCTCCCCGCGCTCGCCGGCTATGCGCTCGCGTATTTCACGTTCGGCCGCGTACTGTTCTACTTCAGCTTGATCATCCGTGCGAAGCTCGAGCCGGCCGAGCGCTTGATGATTGTCCGTTACGAGGTCATCGGATACGCGGCGACGCTGCTCGCGGCCACGATCTTCGTCAGCGCCGTGGTCGCGTGGTCCGTCGGCGCGTGGCTCCTCGTAGGCCTCGTGTTGACGTTCCTCGGCCTGCTCCTCAAGCAGATGATCGAAGAGGCGATCTCCGCCGAGGAGTTGAACAAGATTCACGCGATGGAAGCGGTGATCACCGCCAACATCAGCCTGGAAGATTCCTTTCACCGCATCGAGCGTCTGGCGAATCGGCTCGTGGACTGGGGAGACTTCCGCATCTACCGCCTGCACGAAGGGGTCATGACGCTGGTGCATCGCTCGAGCCGCGGCCGGGATACCCGCGGCGAGCCATCGCAGGACACGACGGCGCTGCGCCAGACGGTCGCCGCACGCGGTGAAACGGTGGTCATCGACGACGTCACGCGCGACCGGCGCGTGGCCGACGCCCCGCTCGAGGTGCAAAGCCTGGTCATCGTGCCGCTCAAATTCGGCGACCATGTGATCGGGACGCTGGAGCTCGAGCATCACAAGAAGCACTCCTACCGCCGCCAGGACATCCTCACGATCACGACCTTCGCGAGCCAGCTGGCGACGGCGGTGCATATCACCGACTTGCGCCGGCCGCTCGTCGAGACGGTCGACCGCATGACGCGCCAGCTCGCGACGATCGCGCAGACGGCGGAAGCGTTGAAGACCGTCGCGTCGGCGGTGGCCACGTCGACCGGCGTGATCCGCGAAGGGGTGCGGCGCGAGGAGGGCGAGGTGTCGGGTGGCCTCGAGGCGACGGAAAGCCTGGCACAGGTGTCGCGCCGGGTCTCGGATGACGGGGCCGGAGCGGCCCGCGCATCCACCGCCGCCAGCGACGTCGCCAGCCGGAACCGCACGCAGATTCGCGAGGCGATCGAGCGGCTCGTCGCGTTGAAGCTGTTCGTCGGCGAGAGCTCGACCAAAGTGCAGCAGCTCGGTCAAATGAGCCGCCGCATCACTGGATTCATCGCGTCCATCCGCGAGCTGGCCGACATGACGAACCTGCTCGCGCTGAACGCCGCGATCGAGGCGGCGCGCGCCGGCAAGCACGGAAAAGGATTCGGCGTAGTGGCCGACGAGGTGCGCCACCTCGCCGAGCAGAGCGCCAGCGCCGCGGCCGAGGCGGGCGATCTGGTGCAGGACATTCACACGCAGGTCGGCGAAGTCGTGGAGCAGATGCGGCGTGGCCAGGTGAACGTGGGCGACGTCGAGGAGTTGTCGTCCACCGCGCTGGATGCGCTCGACGCGATCGTGGCGGCGACGGCGGAAGCGACGGCGCACGCTGGGCGCATTACGGCCGCCGCGGGCGAGCAGCATCAGGCGTTCGCGCGCCTGCGCGAGCGGATCAACGCGGTAGCGAGCATCGCGGGACAAAACCGTACCGAAGCAGACGACGTCGCCACGCGGGCGGTGCAGGCGGCGGAGGGGCTCGGCGATCTCGAGCGCGCCACCCGGGACCTGGAGCAGGTCGCCACCATGCTGCGCGATCTGACGAGAGGATTTGCCAACGTCGCCTGAGCGGGCCTACGTTGCGCTGGGGTCCAATATCGGCGATCGCGACGCGCACCTGGCGTACGCGCGCGCGCGCCTGGGCGCGTTGCCGGCGACGCGCGTGCTCGCGTGGTCGCGCGTGGAGGAGACGGCGCCGTTGGGAGGGGGCCCGGTTGCGCAGCCGCCATATTTGAACCAAATGGTTCTGCTCGAGACGACATTGCCGCCGTCGGAGCTGCTGGCGTCCTGCCGGGCGATCGAGGCGGAACGCGGCAGGGAGCGTCGCGAGCGGTGGGGACCGCGGACGCTCGACCTAGACATCGTGCGCTACGGAGACCGCATCGTACGAGAGCGAGACCTGACGATTCCTCATCCGGAGCTACCCAATCGCGACTTCTGGCGGCGGGAAATCGCCGAGCTCGAAGGTGAGCATGCCTAGCATCACGACGCGGGCGCTGCTCGAGATGAAGCAACGTGGCGAGCGCATCGTCGCACTCACCTGCTACGACGCGCTGTTCGCGCGCCTGCTCGACGCGAGCGGTGTCGACCTGTTGCTCGTTGGCGACTCGCTGAATCAGGTGCTCGCGGGCGCCCCGTCGACGCTCTCCGCCACGCTGGACCAGATGATCTATCACACGAGGATGGTCCGGCGCGGCGCCGAGCACGCGATGGTCGTGTGCGACATGCCATTCCTCAGCTACCAGGTGTCGCCGGAAGAGGCCCTGCGCAATTGCGGCCGGGTGATGAAGGAAACGGGTTGCCACGCGGTAAAACTCGAAGGCGGGCAGCCGATGGCCGCGACCGTTCGGCGCTTGGTGGAAATCGGCATTCCCGTGATGGGGCATGTCGGCTTGACGCCCCAATCGGTCCATGCCCTGGGCGGATACCGTGTGCAAGGACGCGAGCATGGGGAAGCCGGGCGCGTGACGGCCGACGCGACGGCGCTGCAGGATGCCGGAGCATTCGCCGTGGTCCTCGAGCTGGTCCCCGCGCCGCTCGCGTCCCAGATCACCAAAGCGCTCACGATCCCGACGATCGGTATCGGCGCCGGGCCGTCCTGTAACGGGCAGGTGCTCGTGCTCCATGACATGCTGGGCCTGAACGACCAGTTCTCGGCAAAGTTCGTGAAGAAGTACGCGGCGTTGGCGGAGGACGTGCGAGAGGCGGCGCGGGTCTTCGCCGCCGAGGTGCGCGAGGGCCGCTATCCGGGCCCGGAGCACTCCTTTGGGAAATGATCAATGGCCAACGATCAATGATCATTGAAAATTGTTCATGGATCATTGATAATTCTTCATTCTTCCCGGAGGAACGCCGTGGGTAAGTCGGACGACGAAAAGCTCGCCAAGCTGATCAAGAAGAACATTGCCAAGGCGGCGAAAGCCAAGCCGAAAGCGCGCAAGCGCTATGACCCGACGCTGCCGCCGGAAAGCACCGACGATGACATCGAGCGTCGCGACTTCTTTTCGGAGATGAAGAAGCGCGAGTTTTAGTTGCGCGAGCTAGTGTCCCTCGCCGAGATGCGTTCCTGGTCTCGCGCCGAGCGCTCTCGCCGTCACACGATCGGTTTCGTTCCTACCATGGGTTTCCTGCACGAGGGTCATCTGCGCCTCGTCGACCGCGCGGCGAAGCTCGCCGACCGTGTGGTGATGAGCATCTTCGTGAACCCGCTCCAATTTGCCCCACACGAGGACCTGGCCCGCTATCCGCGGGATTTGCCGCGCGATCGCTCGCTCGCCGAGCAGCGCGGCGTCGACTGCCTGTTCGTGCCAGATGCGGCCGCGATGTATCCCACGGAGCCCGTGACGCGCGTCGTGCCCGGGGCCGTAGCCGATACGCTGGAGGGCGCTGTGCGTCCCGGCCATTTCATGGGCGTGCTCACGGTGGTCGCGAAGCTGTTTCACATCGTCGAACCCGATGTCGCCGTCTTCGGCCGCAAGGATTTTCAGCAGGCATGTCTCGTGAAGCGGCTCGTGCAGGACCTCGACTTCCCCCTCACGATCGACATCGCACCCACGGTGCGCGAGCTGGATGGACTCGCGCTCTCCTCACGCAACTCCTATCTCGACCCCGACGAGCGCCGCTCCGCACTCGCGCTGTCGCGCGCGCTCCGCGCGCTCGAGCAGGGCTGGCGGGCGGGCGAAGCCGATCCGGCCAAACTGCAGCGTGTCGGGTTCGACGCCCTGCGCGTTCCTGCCGTGACACCGGAATACTGCGCGCTCGTCGATGACGAGCTGCAGCCGGTCAGCCGCGTCACGGCCCGAACGGTCGCAGTTGTGGCGGCACGCGTCGGCAAGACTCGTTTGATCGACAGTGTCGTGCTCGGCGAAGGGGTCGGCGCGGACCCCCGAGTCGCGCGGTGAGCCTCCCGACGTGGGCGCAGGTGACGCCGGCGCGTCGGGCGCACATCGAGCGCGTGGTGGCGCTGCTCGAGCGCTGGGCAGCGGTGATGCGCGTGCGGGCGGAAGAGCGCGCGCGCTGGCTGCGCGCGGGGTGGCTGCATGATGCGTTGCGTGACGCGGCGTTCACCGACCCGTTGTCGCACGGCCCCGCCGCGGCCGACCGCGCCGCGCGGGACGGCGAGCGCGATCAGAGTGTCCTCGACGCCGTGCGCCATCACACGGTCGGATCCGCGCAGTGGGATGAAGCCGGCCGCATGCTCTATCTCGCCGATTTTCTCGAGCCGGGCCGGCCCGGCGATCCCACCGTGCGCACCGATCTGGCGCGCCACGTACCGACAGAACGCGACGCCGAGCTGCTCGAGGTCGCGCGGCGTCGTATTGAGTGGGTGCTGCGCTCGGGGTGGCCGCTGGTACCGGATACGGTCGCGTTCTGGAATGCATTGGTGCGGCAATGAAGGTGAGCGTGCTGCTCTTGCCGCTGGCACTGGCCTGCAAGCGCGACACCCAGGCGGCATCGTCCATTCCCGGAGACCGCATTCCCGCGCTCACCGCGGAAGTGCTCAACGCCAACGGACGCGCGGGCGACGCGCGGGTCGGGACGCGGCTGCTCCGCGATGCGGGCATCGATGTCGTCTATTTCGGCAATGCGCCGGAGAACAATCTCGATTCCACACGGATCATCGTACGACGCGGGGCGGGAAACGTCGGCGAGCGGGTCCGGGCAGCACTGGGGCAGGGACGTGTGGAAGTCCAGATGGACAGCACCAAGCTACTCGATGTGAGCGTGCTGCTCGGCGCTGATTTTGCGCCCGCTTCGCGCCTCAACTTCCACCCGTAACTGGCCGCACGCGGCGCTGATGTCGAGGCCGCGACTGCGACGCAGCACCGCTTCCACGCCGTGATGTTTCAAGCGCCGTTCGAACGCGAACATCTGCATGCGCGACGACGGCGTGAGGTCAGGCGCTCCTCCGGGATGCAGTGGCAGCAGATTCACGAGAGCCTCGAGCGGTTGCGCGATTCGCGCGAGCTCGTCGGCCGCCTCGAGCGAGTCGTTCTTGCCACCAATCAGCACGTACTCGAGCGTCACGCGGCGCCGGAACTGCTGCAACGCACTGATCAGACTCGGCAGCGAATACTTCTTCTCGATCGGCATGAGCTCCCGGCGCATTGCCGTGGTGGGAGCGTGCAGAGACACTGCCAGGCGAAACTGCTCGGGGCGGGCCGCGAACTTGGCGAGGTTGGGCAAGATCCCGACCGTCGAGAGGGTAATGTGGCGCGCGCCAATACCCAAGCCATCGGGGCTGTTGAGAATGGTGAGGGTCGCATCGACGGCCTCCCAGTTGAGCAGCGGCTCGCCCATCCCCATGAACACGATGTTCGTGGGCTTGCGTGCGGGGTCGCGCACCACCAGCTCTCGCACCTGAGCCGCGATTTCGCCGGCTGAGAGGTTGCGCCGAAATCCCATGCGGCCGGTCGCGCAAAACACGCATCCCAGAGCGCAGCCGGCCTGCGACGAAATGCAGAGCGTGCGCCGCTTGCCCTCCGGAATGAACACCGATTCGATCGCTTCCCCGTCGTCGAGATTCCAGAGGAATTTCTCGGTACCGTCGCTCGAGAGCTGACTGGTGCGGAGCGCGAGCTGGGGCAGGGGAAAGGCCGTCTCGAGATCGGCGCGCAGCGCGGCCGGCAGATCCGTTGCGTCCGCCCAGCCAGCCACGGGTCGCTGCCACAGGCGTGGGAATATCTGGCGCACGCGATAGGCCGGCTCACCGCGCCGGGCGAGCCACTCCTGCAGCGCTGCGCGTGATGCGTCTGGCGTGAGCGCCAGCAGATTCACGCTCACTTGAATCGCGCGTCCACGCCAACGCGATAGGCGGAGCCGAGCTCGTGCACGCCCGCGTCGCGCGCGAAGGTGATGTGATATTTCCCGATCGCCAGGCGCAGCCCGGCGACGGGTCGCCACCCGGCGTCGCCGTAACTGCCTTCACGGGCCACCATGACGTCAAACGCCAGTGTGGGGCCGATCTCGGCGCCGAGCCCGAGCTGGTGATCCGCCGTGAAGCCGTGCGCAAACGAAATCCCGTAGCGCCCGCGAATGACCGCACGGTCATGCGACATTGCGCCGCGCCACAGGCGCGCTTCCACACCGGCGTACACGTCCTGCGCAGGATCGTTGACTCGGAGCGACGAGAAGAAATGCGTTGCCGCGGCGAGCCGGAATCGATCGCCGCCCAGGGCCCGGCTCGCACCGACATCCATCGTCCAGCGATCGCCGCGCTCCACGTCGAGCCGCGTTTCGTGGAAGGCGAGCGTCGCGCCAACCGTGGTCGATCCAAACAGACGAGACCACGTCGTTCCGACGGCGAAAGTGTATACCGGCACGGTCGTACCGACGGGATCCGGACTGTCCACGGTCTGTGCGATGTCGCTGAGGCCGACCCGTCCATAAATCAGTCCCAGCTGGCCGATAGATCCCGCAGGGAAGCGCACGGTGGCGATCATCCCCGTGGCATCGACGGCCGCCGGCGTCTGGATGGCTTCCACGGCGAACTGCACGCGGGCGCTATCGGCGGCTTGCGCGGGATTCCACAGAGCGGCGGCGGGGCCAACCGCGAGCGCCGGTGGCGTCGGCAGCGTCGTCGCCGCCACGCGCCAAAGCGTTGTCCCGGTGGCCTGCTGCGCCGCGACCGGCAGCGCGACGAGGGCTAACACTCCAACGACTAGCGGGACAATGCGTTGCATGCCGAACGTTTACCGCACCATGTGGCGCTGTCAACTCAAGTCAACTATCTTCAACCGGTTACGGCACTTGGACATACTCCATTGCGGCTATCGGAACTGCTGACGCCCGATCGAATCCGGGTTCCGCTGCGGGCCCAAGATAAAGAGGGCGTGCTGCGGGAGCTGGTTGACCTCTTGGTGGGGGGTAACGGGACTGCGCCCGCCGCCTCCGACGTGCTTCATGCGGTGCTCGAGCGAGAGCGACAGTTCCCGACCGGGATCGGCTATGGCGTCGCGGTCCCGCATGGAAAGACCCCAGCGCTGTCCAATTTGATTGCGGTCGCCGGCACCACACCGGCAGCGGTGCCCTATGAAACTGTCGATGGAGCGCCGGTGCGGCTGTTTTTTCTGTTGGCGGGCCCCGAATCGCAGGCCGGCACGCATGTGAAGGCGTTAAGCCGGATTTCCCGTCTCGTGCGTCGCGAGCCGATTCGCGCGCGCCTGCTCGGCGCCGGCGATTCGCAGGAGTTCTATCGCATCCTGTGTGATGCTGAAAGAGGTGGAGCATAGACGCCAGTGTGACGCGGACCACTCTGCGAACTCACCGCTGCGGTGCGTTGCGACAGGAGCACATCGGACAGCGGGTGCGTTTGGGGGGCTGGGTGCACCGGCGTCGCGACCTCGGAGGAATCGTCTTCCTCGATTTGCGCGATCGCGACGGGCTTGTGCAGGTTGCGGTCGGTCCGGGCTGGGCGGCCGCTGATCTCGTCACGCGTGCCCAGTCGGTGGGCGCGGAAACAGTCGTTCTCGTCGAGGGCGAGGTCGTGGCGCGTCCCCCGGCGATGCGGAACGCGGTTCTCGCGAGTGGCGCTGTCGAAGTCCACGCGACCGCGATGCACGTCGTCGGTCCCGCCGAGACGCCGGCGATTCCCGTCGCGCGCGGCAAGGGAGAAGACCTGCCCGCCGAGGAGCGGCGTCTTACGTACCGGCACCTCGATCTGCGCCGGCCGGAGCTGCAGAGCAATCTCATCCTGCGCCATCGTTTGATGCAGCGCGCCCGGCGCACGCTCAGCGAGCTCGATTTCCTCGAGATTGAAACGCCGATTCTCACCAAACCCACCCCAGAAGGTGCACGCGATTATCTCGTGCCCTCGCGCGTGCATCCCGGCGAGTGCTACGCGTTGCCGCAGTCGCCGCAGATCTACAAGCAGCTGCTCATGGTGTCGGGATACGACCGCTATTTCCAGATTGCGCGCTGCTTCCGCGACGAGGACCTGCGCTTCGACCGGCAGCCGGAGTTTTCGCAGATCGACATCGAAGCCTCGTTCGTAGGCCAGGAAGACGTCATCGGCATCGTGGAAACGGTGCTGGTCGCGTTATGGCACGAAGCGGGGCACGCAATCCCACGGCCCTTTCCGCGGTTGACCTGGCGCGAGGCAATGGAGCGCTACGGCACCGATAAGCCGGACTTGCGCTTTGAGTTCCCGATTGCGGATTGGACGGATCAGGTACAGCCGCTCGCGGTACCGTTTTTCCAGAGCGCCACCAACGGCGCGCGGATCCGCGGGATCGCCGTGCCGAGCGGTGGCAACCTGTCGCGCAAAGACGTGGACC
>JBHEMG010000105.1:0-7542 GCA_046262715.1 Gemmatimonadales bacterium
GGACCATTCTGCGTCGATAACGTCAAATCGGTGCGTCGCGGTACCATGACGACGAAGCTCACCGACCAACTCTGATGCCGTCCGAAGGGACCGCGGCCGCCCACGGCGCGAACGGTGCTGCCGGATGCCTCGATCTTGATGTCGCGGGCGAGGGCGTCGGCGTCCTCGCTGGTGCGCCCATTCACCTGAATCCGCGCCGTGATCGCGATGCTGTCGTCGTCCCAACCGATGATTTCGACGCCGCCATTCATTCCCGGATCGATCGTGAGCGGCCGGCCCGTCGCCTTCATGCCTGTCTCGCGGATTTCGCAATGGCGCTCGCGCGAGCCCCAATCACCCCGGTCGTTGCGGCAGTTGGAGAGCCACTCGTCATCGCTTTCCTGGGCGCGCAGCACGGTTGCCGGAACAGCGAGCAGAATGAGGGCGAAAGTGGCAATGTGACGGTTCATGACATGGCTCCAGAATGGCAAGAGTGATTATCTGTTCGACACCCCGTACGGTGGAAGGGTTGGCCGGATTCGCTAGCTTAACCCCTATGATCCTCCTTCTCGCCGCCTTGCTTGCCGTCCCGCTTCAGGCACCATCCTCGAAACTCGACGCCGAAGTAGACCGCCGCGTGCCGCTCGTGCAGGAAAAAGTCGTTGCGTGGCGGCGCGACATCCATACGCACCCTGAGCTGTCCAACCGTGAAACACGCACCGCCGACCTTGTCGCGCAGCATCTGCGCGCCCTCGGCCTGGAGGTGCGGACCGGCGTCGCTCATACCGGTGTCGTTGGTGTGCTGCGTGGCGGCAAGCCTGGCCCGGTCGTCGCGCTCCGCGCCGACATGGATGCGCTGCCGGTGACGGAGGAGGTGGACGTGCCGTTCGCGTCCAAAGTGCGCGCGACCTACAACGGCCAGGATGTGGGCGTGATGCACGCCTGCGGCCACGATGCCCATACCGCGATGCTCATGGGCGTGGCCGAGGTGCTGGCCGGCATGCGGAACGACCTCCCCGGGACCGTGAAATTCATCTTTCAGCCTGCGGAAGAAGGCGTGCCGGCGGGTGAGACCGGCGGCGCGGGCCAGATGATCGCCGAGGGCGCGCTGGACAATCCGAAGCCCGCGGCAATTTTCGGCCTGCACGTCTTCCCCTATCCCACCGGCGAGATCCGGTACCGCTCTGGCGGGACGATGGCGAGCTCGGACGCGTTCCGCATCATCGTGCGCGGCCGGCAGACCCACGGCGCGATCCCCTGGGCCGGGGTCGATCCGATCGTCATCGCTTCGCAAATCGTGCTGGGTCTCCAGACCATCGCCAGCCGGCAAATCGACGTGACCGCGGCCCCCGCGATCGTGACCGTCGGCGCGATCAACGGCGGCGTGCGCTACAACATCATTCCGGACAGCGTCGTCATGATCGGCACGATTCGTACGTTCGACACGGCGGTGCGGAACGATATTCACGCGCGCGTGCGTCGCACGGCAGAATCGATCGCGCAGAGTGCGGGTGCGAGGGCGCTCGTGGTGATCGATACCGGCCCGCCCGTTACCTACAACGATCCGGCATTGACCGAATGGCTCCTCCCGACGTTGCGCGGCGTGGCCGGCGCGAGCCATGTCGCCGTTGGACCGCTGATCACCGCGGCCGAAGATTTTTCACAATATCAGCAGCACATTCCCGGGGTCTTCTTCTTTCTCGGCATCACGCCGCCGAGCGCCGATCCGCGTACCGTCGCCGCGAACCATTCGCCGCGATTCTATGTCGACGAGGCGGCCTTTCCCATCGGCGTGCGTGCCCTGGCGCATGCGGCGGTGGATTATCTCACCACGGCGCGATAGCCCAGTCGCCGTCAGGCTCGACCGCTGGCTGTGGGCAGCGCGATTCTTCAAAACTCGCGCGTTGGCCTCCGATGCGATCGCCGGTGGGAAGGTGCAGGTCAACGGTACGCGGGCCAAACCCGCTAAGCAGCTGAAAATCGGGGATGTGTTGCGGCTGCGCCTGGGCCCATATGAATGGCTCGTTACGGTGCGCGCCCTGTCGGAACGCCGCGGACCGGCGCGTGAGGCGCAGTTGTTGTACGATGAATCACCTGCCGGCCGGGCCGCTCGCGAGCGACTCGCGGAAGCCCACAAAATCGCACCGGCCCCCACCTATCAAGGCAGGGGCCGGCCGACGAAAAAAGAGCGCCGCGAGATCGAGCGGCTCGAAAAGGATGGCTTCTAGAGCTGCCGCTCCAGCCGCACGTTCCCCGACCCCGTCTCCACCGACAGCCTGCCCTTCCCATCCCCCAGCGTGCCCGACACATGATCGTGCTCGATACGCCGCACCTGCAGACTCAAACCGCCAAGATCGATATCGCCGCTGCCGGTATCGAGATCGACCACGGCACCCACCTCAGCAGGGACCTTGAGCGTGACATCGCCGGACCCGGTCTCTATGTGCAGCGTGCTGAAGATGCTCACCAGCGCGATGTCTACATCACCGCTGCCCGTCGAGAAATACAGCTCAGCGCCTGACGACGTCCGGGCATCGATGTCGCCAGATCCGGTCTCGATCCGAAGGTCGTCGGCCTTGCCGTCCGCGAGTGTCACGTTACCAGAGCCTGTTTCCAGACGCAGGCGCGTCCCCTGCATGCCCGAGACGGTGATGTCACCCGAGCCGGTCTCCAGCGTGACGTCCCCCGACGCGGTCCGGAGATCTACGTTGCCCGACCCGGTCCCGATGCGCAGTGTGCCGCGCGTACGATCGGCGGCGACATCCGCCGATGCGACTGACACGTGAATGTTGCCGTCGACGTTGGTGAGCGTCGTCTTGCCGACACCGAGATAGAGCCCAATGCTCTTGCCGGCAGGAACGCTGACGCGCAAGTCGGCGAAGGCTTCGAGCCCGTCGCGGGAGCGGCCGGTTATCCGCACTTCGTGGCCGTCGCGAGACCAGCCGTGTCCCCGTCCGTCGCGTCCCTCGTCATCGCCAAAGGTGCCGTCATCACGCACGCGCAGCGTCGTATTCCAGCCGCGCCCCCAATCCGGCATGATGATCACATCGTCGGGATAGAGAATGCGCAACGTCTCGCGACCACGCAGCGGTCCTGTCTGAATGTCGAGTTTCGCCGCGTCCGCGCCGCCGCGCTGCACTTCGACGACGACGTCGCTACCCGGGCCGGCTTCGACGCGCAATTGGCCGACGAGGTTATAGATGGCGACCGAATCGCCTTTGAGAACGTGACGTGATGTTTGTGCAGCAAGCGGAACAGCGAGGAGCAAAACGGTAAATCCGAGCAACGGCGCACGAACGGTCATAACGGCTCCATAAGGAGTTGGCACAAGTTGGATAGCGGAACGCCGACAAGGGTTGCAGCTTTGGTCCCTATGGAAGATTGGCTGGTTTGGTTTCTCGCCAGCATGGGATTGCTGGTCGCGGAAATGTTCACCGCGGGATTCTGGCTGGCCTGCTTGGCGGTCGGGGCCGCCGTCGCAGGGTTCGTGGGCTTGATCCCCGGCCTGGGGCCCATCACGCAGGGCGTCGCCTTCGCGGTCTCGAGCGTCGCCAGCATGGCGGCCCTGCGACCCCGCCTGATGCACTACTTCCAGCTCGGCCCGGGCTCGGAGCTCCGCACCGGCGTGGACGCTCTGCTCGGCAAAACCGCCGTGGTCACCGAGCGGATCGGCCCCGGAACGACGGGCCGGGTCAAGGTGGACGGCGAGGACTGGCGCGGCGCCTCCGATACGGGAGTCCTCGAGCCCGGCACGCTGGTGACGATCATCCAGGTAGACGGCACGACTCTCATGGTCGAGAAGGAGGTCTAAGCGATGGGTCCGGGCACGATACTCGTCGGCGGGGTGGTCTTCCTTGCCATAGTTCTGATCTCGAAAAGCATCCGCGTCGTGCAGCAGGCACAGACGATGATCATCGAGCGCCTCGGCAAGTACCATAAGACGCTCGCGTCGGGGATCAACTTCGTCCTGCCCATGATCGACCGCCCGCGGTCGGTGGATTGGCACCAGACGATCGTCACACCGGCGGGCGACAGCTATTCGCGCCGTTTCCGCACCGAGCGCATCGACCTGCGCGAGACTGTCTATGTCTTCCCGCGCCAGAATGTGATCACCAAGGACAACGTGGTCGTGGAGATCGACGCACTGATCTATTCGCAGATCACCGATCCCGTGCGGGCGACGTACGAGATCGCGAACCTGCCCGACGCAATCGAGAAGCTGACGCAGACGACGCTGCGCAACGTCATCGGCGAGATGGAGCTCGATCACGTGCTGTCCTCACGCGACACGATCAACGCGAAGCTGCGCGCGATCCTGGACGAAGCGACGCACAAGTGGGGCTCGAAGGTCAGCCGCGTGGAACTCAAGGACATCAACCCGCCGCGCGACATCCGTGACGCCATGGAGAAACAGATGCGCGCCGAGCGCGAGCGGCGCGCGACGATCATCACGGCCGATGCGGAGCGGCAGTCACGCATTCTGGCCGCCGAGGGCATCCGCCAGTCGGAGATCAACACGGCGGAGGGCGACAAACAGGCCAAGATCCTGCACGCCGAAGCGGAAGCCGCCGCGCGACTCAAGGTCGCGGAGGCGGAAGCGCAGGCGATCGAGCGTATCACGACAGCGATCAAGGGTACCGGCGGCGACCCCGCGCAGTATCTGATCGCCATCCGCTACATCGAGACGCTGAAAGAGATGGTCTCGGGGCAAAACAACAAAGTCGTCTACATGCCCTATGAAGCCACAGGCGTGCTCAGCTCGCTGGGCGGAATCCGGGAGATGCTGGCGCTCGGTCCGTCCGACAAGAAGGCGTGAACCCGCTCACCCGGCTCTCCGAAGAAGAGCAAATGTTTCAGAGCGCGATCCGTGACTTCGCCGAAAACGAAGTCCGGCCGCGCGTGCATGCGATGGAACAGGCCGCGCAGCTCGACCCGACGCTGCTTCCAAAATTCTTCGAGCTCGGCCTCATGGGTATCGAGATTCCCGAACAGTTTGGCGGCGCGGGGGGATCGCTCTTCATGACGGTGCTGGCCGTCGAAGAGCTGTCCGCAGTCGATGCGTCGGCCGCCATCTTTGTCGACGTCCAAAACACCCTCGTCAACGCCCTGCTGTTGAAGTGGGCGTCCGACGACCTCAAGCGCCGCTATCTCCCCAGCCTTGCCGCTGAAGTGGTCGGTGCCTACGCGCTGTCGGAAGCCGGCTCCGGCTCGGATGCGTTTGGGCTTCAGACGAAGGCGGCCAAACAGGGCGACGCATGGATCCTCGACGGCCGCAAGCTGTGGATCACGAACGGCGCCGAGGCCCAGCTCTTTGTGGTATTTGCGAGTGTGGATTTCAGCAAAGGATACAAAGGCATTACCGCATTCGCGGTGGAGCGGGGATTCAAAGGCTTCAGCGTCGGCAAGAAAGAAGACAAGCTCGGCATTCGTGCGTCGTCCACGGCGGAGCTGATCCTCGATCATTGCGAAGTGCCGTCGGCAAACCTGGTAGGCGAAGTCGGGAACGGATACAAGGTGGCGATCGAAACGCTGAACACGGGGCGTATCGGGATTGGCGCGCAGATGATCGGGGTCGCGCGCGGCGCGCTCGACGCGGCGCGCAAGTACGTGAAGGAGCGCCAGCAGTTCAACAAGCCGATTGCGGAGTTTCAAGCGGTGCAGTTCCAGCTGGCGCAGGCGGCGACGGAGCTCGAGGCGGCACGCCTCATGGTCTACAACGCCGCCCGCCTCGAGGACGCCGGCGAGTCGTACACGAAAGAAGCGGCGATGGCGAAGCTGTTCAGCTCGCAGGTCGCCGAGCGCGTCACCTCGCTATGCGTCGAGCTGTTCGGCGGCTATGGCTATACGAAGGAATATCCGGTCGAGAAGTTCTACCGCGACGCCAAAATCGGGACGATCTACGAAGGCACGAGCAACATGCAGCTGAATACGATCGCGAAGGCGCTGCTGAAGTAATCCTGAAAGTGAGGGCTCATGCGGTATTTCCCGATGGCCTGCCTTCTGATCGTGGCGTCCGGCTGCAGCGACCCGACAGGGGTCTCGCCGCGTCCCGTGTACTACGTCAATGCCGCGACCGGCAATGATTCCAACACTGGGACGAGTGGCGCGCCCTTCAAGACCATCACCCAGGCGCTGAGCGTTGCCGACAGCGGTGACACGGTTCAAGTGCGTCCCGGCCGCTACGATGCCGCGCTCGGGGAGCAGTTCCCTTTGACCCTCGCGGCCTGGGTGACGCTCGTCGGTGATGAAGCGAATAAGGGAGGCGGCGGCACCCCGACCGTCATCGTCGGCGGCGGCAACACCACCAGCAACCTGCCGTTCGGCGGAGCGATCGATGCGGAGGCGCACACCACCATCGCGGGGTTCAGCATCACTGACAGCGCATCGATCCAATATGCGGCGGGCATCGTGGTTCATAATGACGGTGTGACGATCCGCAATAACCGGCTAATCAATAGCGTGGATTGGGGAATCGTCGCCTCAGACAGCGCGTCAGGCGGCGTGTTCACGGATAATGTCATCATGGGCAATCAGCTTGGTATCCTCTTCACCGGAGGGGACGGGAGCAGCCGGCTGGAGGGCAACGTCATCACTGCGAACCAGTATGGCGTCTACTACGAAGTAGGAACCTTCGGTGATCTCGGCGGCGGGAGTACGGGCAGCGCTGGTGGCAACACGCTGTCCTGCAACTCCTCGGTCGATCTCTACACGGAAAATGCGACCACGATCAATGGGACAAACAACCGCTGGGATCACGTGCCTCCCACGACCGGGGTCGGGGGCGACATAAACGGTTCCGGAGGGGCCTCGACCTATATCACGACGGGAGCGACGCTCGCGTCATCTCCCTGCCCGTAAGCGGCGGGCGAGAAGGCCGGCCGCGGCGGCCGTAAAGGCGGTATCTTTTTTGGCCGCTATGCGCACAGCCCGACGCACGCACGGCTTCACCGAATCGGTGATCAGGGGGATGACCCGTCTCGCCAACGAGCACGGGGCCATCAACCTCTCCCAAGGATTTCCGAATTTTCCCTGCCCTGATGTCCTAAAAGACGCGGCGGCCCGCGCGATCCGCGATGACGTCAACCAGTACGCCATCACCTGGGGTGCTGCCAGACTGCGGAACGCGTTGGCCGCGAAGTACCAAGATTGGTACGGGCTTGCCGTCGATCCAATGACCCAGGTCACCGTGACTTGCGGGGCGACCGAAGCCATGGCCTCGGCGCTCCTTGGCGTCGTGGACCCGGGCGACGAGGTCGTGGTGTTCGAGCCGTTTTACGAGAACTACGGTCCGGATGCGATCCTGTGCGGTGCCAAACCGGTCTTCGTGCCGCTGACCGCCGATGCCTCACTCGATCTCGACCGCCTCACGGATGCGTTCAGCGACAAGACCCGCGCGATCATCGTCTGTACGCCGAACAATCCCACCGGGCGCGTCCTGACACGCGCCGAGCTCACGAAGATCGCGGAGCTGTGCCAGCGCTACGACGCCTTTGCCGTCACCGACGAGATCTACGAGCACATCTATTACGAGGGCGAGCATATCCCGATTGCGACGCTGCCGGG
>JBHEMG010000106.1:0-24872 GCA_046262715.1 Gemmatimonadales bacterium
TGGCGCCACAGCGCTCTGCCTCGGAACGGACGATGGCCGAGAGCTGTGCCTTGGTGCACACGAACAGCACGTTGTCGCCGCGGAGGACGACTTCGCGCGCCAGTTTCTGCGCGAGCTCGAGCTGACGGAGCGTCTTCTGGAGATCGATAATGTGGATCCCGTTGCGCTCGGCGAAGATGAAGCGGCGCATTTTGGGATTCCAACGCCGCGTCTGGTGTCCAAAGTGGACACCGGCGGCCAGGAGTGCTTCGAGTGTCGGCTGGTTGTCAGCCATGTGTTGCGATCCTCTGATTTGGTTTGTCGTGGGCACCCTTCAGCGTTCGTACCGACCGAACCATCCGGCACCAGAGCGAACTCCAGGTGCTTGTGCGATTTCCAGACGTCCGACGTGCGACGTCCGGCGTCTGCGTTGTTATCTCTTCGAGAACTGGAACCGCTTCCGCGCACCAGCGCGGCCAGGCTTCTTCCGCTCCACGGCCCGCGGATCGCGCGTCAGGAGTCCGTTCTCCCTCAGCTTCTTGCGATGGCGGTCGTCCGCCATGACGAGCGCGCGCGCGATGCCGAGACGCAGCGCACCAGCCTGGCCCGTCATCCCGCCGCCGTTGACGCGGGCCTTCACGTCGAACGCGCCCAACGTGTCGGTCGCGGTGAACGGCTGCTGAATGTGCGACACCAGCGACGGCCGCGGGAAATAATCCCCCAGCGTGCGTCCGTTGACCGTCCATTTGCCTGAGCCCGGCGTCAGATACACACGCGCAATGCCGAGCTTCCGACGCCCGATGGCGTGCCAGCGCAGCTCCGGAGTAATGGCCGAGCTCACTTGGCCTCCTTCTCGGCGAGCGCAACGAGCGGCATCGGCTGCTGCGCCGCGTGCGGATGCTCGGAACCGGCGTACACTTTGAGCATCTGCTTCACATGCTGGCGTGACAACGTGGTCTTGGGCAGCATGCCCCACACCGCTTTCTCGATCACACGCTCCGGATGCTTGCCGCCGAGCACTTTCGACACTGGCGTGAACCGCTCGTGGCCCATGTAGCCGGTGTGCCGGAAGTAGCGCTTCTGCTCGACCTTGCGGCCCGTCAGCTGCACTTTCTCGGCGTTGATCACGATGACGAAATCTCCGCCGTTCATGTGCGGCGTGAACGTCGGCTTATGTTTGCCGCGAAGAATCTGCGCCACGCGGCTCGCAAGGCGGCCGAGCGGTTGCTCGGTCGCATCCACGAGCCACCACCGGCGCTCGATATCTGCGGACTTCAACGTGTACGTCTTCATGCCTCTCTGATGTCCTGGATTTTGGCAGACGCGAACTCTAACCGGGGCGTAACGCCCTGTCAACTCTGAGGTTCCGCGATTTGCGGCGAACCGAGTGTGACGAGTGGCGCGCCCTTCTCCACCCGGTCCCCTGCCGCCACGTGCACGTGCTCGACCACTCCCCGACTTGGCGCCCGCAGCTCGTTCTCCATTTTCATCGCCTCGACCACCACCAACGCAGTGCCGACCTCCACCGCCTGTCCCGGGGTGACTTCGACCCGCACCACGAGTCCGGGCATAGGTGCCTTCACGATGCCACCCAGCACCGCTTTCCGCCCCTCTCCCGTGAGTGCCTCGATCTGCCGAGAACGATCGTCCTGGACGTCCAGCTCAAACCGTTCGCCGGCCGCTCCCAGGGCCCAGCGCCGACCCTCGAGCTGTTGGCAAGCCACGGTCCAGGAGTCTTTGCCGAGCAGGAGATGCATGAGCGGCGTCCCGGGTATCGCCGCCCAGTGCGCGGCGAGACGTTCGCCATCGACGGTGACCGTGCCCCCTTCCACGTCGATGACGTAGGTGCGATTTCGCAACGCCACGTGGTACTTCATCGCGCGATCAGGCAGCCTCCAGCACGGCCACGGTCTCCACATGGGCCGTCTGGGGAAACAAATCGAACGCGCGCACCGCGGTAACCTCATAATTGACGTTCAAACGCTGCAGGTCGCGGGCGAGGGTGGCGGGATCGCAGGAGATGTACACGAGCTTCGCCACGGGCTCGGCCGTGAGCCGCAGCGAGACGTCCCAATGCAAGCCGCCGCGGGGTGGGTTGACGATGACCGCATGCGGCGCCGGCAGACTTTCTAACACGTCCTCGGCGCGCGCGGCGATGAAGCGCGCCGCGGGGAGACGGCCGCGGCCCCACGTGACGGCGGTTTCATCGGCGTCCACACTCACCACGCTCGCGCCGCCCTCCACCAGCAGCGCGGCGGTATCCCCAATCCCGCCGTACAAATCCCATACTGTCTGCCCACGTACGTCACCCAGCTGTTCCACGGCCCAGCGGCGCGTAATCATCCCCATCCCCGGGTTCACTTGCTCGAACGCCGTTGCCGGAAATCCCGTGGCCGGTCCCGCGACGACGCGCGCGGCGCCATTCGCCGGTTGCCACCAGCACACCACCTCACCCTCGACGACGGGCTGCAGCGCCTGCCGTAGCCCTTCGGCGTTTCCCCAGGGCGCGCCCGCCGATTCGGCGATGACGTGCCGGCGAGCATCGCGATCGAGCCGCAACGTCAATCGCGTCAGCGGCTGCGGCAGGAGCGCCAGCCGTTGCCGCAGCTCGCGCCACAGCGCCATGAGTCGGAAGTCCGTGATATGGCAATCGGCGAGCGGAAACACGAAATTGGGCCGGTCATAGGGGTGAAGGCCGACGGCAGACTTCACCGCCATCGAGATCTTCGATCGGTAGCGCCACTCCTCAAGGCCCTCGACGATTTCCGGATCAGCGATGTCGAGCTTGCCGATGCGGCGCAGCGTATCGCCGACGATGGCGCGCTTGGCCACGAGCTGACCGTCGTAGGCCAGGTGTTGCAGCTGGCACCCCCCGCAGTGGTCGTGTACATAGTGCGGGCACGGCGGCGCCACCCGGCCCGCTCCTGCCTCAACCACCTCGCCGGCTTCCGCGCGGGCGAATTTGCGATGCGACTGCAGCGATCCATCGCGCAAGCGGATGCGGTCACCTGCCACGGTGCGCGGCACGAATACCACTCGTCCGTCATGCAATCGCCCCACGCCATCCCCGCCGACAGCGATTCCGGTGATCGTGACGAGGTCCGTCACTCCAGACCGTCCCGCAACGCTTCGAGACGCGCGGCGTGCGTCCAGGCGTTCAGCTGTGTCGCTCGGGCGCTCACCGGGGCGGGCGTCGGTCGATCGCGGTGCTCATCGGCCATCACCGCCGCCGCGACCGCGATCGCGCGCTCGATCCCGCTGTGCGGCGGCGCCGCGAGCAGCCGGGCTCCCGCGCGCTCGAGGTACGTGATGTCGATTTCACCACGGAGAAACTCCGGATCGTCCATGACGCGCAGATGAAACGGCTGACTGGTGGGCAGCCCGACGATGACGAGCTCACGCAGCGCGCGGCGCATGCGCTGTACCGCGACCTCGCGCGTCTCCCCCCATGTAATGAGCTTCGCGAGCAGCGGATCGTAGAACAACGTCACCTCGATGCCCGATTCCACCCCCGCATCCCAACGAATCCCGGGCCCGCTCGGGACGCGCAAATATTCCAGCACACCGGTCGCAGGCAGAAAATCGTTGAATGGATCCTCGGCGGTGATGCGGCACTCGATGGCGTGGCCGCGCGGATGCAGCTGCCCCCCCGGACCGGCCACGCCGTGCACGCGCATTGGCTGCCCGTCGGCGATGCGCAGCTGCTCGCGCACGAGGTCGACGCCGTACACGAGCTCGGTCACGGGATGTTCGACTTGAATGCGGGTGTTCATCTCGAGGAAGAAGAATTCCCCCGAGGTCGCCAGCAGAAATTCGATCGTACCCGCCCCGACGTACCCCACCGCACCGGCCGCGGCAGTGGCCGCCTCCGACAGGCGGCGCCGTAACGCGGGCGAGACGGCGACCGAGGGCGACTCTTCGATCAGCTTTTGATGACGACGTTGGATACTGCATTCGCGCTCGCCCAATGCCGCGACCCGCCCGCGATGATCGGCGAGGATCTGAATCTCGATGTGGCGCGGCCGGTCGAGATACTTCTCGACGTAGATGCTGCCATCCCCGAAGGCCTTCAACGCCTCCCGCCGCGCCGCCTGGAACGCTCCTTCCACCTCGGCGTCGGCGGTGACGTGGCGCATGCCCTTGCCACCACCGCCCGCGACCGCTTTCAGTAGGACGGGATAGCCGAGGCGCTTCGCTTCGCGCCGGGCCTCGTGCGTATCGCGCAGCGGCGCGGCGGTACCCGGCACCACCGGCACCCCGGCCGCTTGCATGCGACGGCGCGCTTCGGTCTTGTCGCCCATGGCGCGGATCGCCGAGGCCGGCGGCCCGACAAAGACGAGACCGGCCTCGACGCATGCGTCCGCAAAGGCCGCGCGCTCGGACAGGAATCCGTACCCGGGATGGACGGCCTGGCAGCCGGTGTCCCGCGCCGCGTCAATCAGTTTGCGGATGTTGAGATACGATTCCGCGGAGGGCGCGGGGCCGATGAGCACGGCGGCGTCGGCATCGCGGACATGCGGGGCGAGACGGTCGGGCTCGGAATACACGGCGACGGCCTGCAGCGCTTCCTCATGGCAGGCCCGAATCACGCGAACCGCGATTTCGCCGCGGTTCGCGACCAGCACACGCTTCAACGGCACCCGACCTCGGTCGTCAATCCGAACGTGTCGAACGCCTTGCACAGCCCCGAGGCATTCGTGGCCGCGCGACGGTACAGCGCCACGGCGGGCGGGCCCCACGTTTCGTGTTCGTCGATCGCCAGACGCAGCGCGGCAAAGACAAAGTCCTGCGCGGGGACGCGATCGGCCTTGGTTTCCTTGCCCGTCACCCATACAAGCGGACGCTTGTTCCACTTCACGGCCCGCTCATCCGGCGGCCGCTCGAACCCCATGCTGGCGCACACCGCGCGCGCCTGGCTCAGCGCCCGCAGCGAGGCATCGCGAGTCTTCAGCTCGCGCAGCACGCGATTGCGCAGCACACTGTCGCCGCGCCAGCGATCGAACGGCACGATCACGAGGTCCGGTCGCAGCCCTCGCGAGAAGCGCAGATACCAGGCGGCCTGGGTGTCGGTCTCACCCGCGGTAAACAGGAGCCCCTGGTGGGGGCAGGCGCGCAACAGATTTTCGCCCAGCTCCTCGAGAACCGACGGCAGCCGCAGCGCCTCGGGAAGCGTGTGCCAGGTGAGCGTGGCGGCCGCCGCGCCGGAGGTCTCCCAATCCAGATAGGCCTGCTCGCCCACAGTGTACACGCGGTATACCCGCGCCGAATCTGCGGTTCGGGTGCCCGCGCTCCATTTGGCCGCTCTATCGAACGCCAGTTGCGCGGTGTCGAGCGTGGCACGGGCCGCGATGCTATCGACGGGGACCGGCGTCTTGTGGGCATGGTATGCGGCGCTGCGCTCCAGGTACGCCCTGCCCAGGTCGAGCCATGCCGCGCCGTCGGTCGAGTCTGCGGTCACCCGCGTCCACAAATCCGCTGGCGGCGCCGGGGACTGCACGGCCAGAGCCGCGACGACCGCGCTACAGAGGAATATTGCCATGCTTCTTCGGCGGATTGCGCCCGCGTTTGGTCTCGAGCGTCAGCAGTGCTTCGATGAGACGCGGGCGCGTATCGCGCGGATCGATGATGTCGTCGAGATAGCCGCGCGCGGCCGCCTCATAGGGATGGGCGAACTTCTCCCGGTACTCGTTCGTCCGTTCCTCGCTCGCCTCTCCTCTATAGAGGATCTCCACGGCGCCTTTCGGCCCCATCACCGCAATCTCGGCGGTGGGCCAGGCGATGTTGTAATCGCCGCGAATGTGCTTGGAGCTCATGACGTCGTACGCGCCGCCGTACGCCTTGCGGGTGATGACGGTGAGCTTGGGGACGGTCGCCTCGCAGTAGGCAAACAACAGCTTCGCGCCGTGCTTGATGATACCGCCGTGCTCTTGCGCCACGCCCGGAAGAAATCCCGGCACATCCTCGAACGTCACGAGCGGAACGTTGAACGCGTCGCAGAAGCGGATGAACCGGGCGCCTTTCAACGACGCGGCGATGTCGAGCACGCCGGCAAGCGCCGCCGGCTGATTGGCGACGATGCCGACGGGCCGGCCGGCCAGGCGCGCGAAGCCGACGATCAGGTTATTGCCGTAATCGGCCTGTACCTCGAGAAACGCGCCGTTATCGACGACATGCCGCAGCACCTCGTGCATGTCGTATGGCTTCGCCGGCTCATCCGGGACCACATCCAGCAGCGCTTCGTCACGACGATCGGACGGATCGTCGGGCGTGCGCGTCGGCGGGCTATCCAGATTGTTGCTGGGCAAAAATGACAGGAGCGAACGAATGGCGCTGAGGGATGCGAGCTCGGAATCGTGCACGAAGTGCGCGATGCCGGACGTCCCGCCGTGCACGTCGGCCCCGCCGAGTTTCTCGAAATCGACTTCTTCGTGCGTCACCGTCTTCACGACATTCGGGCCGGTGACAAACATGTACGAAATGCCGCGCACCATGAAGATGAAATCGGTGATGGCCGGGCTATACACGGCGCCGCCCGCACACGGCCCGAGAATGGCGCTGATCTGCGGGATGACGCCCGACGCCAGCGTGTTGCGGAGGAAAATGTCCGCGTAGCCGCCGAGGGAGGCGACACCTTCCTGGATACGGGCGCCGCCCGAATCGTTGAGCCCGACGACCGGTGCGCCGTTCTGCACCGCCAGATCCATCACCTTGCAGATTTTTTCGGCGTGGGCTTCCGACAGCGAGCCGCCGAACACCGTGAAGTCCTGCGAGAAGACGTAGACCAAACGCCCCTCGACCCGTCCCCATCCGGTGACGACACCGTCGCCCAGGACCTTCTGGTCGGCGAGGCCGAAATCGGTGGCGCGATGCGTGACGAAACGGTCGAGCTCGACGAATGTCCCCGGATCGAGCAGGACGTCGAGCCGCTCGCGCGCCGTCATTTTCCCTTTTTGATGTTGTGTGGCGATGCGATCGGTACCGCCGCCCTGCTCTGATGCCGATCGTTTGTGTTGCAGCAGCTCGAGTTTTTCTCGCATTGACATGCGAAGAATGTAGGGCTGTGAACGCAAAGGGGCGAGGAGAAACTCCTCGCCCCTATCGCCTCACGGCCCCGCAGCCTCTCGGCCTCTTAGGCGTCTACCTGTGGCGTCTCATCACTCACCGGCACCGGAGCGGACGGCGGGGGGATGATATCGCCCGCCGGGAATCCCGTCGCGGCCAGCACGATGCGATGGTGAATCGGATCCACCTCGAGCACCTTCAGCTCCACCGCCTGCCCTTCCTTCACGGCGTCGCCCGGCTGATTGATGTCCGGGATGCCGAGCTGCGACATCGGCACGAAGCCTTCGATGTCACTCCCGAGATCCACAACGACGCCTTTGTCCATCAACCGCATAACCCGACCGCGCAGCTCGGTGCCGACCGGATACGTCTCGCCGATACGCAGCCACGGATCTTCCTGCGCCTGCTTCAGGCCGAGCGAGATCCGTTTGTTCTCGGCGTCGACGTTGAGGATCAGCACGTCGACCTCGTCGCCCTTCTTCACCACCTCCGACGGATGCTGCACGCGCTTGGTCCACGACATGTCGGAGATATGGATCAGGCCGTCGATACCGGGCTCGATTTCGACGAACGCGCCAAACGACGTGAGGTTGCGGACCTTGCCGGAGAGCCGCGTGCCGACCGGATACTTCTGCGGCAGTGCCATCCAGGGATCCTGCTCGGTCTGCTTCATGCCGAGCGAGACCTTTTCTTCCGTCTCGTCCACCTTGAGCACGACCGCTTCGATCGATTCGCCGATCGAGACGAGCTTCGAGGGATGCCGGACGTTGCGCGTCCAGCTCATCTCGGAGATGTGCACCAGCCCCTCGATGCCGGGCTCGAGCTCGACGAACGCGCCGTAGTTCGTGATCGAGACGACCTTGCCCTGCACACGCGTGCCGACGGGATATTTGGCCGCGACATTTTGCCAGGGATACTGCTGCAGCTGCTTCAACCCGAGCGAGATGCGCTCGCGCTCCCAGTCGATGTCGAGGACCTTCACCTCGAGCTCCTGGCCGATCTGGACCATCTCGGACGGATGCGATACGCGGCCGTAGCTCATGTCGGTGATGTGCAGCAGGCCGTCCACGCCGCCCAGGTCGATGAACGCGCCGAAGTCGGTGATGTTCTTGACGACGCCTTTGCGCACCTGATTGACCGACAGCTCCTTCATCAACACGTCGCGCTTCGTCTTGCGCTCCGCCTCGAGTAGCACGCGGCGCGACACGACGATGTTGCGGCGGCGCTTATTCAGCTTGATGATTTTGAATTCGAAGCTCTGGCCCAACAGCTCGTCAATATTGGGCACGCGGCGCAGCGCGATCTGGCTGCCGGGGAGGAATGCATCCACGCCCATCAAGTCCACGACCACACCGCCCTTGATCTTCTTCACGAGCGTCCCGGCGACCGCCTCGTCCTTCTCGTGCGCTTCCCGGATCCGCTCCCAGACGCGCATGAAGTCGGCCTTCTTCTTCGAAAGGACGACCGCGCCTTCCTGGTCCTCGAGATGCTCGAGGAACACTTCGATCTCGTCGCCTTCTTTGAGACTCTTGGGATCCTTGAACTCGTCGATCGCCACCGCGCCTTCGGACTTGAAGCCGACGTCGAGAATGACGGCGGTGTCGGTCACGCGCAGCACCTTCGATTTGACGATCTCGCCTTCTTCTATATTGGAGAGCGTTCCCTCGTACAACAACGTCATTTTGGCGATCTCGTCTGAGGAGTATTCCTCGTCGAGACCGGAGCGAACGCGGAGTTGCGAGCGGGGGGCCTTACGGACGGGTATGTCTTCTTCGAAATCTTCTACGTCACGTGCTTCAACGAGCATTCAGTGCACCGGTTCGGTTGTGAGTTTGAGGTTGTCTAAACACCCCTTTGGGACAGCGCGGAAACCTAGCCAGGGAACAAGCCCCGCGCCAGTTCAACGACGCGCGCAACTTGATCCTCCAGGGTTAGAGCCGTCGTATCGAGCATAACCGCATCCGCCGCCGGCTTGAGCGGGGCGATGCGCCGGTTGGAATCGGCCGCGTCCCGGGCTACCAACGCCTGGCTCTCCCGGCGCACCAACTCGACGTCCACAGCTTCCCCACGCTGAAACAGCCGTCGCCGCGCCCGCTCGTGCGGTGTCGCCGTCAAAAAAATCTTCAGCGGCGCCTCCGGGAACACGACTGTGCCGATATCCCGCCCGTCCACGACCACGCCGCTCCCACTCGCGCCTCCCTGCACCGCCAGGCGCTGCTGGGTATTGACCCAGGTCCGCACATCAGGGATGGCGTCCAGCATCGAGACGTAGCGCGTGACGCGCTCGCCGCGAATCGCTTCTTCCACGTCGGCGCCGGCGACCTCCGGTCGAAAGCGGTCGCCGACCAGCACGAGTCGCACCGGCAGTCGCTCGGCCACGTCCATGATCTGCTGCGCCGGCCACTCCTCGCCTTTGCGGCGACCGCCCTCGCCCAGGTTGTCGAGCGCGGCGAGCGTCAGCGCGCGGTAGAGCGCCCCCGAGTCCAGGTGCGCCCAGCCGAGTCGCTCGGCGACCCGGCCCGCGGTGGAGCTCTTGCCCGATGCGGCCGGCCCGTCGATCGCAATTACGCGAAGCATCGCTTCAAATCGTCGAAGAAATGCGGATAGCTGATCGCCACGGATTTCCTCTCCGAAAGCTTCACGTTCGCTCCCGCCACAGTGGCCAGGACCGCGAACGCCATCGCCAGCCGATGGTCCGACGCCGTCTCTATACGGCCGCCCGGCGGAGCACCGCTGCCCTCGACGTGCAGATCATTGCCCTGGACCTCCGCGCGCGCGCCCACCGCGCGCAGATTGGCGGCAATGAGCTCGAGTCGATTGCTCTCCTTCACGCGCAGCTCGCCGACTTCGCGGAAGACGGTCGCACCCGCGGCGCGACTCGCCAACACCGCGAGCACCGGTACTTCATCCACGAGGGTCGGGATCTCGGCGGCAGTGACTTCGGTTCCGCGCAGCGCCGCCGGATGCACCAGTAAATCGGCGACCGGCTCACCGCCTTCGTCCCGCAGATTCACACGCGCGACACGCGCGCCCATTCGTTCGAGCACGACGAGGAATCCGGTGCGCGTGGGGTTGACGCCGACGTTCTCGACCAGCAGCTCGCCTGCATCGGCGAGAACGGCGGCGGACACGAGAAAAGCCGCACTGGATGGATCGCCCGGAACGGAAAGTTGAAATGTCGCAATGTTGGCATGACCAGACGGCTCGAAAACAATCGCACCGCTGCGTTCGTGAATTCCAAGCCCGAGGTGAGCGAACAGACGTTCCGTATGGTCCCGAGATCGATACGGCTCGCGAATCGTCACGGGGACATTCCCTGTGAGCGCGGCGAAGAGGATCGCGCTTTTCACCTGCGCGCTCGCAACCGGGCTCGTGTAGTCTATGCCGCGTAGTTTGCCGCCGTGAATCGTCAACGGCAGGCCGTCGCCCCGTTCCTCGATGTGCGCACCCATCTGCTTCAGCGGCTCGGACACCCGTCGCATCGGTCGGCGCCGTAGAGAAGCGTCGCCCGTAAGGGTGGCGGGAAATTTCTGCCCGGCGAGAATGCCGAGCATCAGACGCGCCGTTGTGCCGGAATTGCCGCAATGCAAACGTGCCGGGGGCGGCGTGAGGCGTTTGCCTGTGACTCGGACCGTGGACCCCTCACGAACGGTGCCGATCGCAACGCCGAGTGTACGCAATACCCGCGCGGTGCTCTTCACGTCGTCGCCCGTGAGCAAACCGCTCAGCGCGCTGGTGCCGCGCGCCAGCGCCGCGAGCATGAGCACTCGGTGCGAGATGCTCTTGTCGCCGGGCGGCCGCACGGCACCGGCGACCTGACGAGCGTTACGCGCCACCGATCCGTCGCCGCCACAAGGCGGCTCGCGTGAGCCACGCGTTGAGGGCTGGCGCATCACCCGCTTCGAGCGCGCGCTCGACCGTGCCGAGTGACTCTTCGAGGGCCCGCAACGCCGGCAGAATCTCGTCCCGATTCATCAACAGAATCTCCGTCCACAACGCAGGTTCGCTGGCCGCTATGCGGGTGGTGTCTGTCGCGCCGGTGCCGAATGTGGATCCCGCGGGCGCGTGACGCGACAAGAAGTCGCCAAGCAGGGAAGCCACGACCTGGGGTACGTGACTCGTGGCCGCGAGCTGCGCATCGTGCAGCGTGGCGTCGAGTACGACGGGCTCCGCGCTCAGGACGTCCTCCCAGAAATGCGCGACCTCGCGCGCCGCGACCACACCATCGGCGCACGGCGTGACGTACACCACGGCCCCGCGAAACAGATCGGTGCGCGCCGCCTCGAAGCCGTGTTCGTGCGTCCCCGCCAGCGGGTGACTGCCCGCGAATCGCGCGCCCACGCCAAGCCGTTCGGCGCGCGCGACGATGCCCCGTTTCACCGATCCGACGTCGGTGACGAACCCGTCCGGTTTGAGGTGCGGCGCAAGGGCTTCGAGCTGAGCGAGGTTGGCGGCGGGCGGTGCGGCAAGAATGAGCAGATCGGCGATGCGAGCCACGTCCGCGGCACGCGGCGGCGCGTCGTCGAGCGCGCCCTGCTGTGCCGCGAGCGCACGCTCGGCCGGTTCGGGCGACCACCCCACAATGGCGGAAACCCCGCGGCCCGACTGCTTCACCTGCCGGGCAATCGAGCCGCCGATCGCGCCGAGCCCGATCAGGCCAAGGGTGTGGGGCCGCACGGCTTGGAAGGTACACGTCGCCCCCATATTATGGAGGCCCATGCGGGCGGCGCCCAGCATCACCCGCCTCTTCGCCGCGACCTTCATCGCGGTTGCACTCGTGGGCCTCGTCACGCAGGTCGCGACTTGGCGCAGCGCCCGCGCTACCCAGACGCGGATGGTGGAGCTGGCGCAGCGACTCGAGCGCATCCAGCAGCTCAACCCCTCCCCACTCATCGCCGCCGAAGCCACCGGTGCCGCCGACCTGGCGGCTGACGCCGGCGACGACGTCGTGCAAGCGGCAGTCGCCGCGAGTGTCCTTTTTGCGGCCATGCTGGTCGTGCTGGCGCTCGGCTTCTGGTACAACCGCCGGCGCCTGGCGGCCCCGTTCCTGCGCATCGCACAGGCGCTGCAGCGGGTTGCGGAGGGCCAGTTCGTCGAGCCGCTGCCTGAAAATCAGCCCGCCGAATTCGGCGCCATCGCGCGCGGCGTCAATCACATGGCCCGGACGCTGGCCTGGCGCGAAGAGCTGCAGGCCTACCTCTCGCAGCTGTTAGCGGCGCTCAACACGCCCGCGGACGAAGCCACCGCGGGATTGGGACAGGCGCTGGAGGTGATCGCGGGGGCGACCAAAGCGACTGGGACGGTGCTGTACCAGCCCGCGTACGACTCCAATGAATGGGCCCCAAGCGCGGCGCGCGGGATGGAGTCAGGCCCGGTTTCCCGGGCGACGATGCGCGACCTGATCGGCGATGCTGCCCAGGCCATCCATTATCACGGCGAAGCGGTGCAACCGGTGCGTCATCAGCTCCGCCTCGCCGCCCCGATGCCGCAAGGGCTCGTGCTCGTCCCGCTGCGCGCGGGTGCCAAGCTCGTAGGCGTGCTCGGCGTCGTCCCCGGAGCGGAGTTCGGCGGTGACGAGCGCGCCGCGCTCGAGCAGGCGGCCCCGAACCTCGCGATCGCATGCGAGCGCGGTTCGGCCCATCAAAACACGCGACGCCTGGCTGTCGAGGTGCGTCAGACCGCGCAGCGCCTCGAGAAACTGAACAGCGAGCTCGACGCCGCGATGAAGTCGAAGGACCAATTCCTTTCGAACATCTCGCACGAGCTGCGTACGCCGCTGAACAGCATCATCGGTTTCACCGATCTGCTGCTCACGGAGGAGCTCGGCCCGCCCCCGTCCGAGCAGCAGCGCGATTTCTTGGAGACGGTCGCGCGCAATGGCCGCCACCTCCTCGAGCTGATCAACGAGCTTCTCGACTTGCAGCGCATCGCGGCGGGCCGCATGGATCTGAACCAGGAGGCCGTCGAGCTCTCCGGCTTGCTCGCAGAAGCCGCCGGCAGCGTACAGGCCCAAGTCCAGAAGCACCGCCATGCGCTGGTGGTCACGCCGCCGTCCCAGGATTTACGCGTGCACGCCGATCGCGGTCGCGTGCGTCAGGTGCTGCTCAACTTGCTTTCGAATGCCATCAAGTTCACGCCGGACGGCGGGCGGATCACCCTGATCGCCGCGCCCGTGAATGGCGGCGCCGAAGCCCGGATCGCAGTCACCGATACCGGCATCGGCATTGCGACCGAGGACCAGCCCAAACTGTTTCAGGAATTCTCGCAGCTCGACGCCTCCGCAAGCCGCAAGTACGAGGGCACGGGCCTTGGCCTGGCACTGTCGCGGCGGTTGGTGGAGCTGCACGGAGGCGCCATCGGCGTCGAGAGCGAAATGGGCCGGGGCAGCACATTCTGGTTCACTCTTCCGCAGGCGCGGTGAGCATGGCGACGATCATTATCGTGGAAGATCAACCCGACAACTTGAAGCTGCTGACAACGCTGCTCACGATCAAAGGCCATCAGGTCATCGGCCTGCCGAACGGCGATCGCCTGACGGACGTGGTAAGAACGCAGCAACCGATTCCTGCACTCATCCTGCTCGACATCCAGCTACCTGGCCGTGACGGCTATGCGCTACTCGAGGAACTGCAACGCCTCCCAAATCGCTCCTGGAAGGTGGTCGCGCTGACCGCGCATGCGTTGCCGGAAGATCGCGCGCGGGCGGCCGCGGCCGGATTTGCCGGTTACATCACGAAGCCGATCGATGTGCGGTCGTTCCCTGCGGAAGTCGCCCATTACCTCGGAGGCTGAATCATGGATGGTTTGGTGCTGCTGATCGGGCGGGTGGTCTTCTCCTTCTTCTTTATCTACTCAGGCGTCAATCATCTCACCAAGCTCAGCATGTATTCGCAGTATGCGGGCTCATCCGGCGTGCCGGCGCCCACCGTCGCGGTGGCGGTGTCGGGACTGATGCTGCTGGGGGGCGGTTTGAGCATCCTGCTGGGCGTGCAGCCGAAATGGGGTGCGCTGCTGCTGCTCGTATTTCTCGTGCCCACGTCGTTCATGATGCACAAGTTTTGGGGGGTCGCCGACCCGATGATGGCGGCAAATCAGGCGGCGCATTTTTGGAAAAACATCGCGCTCGCCGGTGCTGCGTTGATGATTTACGGTTTTGCCGCGCTCTATCCGATGCGCTGGCCCTACAGCGTGGGGCGCTAGCGCGCGCTAGGGCTGGTCGGGCGGGGGCGTGGCGGGTGCCCTCGGGGAAGTCACGCGCACGCGTGTGGTCGTACGGACGCGCGCGCGGACCGGCTCGTCGGACGGCTCCGCCTCATGCAGGTTGATCGAGCCATTGACCGTCACGAGCTTCAGTGTCGGGCCGCCGTTGCCGATGTTGCCGCGCAGGTGCCGCGTGCTGATCTTGCCGGTGATCTTCACGGGGAAATCACTCTCGACGCGTCCATTGACGGTTTCCGCGTCGATGGTCGCATTGATACGGGCCGGTAGTCCGGCGGTCACCGAACCGTTGACGGTGGTGAGCCGCACGTCACCGCTCGTCAGATCTTCCATGATTGCTTCGATGCTGCCGTTGACCGTCGTCGCCTGCACCGGTCCCTGCGAGGTGTTGACGGCGATGCGGCCGTTGACCGTCGACGCGTCGACGGGGGCGCTCACGCCATTGATTTCGAGGGCGCCGTTCACGGTCGAGGCTTCGATCGGCACGTTGCGGGGCAATTCGATCGTGAACCGCACGGCCACGTCGTTTTTCTTCACGCCGTTGAGGCGGTAGTCACCACCATCTTCGCAGCGCTGCTCGCGGGCTTCCCACATTGCGCAGATCGTCACGCCGCGGTCGGTGAGCACGGGCAGGAGCCGCACGCTCTGGGGGCCAGAGTTCCGCCAGCTCTTCTCGGCGCGGACGTACAAGGTATCGCTCTCGCCCTGTTCGACCGCGATCGGGCCGTTGGTGTTGCGAATCCAGACATGCTGTGATGGCTTGATGACGACGTGGTATTCCCACTCGTCACCCGTCTCGCGGCCATTTCCAAAGAGATCGCCGCCTTCGCCGTCGCCCCAATTGAAATCGCCGAATGAGCCCAGGGCGCCGAGCGGCGACGGCATATGCACGTGGTTCTTGGCGTTGCGAATGAACAGACCCGCGCCCAGCACCAGGCTGAACAGCACGCCGCCGCGAACGATCTCGCGGCGCCACGTGCGCCAGAAACGCTTGGTCGAGGTGGGTTGAGCCTGATCCAAAGACATGTCCATGGTTAGGTGGTGGTACGCAGCTTCAATCTTACAAGTTTCGCCGTCTCAGGACAGGGCGCATTTGGGCTGCGCGCTAGCCTCGACAGTGATGGGGGCCAGCATCCCGCCGTACCAGACGCGGTTAGCGTCTTCCACCGGGTTGGCAATTTCGGCCGTCCGGGCTACGCGCCGTAGCGTTTCAGCACGGTCCACGGTCATGGCGGCTTGGGCGGCGAAGCCGTATACGAGAGTCAGAATCGTCGCGATCAGCAGAGTCAGGCCGCGCATTGCATCCTCCATCTCAAAAAGTGTCTAGGTGTCGATCTTCAGAGGGTAAGACGCCACGATCGCACGAAAGGTTGCATGGCAATTGGAGTTGACAGGTTCCGGACCGCTGACGCACGTAGAAACGAAAAGGGGCACTCGTTTCGAGTGCCCCTCTCGTTTTGAAACTGCTCGACGATCAGTACCCGGGGTTTTGCACCAAACCCGGCGCGACGTCCAGCTCATTCAGCGGAATCGGATAGAGCTTCTGGAACGGCGCAATCGACAGGACTGACACGGCCCGGCCTGTTCGAATCAGATCGGGCCAGCGATCCCCTTCCATCGCCAGCTCGAGCCGGCGCTCCTGAAGAATCGCGAGAATCGCATTTGCCTGTGACATCGTGTCCAGGCCCGCCCGCGGCAGGCCGGCGCGCAACCGAATCGGCGTTAGCGTCGAATCCGCCTCCGCCAACTTGTTCTGGCGGGCCTCCGCCTCCGCCTGAATCAGCAGGACCTCGGCGAGACGAAACACGTGAATGTCCTCAGCCCCGATGCCGGTCCGCCACTTCGACCCGTACTTCGTCGTGCCGTCGGTCGAGTCAACGAACGCGATGTTCCAGTTCCCGCGCTCATCCGCCGTAACGAAGGATGTCGGCGATCCATTGTATGCGGGAGCGTACGCCTGGATGAGGCTCACCGAAGGGGCGATCTCGCCACGTCCCTGCACTTCATAGGGCAGGTAGTAGTAACCCTCCCAGCTATAGTCGACCGCGTCGAAATGGAGCCGGAAAATGTCTTCCGGCGTGTCGTCTCCCTGCGGTGTGAAGAGATCGCCGTACTGGGGGGCCAGCGAAAAGCCACCAGCTGCCACGGCCTCCGCTTCGGTTTCGGCGCCGGCGTAATTCTTCTGGTAGAGATAAACGCGAGCGCGCAATGCCCGGACGGCCATGCCCGTGGCGCGATGGGCATCTGTCGACGACCCCATGAGGCTCTCGGCATCGCTGAGGTCGCTCAAGATCTGCGCATACACCTCACCGGTCGTGGCCCGCGTCACCAACCCCGCCTCGGAGATGTCATGCGGCGGGATCAGTACGATCGGCACGCCCAATCCACTCGCCGCCGTGTCGCCCCAGAACTTGATGAGGTTGTGATACGACAGCGCGCGAACGAAGTGTGCCTGGCCCAGCAGGTCATCCCGCTCCGACGTCGACAACCCTGCAACATCGGGCACCTTTTGGATGATGATGTTGGCACGGCCGATGGCCCTATAGATGGCATCCCAGAAGCCTTCGATAGAATTGTTATCGGACGTAATGTCGTTTTGGTCGATTTGGCGATACGTCGTATACGTCCCGGTGTGCTCCACATCATCGGCCCCCAAGTCGCCGAAAAACAGCATCTCACCGCCGTAATACGACGCTTCGAGATCCGTGCCCTGGAGGGCATCGTACATCCCCGCCACGGCCGCACGGGCGCCGCCGGGCGTTGTGATGGCCTGATTCTGATCGAATTCGTTGATCGGATGCACGTCGAGAACATTGTTGCAGCCTGCTGCGAGCAACACGAGCAGCAGTGACTGCGCCGTATACCACCGATTCGCCGCGCGCATCAGAATGCCCCCGAGATACCGACCATGAATGACCGGGCGGATGGATAGGCGTAGAACTCCGTGGACAACTCCGTATTGGTGCTCGACCCGGCGCTATTCACGTCCGGCGAATAACCGGTGTACTTGGTCCAAGTGTAGAGGTTGCGGCCGGAGACGTACAGGCTCCCATCCTTAATCCCCACTGCATTGGAGATGCGCGCGGGGAGACTGTAGCGGAGCGTGACTTCCTGCAGGCGCACATACGAGCCGTCTTCGAAATAGCGGCTCGAGATGAGGTCGGCGCCGGATGTGCCGTCGTAGCTCGCGCGAGGCTCGTTCGTAATATCCCCCGGCTGCTGCCACCGGGTCAGCGCCCGCGAGAACTTATTGTCGCCGTAATATCCGCCATCGTTGGCGAACACGCTGATGGCGTTGAAGATCGTCTGCCCCTGGGTGAACTGGAAAAATGCGCGAAGATCGAACGGTCCCCAACCGAGCTGATTGGTAAACCCGCCCCAGTAATTGGGGTGGGGACTTCCCACGTAGACGCGGTCGTCGTCATTGATCGTGCCGTCATTGTTGACGTCCTCGAACACCGCATCGCCCGTCGCCGGATCGACGCCGGTGAAGTGCAGCACGTAGAACGCGCCCAGCGGATGGCCGACGTCGATGCGGCCGACATCGTAGCCGCCGACGGGGATCGGCTGATTCTCATACAGCTTCAAGACCTTATTACGGTTCCACGCGATGTTGAAGTTGGCGTTCCAGCGCAGCCCCCCCGACGACGGTTTGAGAATCGCGCCGTCGAGCGTGAGCTCCAAGCCGCGGTTCTCCATGCTGCCAATGTTTTGCAGCACCGTGGTCTGGCCGCTGGTCGCGCTGATCGGCCGGTCCAGCAGCAGGTCCTGCGTCTCCTTGCGGTACCAGTCGCCGAGAATCGTCAGTCGCTGGCTGAGCACCGCCAGGTCGAAGCCCAAATTGAGCTCGTGCGTCTGTTCCCAGCGCAGATCGGGATTGGCGAAGTTTCGTTGCCTGATGCCGGGCGTGGCGCCGTAGTTCGCCTTCGAGAAGCGCGCCAGCGGCGCGAAGTTATCGGTAATGTCCTGGTTGCCGGTCACGCCGTAACTGGCGCGCAGCTTGAGGTCACCGTGACGAGCAAGCCCCGCCAAGAAGGGTTCGCGACTCAGCTGCCAGCCGAACGACACCGCGGGAAACACGCCGTAGCGGTTGTGCTCGCCGAAACGCGACGAGCCGTCGGCGCGCAGACTCGCGCTCAGCAGATACTTGTCCTTCCAGCTGGCATTGGCGCGGCTGAAGAACGACACGAGGTTGTGCCCTGTCCAGCCACCGTCGTACACGGTCACCGTGGCCGCGTTGCCGGGATACTGGAACTGGTCGACGGCGAAGCCGATGCCGTCGAGGTAGTCCTGCTCGTTGCCGTTCCATTCGACGCTTGCGCCGCCGGTGAGACCCAGCTCCAAGGTCGGACTGAGCCGCGGCTTCACGTCGGCGAAGGCTTCGACGACGTAGCGATTCGCGGTGGTGTTGCCGATGACCGACTCCCCGTCCACGTTGGCCGAGTAGGTGCCTTCAACGAAGGGAGACAGCCAGCGCAAGTCGCGCAGGTTGAGGATGTCCATCCCGACGCGGCTGTGGAGCGTCAGGGCGCTGCTTGCCTCATACGTTGCCTCGAGATTGCCGAACGCCCGGAAACTGCGCGATTCCGCTCGATCGTACGTCGCGATGGCCAGCGGATTCGAGTAGGCCAGTCCATCGCTGGGGCTGGTGAACTTGCCGTCGGCGCGGCGCACCGGGATAGTCGGCGTGCCGGCAATCGCGTTCGTCACCACGCCATCGATCGTGTCGTCGTTCTCGACACGCTGGTGTGACTCGCGGCTCAGGCTGAGCGAGGTCCTGAAGCGCAGCCGCGACGAAGCCGTTGCGTCAACGTTGACGCGCGCGGCCTGGCGGTCGTACCCCGAGCCGAAGACGACACCCGTCTGATTGAACTGCGACCCGGACACGAAGTATTGAACGCGATCGCTACCACCCTGGACATTCAGATTGACGTTGCGGACCGGCGCGGAGCGGAACATGACCGCTTGCCAGTCGGTGTTGGCCAGATTGGGATCGGTCGGATCGCCGAAATACAGCGGCCCGTAGCCGTCGTTTGCCGCCGCCTCGTTCATGTACGTGAGGTACTCTGGGCCATTCAGCAGGTCCCAGCGACTGCCGGTCGGCACACTCTGCGTCCCGGAGTACACGTTGAAGTTCACCCGCGCCGGACTGGCACGCCCGCGCTTGGTTGTGATCATCACGACGCCGTTAGACGCGCGGGACCCGTAGATCGCTGCCGAAGCGGCATCCTTCAGGATGTCGATGCTCTCGATTTCATCCGGATTGACGCCGGTGACCGCGGTGATGTCTTGCCCGCCGAGTCCGAGCTGCGAGAACTCGTCGCGCAGTAAGGGCACGCCATCGATCACATAGAGCGGTTGGTTTGAGGCCGAGATCGACGCCGCGCCGCGAATGCGCACCGTGATGCCGGCACCCGGATTCCCGGCGTTCTGGATTACCTGCACGCCGGAGGCGCGTCCCTGCATCGCGCCATCGAGGCCCGCGATGGGGGCGTTCGCCAGCTCCCCACCCTGCACCGATGCCACTGCCCCACTCAACTCCTCGCGGGTGCTCGTGCCGTATCCCGTAACCACGACCTCTGACAGCACCGTGGCCGCGGCAGCGAGCGAGAAGTCCTGCGTCACGGTCCCCCCATCGATCAGCGCGACGCTGCGATCGACCGGCGTAAAGCCGATGCGTTGCGCGCGCAGTGTGACGCTCGCGCCGGACAGTCCCGGGAGCAGATAGCGGCCGTCGCGATCGGTGACGACGCCATGGTTCGTGCCAACGACCGACACGCGCGCGCCGACGACGGGCTGCGCGCTCGTCGAGTCCGTGACACGACCGGTGACGCTGGCAGTGCCCTGCGCGGCAGCGGGTGCTGCGACTACCGCCAGGCTGAGTGTGAGAAAAATCCAACGTGGGCTGTTGTACATAGATCCCCCTCCATGAGGAAATGGCTGCGATTCCCCATGTTGCCTCCCGAGACTCCGGTCGGCAAGTGCTACTCGGGCAGCAGATGCGTCACTACACCCGATGTTGCGAGCGCGCGTCACGCGCATCGTACACGGCGTCGGCACTGTCGCCCCGCACTGTCCGCGTTCCGTCAGGGCTCACTTCGCGCGCCGTCGATTCGTCGATGCCGGCACCGCGGGAGCGACGGCGGCGATCACCACCAGACTGATGGCGAACCGCCCAGCCATGCCCGGAGCAGGACTCGAACCTGCAAGGGGTTGCCCCCAAGGGATTTTAAGTCCCTTGCGTTTACCAATTTCGCCATCCGGGCCACACGCTCAATTATAGCCGCTCCGTATGCGCACCCGCCGACGCGGCAATCTCGACCATCGCCGGCGTGCGCGCGTAGGCGCGCTCGAAGGCGCGCTGAATGGCGGGGATGCTCTTCTTGTCCGACTTGCTCAACAGCACGATCGCCGCTCCGCCCCACCCCGCCCCCGTCAGCCGGGCGCCGAGGGCGCCGGCGCGCTTGGCCGCCGCCACGATGGTATCGAGTTCCGGCGCGCTGCACGCATAGAGCCGCTTGCACGATTCATGGGACTCGTACAGGAGGGTGCCGAACTGCCGGAGCTTGTTCTGCTCGAGCAGCTGCGCGGCGAAGCGCGCGCGTGCAGTCTCGCTCACGACGTGCACCGCGCGCGAGCGCAGCGGCTCGCGCAGAGCCCGCTTCAGCCGCAGCAGCCATTCCGCCGGCCAGCTCGCAAGCCACACCAACTCGGGCAGCTCGACCTTGAGGCGCCGCACCGCTTCATCGCATTCCGCCCGGCGCTGCTGCAAATCACTCACCGCCAGATCATGCCGTACGCCGGTATCGACCAGGCAGAGCCGCGCTGTGAACGGGATCTGCCGCGCCTCGAGCGATGCGCATTCAAACAGCAGCGCGTGATCCTTCTTTCCCAGCGCGGCGATGGTCTGATCCATCACGCCGCATGGCACGCCCACTTGATCGTGCTCGGCGCGAAACGCGACGCCGGCAATCTGCCGCGGCGTCAGCGTCGCCCGCGCGAGCGCGCACAGCGCCTTGGCGACGGCCACCGACAGTGCAGCGGATGACGAGAGTCCAGCGCCCATTGGCACGTCGGAGGAGACGGCGACGCGCGCCGAGGCGTGCGGGAGCATGACTTCGAGCGCCCAGAGCTCGCGCATCACACCCGCGACGTACGCGGCCCAGTTCTTCGGCAACTCTTCCTGCCATTTGATGCGCACCGGTTTCTTGTAATTGCTCGACACCGCTTCAAGCACGCCGGGCGTCGCGGGATCTCCGGGGCCGACGACGGCCGTCGTGCGCTGTGCGATTGCGATCGGCAGCACCGGACCGCCGTTATAGTCGGTGTGCTCGCCGATCAAATTCACCCGGCCCGGCGCGGAGGCCGCGGCGCGCGGCGCAACTCCGAACGCGGCGTGAAAGAGGTCTATCGCGGGACGTGGCATGGGTTTGACAAGGCTTCCCGGCAATGCTACCGTATCGCGGCCGGATTCACCATCTACCTCAATTCGCCATTCGGAGATCACCGTATGCGGCGGTTTGCGTTGTTGCTGCTGGTTGGAGCTTCTTCGCTGGTCGCCGCCTCCCCCCTCGCTGCACAGGGGTTTGGGGTTTACGAGCATAACACCTGCGCGATGGGTCGCGCCGGTGTCGCCGCAGCCCTCCCATGCGCCGACGGGTCGGCAATCTTCTTCAGCCCAGCCGGACTCGCGGGCCTCGCCGGGAATCATTTTAGCGTCGGCGTCACGGCCATCGCGGCGCAGGGCGGCTTCACCGACGACTTCTCCAACCAACGCACCGACCTCAACAACCCCGTCATCCCCGTCCCGCGAGCTTTCTTTACGCACCAGTTCAACTCGCAGCTGACCGCGGGCATCGGTCTGTTTGCGCCCTACGGCCTCGAGACGAAGTGGCCGACCGAGGGCTTCCAGGGCCGGTTTCTCGGCTATAACACTGATGTGCGCTCGATCTACATCCAGCCCACCATCGGCTATCAAGTCAGCCCCACCCTCAAGATCGGTGTCGGCGTCGCCTACATCACCAGTCACCTCAAGCTGCGCCAGCGCGCCGATCTCTCGACACAGATCGTGCCACCCGCGCTGGCTACGCCGGCCGGACTGCCGGCAGGCACCACCTTCGGGCAGCTGGGCGTCGGCACGGGGACCGACTTTGCGGACGCGTCACTCGACGCGAGCGGCACCGGTTTCGCGGTCAACTTCGGGGCGATCCTCAAGCTCAGCGACCGGTTGAGCATCGGCGGGCACTGGATCACCCGCAAGAAAATCGATTACGACGGGGATGCGGCCTTCACTCCGGTGAGCACCGGCCTCGTTCTTCCCGTGGCGATCGGACCGCTCCCGGCAGGCACCCCGGTGGACGCGGTGCTCGCGCCGGAGTTCGCGTCCGGCGGACCGTTGTCGAACGGCGCAGTGTCGACCTCGATCATGATGCCGCCGCAGGGATCGCTGGGCTTCGCGTACAAGGCGAGCGACAGCTGGACCGTGATGGCCGACTACCAGTACATCGTCTGGGGTTGGTTCAATACGATCGACATCAACTTCGCGAACGCCGGCACGCCGGATCTGTCGCTGCATCCGGCGAACAAAGACACGCACGGATTCCGGTTCGGGACTGAGTTCAGCTATTCGCCAAAGGTGCAGCTGCGCGGTGGCTACATCTATCACACCGGCGCGTCTCCCGCGCAATTCGTGACGCCGCTGCTGCCGGAAGGCGCGCGCAACGAGTTCTCGCTCGGCGCCGGAATCGCGTTGACGTCGAAGCTGCACGCGGACCTCGCCTACCAGTACATCAAACAGAATGACCGCCGCGGCCTGGTGAGCATCGCCGCGGGCAATACCGGTCTCTACCAATTCTCGGCCCATCTGTTCGGGATCGGAGCGGCTTACACCTTCTGAGGATCACGCGACTCATGATTCGGACCAAGCGCTTCTCCGCCGCCCTCGGACTCCTCCTCGCCGTCGCGGCGTGCCAGAACGACACGATCAACCGGCCGTTCGCCAACACGCCAGTCGATCCGCTGTTCGAGCGGTACGTCGCGATGGGCAACTCGATCACTGCCGGCTTCCAGTCAGGCGGCATTCTCGACAGCACCCAGCAGCAGTCGTATGCGGTGCTGTTGGCGCACGCGATGCGCTCGCCGTTCTACTCGCCGCTGCTGCGACGTCCCGGCTGCCCGCCGCCATACACGAACGTCTTCACCGGCGCACGCCTCACGCCGACCGGCTTCCCGCCGAGCACGAGCACGTCGTGCTATTTGCGCGCACTGCCCTCGATTCCACCACCGTTCATCAGCAACACCGCCGTGCCCGGCGCCAAAGTGCTGTCGCTCACGCAGAACATCGACACCGCGGCGCATTCGAATTCACTGACGCAGTTTTTCCTGGGCGGCCTGACGCAGGCCCAGGCTATGGCGCGCGCCCACCCGACGTTCGTCTCGTTGTGGATCGGGAATAACGACGTGCTGGGCGCCGCCACGGCCGCGAATGCCGGCGACACCACCCAGATCACGCCCACCGCGGCGTTCCAGACCCAGTATGACGCGATCGTGAGCGCGATCGACTCGGCGAATCCCGACGGGGCCATTCTGATCGGCGTCGCCAACGTCACCGCGATTCCGTATTTCTCGGCAGGCGCGACGTACTGGGCGATCAAAAATAAGCTCGCGCTCCCCGACACCTTCCCGACGCTGTTCACAGTGAGCAATAACTGCGCGCCGATCGCAACGGGGATTCCGGGAGCGCGCGGCGACTCGACGCTCGTGCCGTTCCCGTACGGCGCCGTGCTGCTCGGGGCCGCGAACGCGGGCGCCCCGCGCAATCTCGATTGCGACGATACCGTCGCCGCGGTGCTCGTGCCCTCCGAGCTCGTACGGCTGTCGGCCGCGGTGACGGCCTACAACGCGTACATCGCGAGCGCAGCGGCCGCGCATGACTGGGTCTACTACAATCCGAACACGGCGCTCGATTCGCTGCGGACCGTTGCGACGGCGGTGCGGCCCTTCCCGTTGATCGGCCAGCCGTGCAGCGCCAACCCGTTCGGAACCGCCTTCTCGTGTGACGCGGTACATCCGAGCTCCGCGACGCACCGGCTCATCGCCAGGAAGCTGCGGGATGCAATCAACGCCGCGTATTCGACGGCTATCCCGCCGATCCCCTGACGACGACCACGGTCGGAAGGACGACGAAGGGCGGCGGCGGGCGACGGAATGCGGCAACGGCGAACCCGTTGCCGCTTCTGCTTGCGGCCCTATCGCTGCTCTGGCCACTCGCGGGCGTCGCGCAAGCTGTGCCGCGCACCGACACACCCCGCGCCGGCACACTGCGCGTTACGTTCGCGCCGGTCATCACGACGTGGGAGCACGAATACACCAGGGATGGCCGGCAGCGCATCGGCGCGTCGCTATTCGGCGAGATCGGCATCAACAACGCGACCGTCTTCCCGCGGGCCGAGCGTCGGGAGACGCCGCTCGATCTCGAGTTCGGGCTGTCGAATCGCGTGGCGGTCACAGCGCGGCTGCCGGTCGTGCGAGTGCGCGTGCAGGCGCGCCACGACTCCGGCACCGGCGGCCGTCAGCTCGATTCGTTGCTCGCCGATTCGACCTACCTGTTCGCG